>DAIUEL010000356.1:0-1500 GCA_036845145.1 Rhodanobacteraceae bacterium | reverse complement strand
ACGTCACCACCGGCGACACGTTGTGCGCGGCCGATCACGTGATCACGCTCGAGCGGATGACCTTCCCCGAGCCGGTGATCGCGATGGCGGTCGAGCCGAAGACCAAGTCGGACCAGGAGAAGATGGGCCTCGCGTTGTCACGCCTCGCGCAGGAGGATCCGTCCTTCCGCGTGCGCACCGACGAAGAGTCCGGCCAGACCATCATCGCCGGCATGGGCGAGTTGCATCTGGATATCCTCGTCGATCGCATGAAGCGCGAGTTCAATGTCGAAGCCAATGTCGGCAAGCCGCAGGTCGCCTACCGCGAAACCATCCGCAAGCCGGTTCGCCAGGAAGGCAAGTTCGTGCGCCAGTCCGGCGGCAAGGGCCAGTACGGCCACGTCGTGCTGGAAATCGAACCGCAGGAGCGCGGCAAGGGCTATGCGTTCGAGAATGGCATTGTCGGCGGCGTGATCCCGAAGGAATACATCCCGGCGGTCGACAAGGGCATCCAAGAAGCGGTCGCCAACGGCGTGATGGCCGGGTTTCCGATCGTCGACGTCAAGGTGCGGCTGGTCGACGGTTCGTACCACGAAGTCGACTCGTCGGAAATGGCGTTCAAGATCGCGGGCTCGATGGGTTTCAAGGAAGGCTTCAACAAAGCCGATCCGGTGCTGCTGGAGCCGATCATGAAGGTCGAGGTCGTGACGCCCGAAGATTACATGGGCGACGTGATGGGCGACCTGTCTCGCCGGCGCGGCATCCTGCAAGGCCAGGACGACACGCCATCGGGCAAGACCATCGATGCGATGGTGCCGCTGGGCGAAATGTTCGGCTATGCAACCACGTTGCGTTCGATGAGCCAGGGCCGCGCCACCTTCACGATGGAATTCGACCATTACGCCGAAGCGCCAACCAACATCGCCGAAGCGATCATCAAGAAAAGCTGATGAAGCGGGAACAGGGATAAGCGAAGAGCGGGAACAGGGAACAAGGCAAGTCGCAAAACCGGTTGCCCGTTCCCGCTGTTAAAGAACGTCAAGCATCCAATCTACGAGTCAGTCACAAGGTAGAACGCCATGTCCAAAGAGAAATTCGAGCGCAAGAAGCCGCACGTGAACGTGGGGACGATTGGTCACGTGGATCACGGCAAGACGACGCTGACGGCGGCGCTGACGAAGGTGGGTGCCGAGCGTTTTGGAGGCGAGTTCAAGGCCTACGACCAGATTGACATGGCGCCGGAAGAGAAGGCGCGCGGGATCACGATTTCGACCTCGCACGTGGAATACGAAAGCCCGAAGCGGCACTACGCGCACGTGGACTGCCCGGGGCACGCCGACTACGTGAAGAACATGATCACGGGTGCGGCGCAGATGGACGGCGCGATCCTGGTGGTGAGTGCCGCCGACGGCCCGATGCCGCAGACCCGCGAGCACATCCTGCTGGGTCGCCAGGTGGGCGTGCCGTACATCGTGGTGTACATGAACAAGGCCGACATGGTCGACGATGCCGAGCTCCTGG
>DAIUEL010000355.1:0-1506 GCA_036845145.1 Rhodanobacteraceae bacterium | reverse complement strand
TTACAAGCCGCCGGCGTGGATCGCCAGCATCGCGCACATGCACAAGAAGCAGAGCTTCGAGGTGCCGGCGAAGCGTGGCCCGCCGAAGCCTTCTGTCGCGAATCCGAACGCTGCTCCGAAGGCCGGCGCACAGGCGCGCGCGAACGACAAGTCATCACCCGCACCGGCCAAACGCAACCTGTGGCCGATGAAGATCTTCTTCGTGCTGGTATCGCTCAGCCTGATCCTTTCGACGGTCACCGGCATCTACATGGGCTGGCGCTACACGCGACATCGTCTTCGTTACGGCGCGACGCTGGTCGCGGGCGTGCTGGTGCCGGCGCTGTTGTTGCTGTTCTGATCACACCCAGAAAGCGGGTGCTGGCGTTGCGCGCGCCGCGATAATGGGGCGATGCACGCGCCGCTCAAAGCAAACGTCGAACCTGCGAACGCGCACGGCAGCCCGGCCGCGATCGCGTCCGCCGGACTGATCGCGCTGGCGGTGGCGATGGGCATTGGACGCTTCGCGTTCACGCCGGTGATGCCGATGATGGAAACCGACGCGGGCTTGACCCTGCGCGCCGCCGGCTGGCTGGCGGCGGCCAACTACCTCGGCTATTTCCTTGGTGCGTCGTGCGCGGCGCGCCTTTCGTTGGTGCAGGCGGTGCGCGGCGGATTGCTGCTGATCGCGGTGGTGACGTTCGCGATGGGTCTCGCGCACGTGTTTGCCCTGCAGTTGTGCCTGCGCCTGCTCGCGGGCGTCGCCAGCGCGTGGGTATTGGTGCACGTGTCGGCATGGACGCTGGGCCGCCTGCTCGACCTCCGGCGCGCCGACGCGAACGGCATCGTCTACGCGGGGGTGGGTGTTGGCGTCGCGGCGGCGGGGCTGGTCTGCATGGCCGCCATGCAGGTGCAGTGGAATTCGGACCGCACGTGGCAGGTATTCGGCGTGTTGACGCTGCTCGCGACGCTGGCGCTGTGGCGCAGCTTTCGCAGCGGCGCCGCAGTGCAAGCCTCATTCGGCGCATCCACCCGCATCCATTGGAATGCCGACAAACGCCGCTTGATGTGGTGCTACGGCGCGCTCGGGTTCGGCTACATCATCCCGGCGACTTATCTGCCGGACATGGCGCACCGCTACATCACCGATCCGCTGGTGTTCGGACTGGCGTGGCCGGTGTTCGGCGCCGCGTCGGCGCTGTCGACGTGGATCGCCGCACGTTGGCTGGCGCACGTCGACGATCGCAAGCTGTGGTCGATCTGTTACCTGTTGATGATGGCCGGCGTCGCGTTGCCGGCGCTATGGCCGACGCTCACCGCGATCCTGATCGCGGCCTTGCTGGTCGGCGGCACCTACATGGTGGTGACGATGCTGGGATTGCGCGAAGCGCGTCGCGCGGCCGGCGCGGAAGCCACGTCGTTCATCGCGGTGATGACCGCGGCGTTCGCGATCGGCCAGATCGTCGGCCCCTTGGTGGTCAGCGCCGTCGCGCATCGGCCGCACGGGTTCGCGGCGGCGTTGCTCGG
>DAIUEL010000354.1:0-1517 GCA_036845145.1 Rhodanobacteraceae bacterium | reverse complement strand
GCGAGACGTCGGACATGGTCAACGCCATGGAAAAGTGGCGCAAGCAGATCGAGGATCAATTGAGGACGCACGCTTCGGGCGCCACGGCGGATGCGCTGCAAAATCTCGATGCGCAGATCCTGGAAGTCGAGAACCAGTTGGTCAGCCCGGAAGCGAGGCTCAGCGACGACAAGCAATATTCCACGCCGTTCCGGATGTACTGGAATCTTCGCTGGCTCGCCGGCCGCGTCGGCCAAGGCATCCAGAACACCGCCGGTGGTTCGGACTACGAACCGACCGTTGCCCAGCGCGACAACTTCACCAAGCTGCAGGCAGAGCTCGCGGCCGCGCGCACGGCGTTCGAGAATCTCAAGACCACGACCGTGCCGGCGTTCAACCGCGCCGGCAACGGCGTCACGATCGACGTGGGCGGGTAGTTCGCAGGTTGGGCTGATCCCGGACTTGTTCCGAGGGAAGCCCAAGAGCCTAGCGATGGCAGATGGGGACCGCCACCCGCGTTGGGCTTCGCTGCGCTCAGCGCCAACCTACAAGAGCATCCCGACGTCGCCAAACCAACCGGGGCGTTATCAATCCGGAAGGGCATCCTGGTAATCGATCGCCTGCGTGCGGTCCGGGCGGCCTTCGCGCTTGAGTCTTGCGGCAACGAGTGTCATCAAAATGGAGATGATGAAGTTGAGCGCCAACGCGATCAGGCCGATGTAGATGCCGTAGTGCGCGTCGCCGAACACGAAGGTGTAGACGGGCTTCAGTCCCTGCTGCCAGGCGAGCGCGCTGCCGAGGACCATGCCGGCGAGCCAGCCGGCCAGCAGCGCCGACGCGCGCAGCCAGCGCGTGTACAAACCGCAGATCACCGCCGGGAAAATCTGCAGCATCCAGATGCCGCCCAGGAGTTGCAGGTCGATCGCGAATTTGGTCGGCAGGTACAGCACCGCCAGCAGCGCGCCGAACTTCACCAGCAGCGAAATGTTCTTGGCGATCCGCGATTCCTGCGCATCGGTCAAGTGGCCGTTGACGTAGGCGCGCCAGATGTTGCGCGTGAACAGGTTGGCCGCACCGATCGACATGATCGCCGCCGGCACCAGCGCGCCCAGCGCGATCGCGGCGAAGCAGAACCCCGCGAACCACGGCGGAAAGCTCGCGTTGATCAGCGCGGGCACCGCCATCGAACCGTCCGTGACTTCGATGTGCGCGGCCAGCGCCATGTAGCCGAGCAGGGCGACCAAGCCCAGCATGACGCTGTATGCGGGCAGCCACACCGCGTTGCGGCGGATGGTTTGCGGCCCGTCGGCCGAAAGTGTCGCGGTGGTCGCGTGCGGGTACAGGAACAGCGCGAACGCCGAGCCCAGCGCGAGCGTCGCGAACGACCAGTACTGGTCGGGTTTCAGCAGCACGCCGGTATCACCGCCTTTCGTGGCGAACGCCTTTTCGGCGGCGTCGAACACTGCGCCGTAGCCACCCAGCTTGATCGGAATGATCACCACCGCCGCGATCACGGTGATGTAGAGCATCGCGTCCTT
>DAIUEL010000353.1:0-1519 GCA_036845145.1 Rhodanobacteraceae bacterium | reverse complement strand
GGTGGGACCTCACACCGCCGCTTCCAGCTCCGGCACCAGCTTGAACAGGTCGCCGACCAGGCCGATGTCGGCAACTTCGAAGATCGGTGCGTCGGCGTCCTTGTTGATCGCGACGATGGTGCCGGCGTCCTTGATGCCCGTCAGGTGCTGGATGGCGCCGGAAATGCCGATGGCCATGTAGAGATCGGGCGCGATGATCTTGCCGGTCTGGCCGACCTGCATGTCGTTGGGACAGTAGCCCGCGTCCACCGCGGCGCGCGAGGCGCCGGCGGCGGCGTGCAGCTTGTCGGCCAGCTTGTAGATGATGTCGAAGTTTTCCTTCGAACCCAATCCGCGGCCACCCGACACCACGCGCGTCGCGCTTTGCAGGTCGGGACGCTCGCTGGATGCTTGCTGCAAGCCGACGAAGCGGGTGTGCGAAGGAATCGCGGCGTCGATGGACAATGCTTCGACCGGCACGGCGTTCGGGGCTTCGCCGGCAGCCGCCCATGAAGCGGTGCGCACGGTGCCAACCACGATCGCGTCAGTGGGCGCTTCCACGGTGATGATGGCATTGCCCGCATAGATCGGGCGTGTGAAGGTGTGCGCGCCCGTCACCGACATGATGTCGCTGACCTGGCCGACGCCGAGCAGCGCGGCGACGCGCGGCGCGACATCCTTGCCGAAGGTCGTGGAAGGGAAAAGCAGGTGCGTGTAGCCGGTTTTTGCAGCGGCTGCGATTTGCGGAGCCAGCACCGCGGCCAGCCCCTGCGCATTTTCGGAACGCGCGATGGTCAGCACTTTCGATACGCCATCCAGTTTCGCGGCTTGCGCGGCCACGGCGTCGGGCGCATCCGCAAGCACCAGCACATCAATGGCATCGGGCTTGATTTCGCGCGCGCAGGTCACGCAACGCGCGGTCGAGGTGTTGAGTTGGCCGTTCAAGTGCTCGGCGACGATCAGGATTTTGCTCATGGATTGCATCCGCTCGAATCTGGAATTTCCTTCTCCCTTCGGGAGAAGGTGGCGCGCAGCGCCGGATGAGGGTCCGGGACTTGCAAAACATTGTGCGAAGCACCGAACCCTCGCCCGGCCTTCGGCCACCCTCTCCCGAAGGGAGAGGGGAACAGCACTTACACCAAACCTTTTTGTCTCAACAGCCCCACCAGTTCGCCGATGTCCTTCACCATCACGCCGCGCGAGCGTTTCGGCGGCGGCGCGTAATGCGTGGTCTTGATTTCGCCGCCATGCTCGATGCCCAGCGTCGACAGTTCGATGGTTTCGATCGGCTTGGACTTGGCCTTCATGATGTCCGGCAGCTTGATGAAGCGCGGTTCGTTGAGGCGCAGGTCGGTGGTGACGACGGCGGGCAGGTCGACCTCGATGGTTTCGAGGCCCGCATCGACTTCGCGGGTCACGGTGGCTTTGTCGTTCGCGATGTCGAGTTTGGATGCGAACGTCGCCTGCGGGCGATCCCACAACGCGGCCAGCATCTGGCCGGTCTGGTTGCAGTCGTCGTCGATCGCCTGCTTGCCGAGGA
>DAIUEL010000352.1:0-1546 GCA_036845145.1 Rhodanobacteraceae bacterium | reverse complement strand
GCCGATGTGCGGCAATTCGATTTGCCAGGACCGGCGTTTCCTGTACCGGCAGATGACGACGCTTGAACGCTTCTTCCATTACCGCAACCTGGACGTATCCACCTTGAAGGAGCTCGCACGGCGTTGGGCGCCCGCGGTGGCGAAGGGTTTCAGCAAGGATTCCGCGCACACCGCGCTTTCCGACATCCACGATTCGATCGACGAGTTGCGCTATTACCGGGCGCACATGGGGGCGCTGGGCGGCGCGTAAGGGCAATGCGCACTCAGGTTCCGGCAGTGGATGCCGCGGCGGCATCCACCAACATGTCCACGCCGGATTCCGGAGCGATCGATGCCGCGGGAATTGCGTCGCCACGTTTCCACGCCGCGACCGCAGCACGCTTGCCGGCACCTTCGATCAGGAACAACACATGCCGTGCGCGCGACAGGCGTTGTGCGCTCAAGCTGACGCGTTCCGGTGGCGGCTTGGGCGCCTTGAACACGGCGAGGGCGTCGGGCGAATCGGCGTGCACGCCCCAATCGTGGCCAGGAAACAGGCTGGCGGTGTGGCCGTCTTCGCCCAGGCCCAGCAGCACCAGATCGAACGCGTCCACGCCGCGGAGTTCGCGCGCGTACAGCGCGGCGGCTTCGCGGGCACCGGACTCGGCGGGGATCGCGTGCACGTTGGCGGCAGGAATCGCGACATGATCGAGCCATTCGTCGCGGGCCATGCGGCTGTTGCGTTCCGGGTCATCGGGTGGCGCGCAGCGTTCGTCGCCGAACCAGACGTGCCAGCGCGACCAATCGGCGTCGACATTGCGCAGCGCCCGATACAACTTGCGCGGCGTGTTGCCGCCCGCCAGCACGATATCGAACGCGCCGTGTTGCGCCATCGCCGCCTGCGCGGCAGCCAGAACGCGGGCAAGCGCATCGTCCAGCAACGCGCCGTCGTCGGGAAACGGATGCCAGCGCACGTTCTGCGCGGGCAGGGCAGCCGGAACGCGGGTCATTCCTTCTTCATCGCGTGGCCGCCGAATTCGTTGCGCATCGCCGACAGCAGCTTGTCGGAGAACGAATCCGTATCGCGCGAGCGCAGTCGTTCGATCAGCGAGGCGGTGATGATGGGGGCGGGCACGTCGAGGTCGATGGCCTCGGCCACCGTCCAGCGGCCTTCGCCGGAGTCGACCACGTAGGGCGCCAAGCCCTCCATCTCGGGATTGCGCTGCAATGCGTCGGCGGTGAGGTCGAGCAGCCACGAACGCACCACCGAACCATAACGCCAGATCTCGGCGATCTGCCCAAGGTCGAGCTTGAATTCGTCCTTGTGCTTGAGGATCGAGAAGCCTTCCGCGTAAGCCTGCATCATGCCGTACTCGATGCCGTTGTGGACCATCTTGACGAAGTGGCCGGCGCCGACGGGACCGACGCGTCCCCAGCCCTTGTTCTTGCCGGGCGCGAGCACTTCGAAGATCGTCTTCAGCCGTTCGACGACTATTTCGTCGCCGCCGACCATCATGCTGTAGCCCTCTTTCAAGCCCCACACGCCGCCGCTGGTGCCGCAATCGAC
>DAIUEL010000351.1:0-1551 GCA_036845145.1 Rhodanobacteraceae bacterium | reverse complement strand
TGCTGATCTCGGCCGGATTCGACGCGCATGCGCGCGACCCGCTGGCCGAACTGCAGCTCGTGTCCGACGACTACACGTGGATCACGCAGCGGCTATGTGAACTCGCCGACCGCCACGCCGACGGTCGGATCGCCTCGGCGCTCGAAGGTGGCTACGACCTCGCCGCGCTGCGCGAATGCACCGCGGCGCATGTCGCGGCGTTGGCGGCGGGCGCCTGAGTCGAGCCGCGTGAGGGCGCGCGGGCCTGGACCGTTATCAAACGGCGTCAAGTTCGTGCACGACGCAGGCGGTACCAGTGCTCGTCCGGCCGCAACACCCATTCCAAGGGTCGCGGCAGCTTGAACAAGGACGGTTCCACATCGGTGATTTTCCAACCCGCAAAGGCGGCCTGGATTTCTTCGCGACTGACGCCCCGGATCAACGGACGAATGCGCCGCGGCCAGCACAGCAATAGTACCGTCGCGTCCCCGGTGGCCAAGCCGTCAATGCTTCGGGCCAACCCTCGCTGCTGCTCGGTATCGAAGTCATGGAAGGTGCCCGTGTCCAGGACAAGACGGAAGCCGGAACCCACTTCAGCCTCTGAAAGCCGGGTGACGTCTCCCTGCACCAGCTTCATCTCCACACCGGAGTCCCGGACCCGCTCGCGTCCCCGCTCCAGGGCCTTCTCCACGAAATCCACCCCCGTAACCTCCCAGCCCCTTTTGGCCAACTCGATGCCCCAGATGGCGCTGCCGGTGCCGACATCCAAGGCGCGTCCGTAGGGTGGCTCACGGCCCTGCTCCTCGCGTTCAAGCAGTGACGCCAGGGATTGAAAGAACTCCTGGTCGGTATCCTCCCAGGGGTGAAAGCCGATGGCGTACGCAAACTTCCAGTTCATGGGCGGGTCCTTCGCCGTCCAACTCCCGACTTTAGTGGCGCGCGTAGCGTGTCCGCTGGAATGCGTTGTTGGCCTGCACCTAAGCACCTACCTCCGTAGCGCTTTCTCGACAGCCAAAATCGTGTTCCAGTTGCGGATTGCCAATGATACGCCAATCAACTTCTCAAGCTGGCTCAAGTAGGTAATGGTTTTCATCTGGCGGCGGTACAAGCCCAAAACGAACTGACCTCGGCAGGCAAATACTCTTACGTACCAGTCATTCTCGGCTGGAAGCTTGAGCGGAAATGTAATCGAAAGCAATTTGCGCGTAGCCATGACGCCCACGAACGAGACGACGTCCCGCTCCGCGGCATAACCAGCAAATGGGTTGTCGGACACGAGACGACGGATATCGCGCCCGTTGCAGACCATGATTTCAACCTCGAAAGGTACCTGACTAGTGATTTCGGCACATAGGTTAGGCGCGTCGACCGGTTTGAGCGCGACGAAGGTACCGGTAGAGCCGATGTTGATGACATCGAAGCGTCTCAGTTGAGCCGCCAGTACAGTAGGACGAAAACGCCTATGTCCCCCGACGTTGACGCCTTTAAGAAACGCAACGGTGGCCATGAACGTTCGGGTGCGGGCTAACGCTGAATTTAGCGGCGCGCGCAGCGCGTTCGCTGGAATGAGTA
>DAIUEL010000350.1:0-1557 GCA_036845145.1 Rhodanobacteraceae bacterium | reverse complement strand
ACGCCCATGTCGCCGATGCGCACGCCCGCGACCGCACCCGCATCGTCGAACACCGCATCGGCGGCAGCGAAGCCCGGAAACACATCCACGCCCAGCGCTTCCGCCTGCGGCGCCAGCCACGCGCACAGCGCGCCCAGCGACACGATGAAGTTGCCATGGTTGTGCATCTGCGGCGGCGTCGGCAGGCGGGTCGCGCGCTTGGCGTCGCGCAGCAGCAGGAATTCGTCGTGGGTGGCGGGCACGCAAATCGGCGGCGGGTTGTCGCGCCAGCCCGGCAGCAACGCGTCCAGCGGAGCGGGTTCGATCACGGCGCCGGAAAGGATGTGCGCGCCGACGGTGGAAGCCTTTTCGATCACGCACACGCGCGTGTCGGGCTTGAGCTGCTTGATGCGGATCGCGAACGCCAGTCCGGCGGGTCCCGCGCCCACCACGACCACGTCGTAGTCCATCGTTTCGCGCTCGCTCATGGCGGCTCCTGTCATCGTTTCCGGCGCATCCGCCATTGTCTTGGGTTCCCGTGCACGCGGCAAACCCGCATAATCGGGCAACCGGAGGACGCATGACCGCATTCGAAGACGGAGAACTGCTTGGACCCGAGGGATTGCAACGCGGAGGCGTGTGGCAGTGCCTGCACTGGCTCGCGGCCGGGCGCACCACCTCCGAGGCGCTTGTCGAAGCCTGCCTTGGCGCGATCGAACGTCGCGATCCGGCGCTGCACGCGTTCGTCGACGTGCGGCCCGACATCGTGCGCGACCAGGCCGCCAGCGCCCAGCGTCGGCGGCGCGAAGGGCCGATCGGACGGCTGGACGGCATCCCGGTCGCGATCAAGGACAATTTCGACGTGGCGGGTTACCCGACCCGCGCGGGCTTGCCCACCCGTGAAGATCACGTCGCACGCAACGATGCCCACGCCGTCGCACGCCTGCGCGCGGCCGGCGCGGTGCTGCTCGGCAAGACCAATCTGGACGAAGGCGCGCTCGGCGCGGCCACCCGCAACCCGCATTTCGGCACCACGCGCAATCCGTTCGATCTGAATCGCGTGGCCGGCGGTTCGTCCGGTGGTTCCGCGGCCGCGGTGGCGGCCGGCATGGCGCCGGTCGCGATCGGTTCGGACACGCTGGGTTCGGTGCGCATCCCGGCAAGCTATTGCGGCGTGTTCGCGCTGAAGCCGACCCACGGCGAGATTTCCGCGCGCGGGCTGGTGCCGGCGGCGCGCAGGCTGGATGCGGTCGGCATCCTCGGCCGCAGCGTGGGCGACCTCGTGGTGATGCTGCAGGTGCTGGCCGGCTACGACGCCGACGACCCGCGTTCGCGCCGGCGCCGGGTCGCGTTGCAGCCACCGGACTGGAATCCCAACCATCTGCGCTGCGGCGTGCTGCCCGACCTTGCCGCGATCGGCGTGGAAGCGCCCGTCGTGGCGGTGTTCGATGCGGCGCTGGCACGGCTGGAACGCGAGCTCGGGGAACGGCAGGCGCTGGATTTTTCCGACTGGCCGTTCCAGAAGATGCGCCGCGCGGGCCTGCTGCTGATGGAAGCGGAGATGCGCAACACCTTCGC
>DAIUEL010000349.1:0-1572 GCA_036845145.1 Rhodanobacteraceae bacterium | reverse complement strand
TCTCGATCGCCAGCGCGATTTCGGAAATCAAATCGCCCGCGTGCACGCCGACGATGCCACCGCCGATAACGCGATGAGTGGCCTTGTCGTAGATCAACTTGGTGAAGCCTTCCGCGCGGTCCATGCCAAGCGCGCGGCCCGAAGCCACCCACGGGAATTTGCCGACGCCGAAATCAAGTTTCTTTTCCTTTGCCTCGCGTTCGGTGACGCCGACCCATGCGATTTCCGGATCGGTGAATGCGACCGACGGAACCACGCGCGCATCGAAGTGGCGCTTCTGGCCGGCCGCGGCTTCGGCGGCCGCATGACCTTCGTGCACCGCCTTGTGGGCCAACATCGGCTGGCCGACCAGATCGCCGATCGCGAAGATGTGCGCGACGTTGGTGCGCATCTGCGTGTCGACCGGAATCAGTCCGCGCTCGGTGACGCTGACGCCGGCCTTGTCGGCGCCGATCTTGTTGCCGTTGGCGCTGCGGCCGACCGACACCAGCACGCGGTCGAACGTCTTCTTCTCCGGAATGCTTTCGCCTTCGAACTCGCAGGTGATGCCGTTCTTCTGCGCTTTCGCTGCGGTGACTTTCGTCTTGAGGTGCACCGACACGCCCTGGTTCTTCAAACGCGCGGCGAGCGGGCGTACGAGATCTGCGTCCGCCCCGGGCATCAACTGATCCATGAACTCGACCACGGCTACGTTGCTGCCGAGTGCGCGGTACACGGTCGCCATTTCCAGACCGATGATGCCGCCGCCGACCACCAGCAGGTTTTTCGGCACGTCGCGCAGTTGCAGCGCGCCGGTTGAATCCATCACGCGTTCGTCGTCCCACGGGAACATCGGCAGGCGCACGGCTTGCGAGCCGGCCGCGATGATGGCCTGTTCGAAGCGGATCAGTTTCCTGTCGTTGCCGTTGACGACTTCCAGTTCGTGCGGCGACACGAACGTGCCGACGCCCTGCACCGCACGCACCTTGCGTTGCTTCGCCATCGAGGCGAGGCCACCGGTGAGCTGGCCGACGGTCTTGTCCTTGAAATCGCGCAGCTTGTCGAGGTCGATTTTCGGTTTGCCGAATGCGATGCCATGCGCGCCCATCAGTTCGGCCGCGTCGATCACTTCGGCCGCGTGCAGCAGTGCCTTGGACGGAATGCAGCCGACGTTGAGGCACACGCCACCCAGGATTTCGTAACGTTCGACCAGTACCGTGTCGAGGCCGAGGTCGGCGGCGCGGAACGCGGCGCTGTAGCCGCCGGGGCCGGAGCCCAGCACCAGCATCCGGCATTCCATGTCGGGCTTGCGACCGGTTTCGTTCGCGGCGTTTGACGCTGGCGTGGAAGGCGCGTTGCTTTGCCCTCTCCCCTCGGGAGAAGGTGCCCCGGAGGGGCGGGTGAGGGTGCGGGTCTCGGGCGCCGTTTGAGCTTGCGCAGGACCCGAGCCCTCACCCCCAGCTCCTCTGGAGGGAGCGGGGGGCGAAGCAGCACCCGCGGGTTTCGCACCCGTATCACCTTCGGGTTCCACCACCGCGATCACCGCGCCCTGTTCGACGTTGTCGCCGACCTTGACCTTCACTTCCTTGATCA
>DAIUEL010000348.1:0-1581 GCA_036845145.1 Rhodanobacteraceae bacterium | reverse complement strand
CTGGCTCCACCAAATCCCCACGCTGTCCCCATCGTCTAGAGGCCTAGGACACCACCCTTTCACGGTGGCGACCGGGGTTCGAATCCCCGTGGGGACGCCATGGCTGTTGCCATGACACGTGGTGATGCAAGTAAAATGCGCGGCTCGGCAAATGCAACAAGCCGGACACGAAAATCAAATGCGGAGCGGTAGTTCAGCTGGTTAGAATGCTGGCCTGTCACGCCGGAGGTCGCGGGTTCGAGTCCCGTCCGCTCCGCCAGTTCTGATACGCTTTTCCAAGCCCGCCATGCGCGGGCTTTTTCGTGCCTGCGCGATCACGAAATCGCGCAAACGTGCCTTTGGTCATGGGCAAAAGTGCAGGGCCTTGGGTAGGATGACCGTTCCTCCCAACGAGTCCGCAATGATGAAATCTTCGCTGACGCTGGCCCTTGCGCTGACCGGCCTCCTGGCCGGTTGCGCCAGCACGACCGACGCCAACAAGGAATCCGATTCGAACGCCGCGCCGTCGCAAACGGCGACAACCGATTCGGCCAATCCGTTCTTTGCCGAAAGCCCGCTGCCGCTGCATTTCCCGCAGTTCGACAAGATCACCGATTCCGATTACGGCCCGGCGTTCGACCGCGGCATGGCCGATCACCTCAAGGAAATCGAGGCGATCGCCAACAACGACCTCGAACCGACGTTCGACAACACCATCATCGCGATGGAAAAGTCCGGACAGATCCTCGATCGCGCCACTACCGTTTTCTTCAGCCTGTCGGGCGTCGAGAACAATGACGCGAAGAAAGCCATCCAGGCCGAGTACGCACCCAAATTGGCCGCGCACCGCGACGCGATCATGCTGGACCCGAAACTGTTCGCGCGCGTGCAGAAGCTGTACGACACCCGCGATTCGCTCGGCCTCGACCCGCAGGGCGTGCGCCTGATCGAACGCTACCACGACGACTTCGTGCGCGCCGGCGCGCAACTCTCCGCCGCCGACAAGGCGCGCCTGAAGGAGATCAATGGCGAATTGGCGAAACTCGGCACCGATTTCACCCAGAACGTGCTGGCCGAGGTGAACGATTCGGCCGTGGTAGTGGAGAGCCGCGACGAACTTGCCGGGCTCACCGACGCGCAGATCGATGCCGCCGCCGCGGCCGCCAAGTCACGCGGTCTCGAAGGCAAGTACGTGATCGCGCTGGTCAACACCACGATCCAGCCGGTGATCGCGCAGCTCGACAACCGCGCGTTGCGCCAGCGCATCTACGAAGCATCCCTGGTCCGCGGCAGCCGCGGCAACCAGTACGACAACACCGCGACCGTTGCGAAGGTGATGAAGCTGCGCGCCGAAAAGGCGCAAATGCTGGGCTATCCGAACTGGGCGGCGTATGGCCTCGCCGACCAGACCGCGAAGACACCGGAAGCCGTGAACGACATGCTTGGCAAACTGGCGCCGCCCGCGGTCGCCAACGCAAGGCGCGAGGCCGCCGACCTGCAGGCGATGATCGACAAGACCCAGCAGGCGAAGGGCGAACCATCGTTCAAGCTGGCCGCGTGGGACTGGTCGTATTACACCGAGAAGGTGCGGGCCGACAAATA
>DAIUEL010000347.1:0-1587 GCA_036845145.1 Rhodanobacteraceae bacterium | reverse complement strand
CAACTACATGAATTTCTCGCGTGAAGAGTTTGAGCGCAAGTACAGCTAACTACTCCGTAAGAGACTCCTCGTCAACCCAGTGAACATAATCATCTTGCCTTGAGCTTTTCGGCCATGCTGGTTGCTGGGTTGTACGACGAGTTGCATCAATGCGCGGCGGTGACGAACGATTGTCAGACTGCATTTCCGTAAACGGTCTTGTTGCACCGGTGGTGCTGGCGCGGACCAGGGTATAAACCGCACCCGGCGACCTCGCTCATTCCACGGTGTCGGTGGTGCCCGGGGATCGGCCGGAACACTGGGTGACGTCCGGATAGTTAGTCAGGTTTTCGCCGGGCGGGTCTGACCCGTTGTCTACTGCTTCGCGCTGACGGGGAACCAATGTCCTTTCAGGTTGCCGCTGCGTGCTGTTGCAGCGGGTGGTGGATATACGCATGCGGGTCGTAGTCGACGTCGTTGGCGAGCATCGCCCAGAGCTGCCGGGCGTGTTTGTTGGCGATGGCGACGATGACTTTGCCGAAGGGCATGCGGCAGGCGAGCGATCGGATCCAGACTTGCTCGGGCGTGGCCTTGTCCGGACTGGCACGCTTGGCGCGTTCGAGACTGGAACGCGCGCCCTGGATCAGCAGCGTGCGCAGATAGCCATCACCGCGACAACTGATGGCGCCAAGGCGCGCATGTCCGCCGCTGGAGTGTTGGGTGGGTACCAAGCCGAGCCAGGCGGCGAGCTGCCTGCCGTTTTTGAATTCACGAGCATTGCCGATGCTGGCGACCATGGCGTCGGCCGTGAACGGGCCGACGCCGATCAGGGCACGCAGGCGAGTGCAGCGGACATCCTCGCGTGCATGGCGTTCGATGCGGGCGTCGCATGCCGCCATGGCCGCACGTACCTGCACCCAATGCGCGGCCAGCGCGCGCAGCAGTTCCTTGAACTCGCCGGGAAGTTCGGCATAGGCGTCCAGATCGGCCAGTGCCCGCCGCAACGCCACATCCGACTTCGGGATCGCGATGCCAAACTCGGCCATCAGGCCGCGCAATCGATTGCCGATCGCAAGGTGTTCGGCCTTGTAGCCTTCGCGCACCCGATGCCATGACAAGCGTGCTTGCTGGTCGATGTCCTTGACCGGCACGAAGCGCATGTTGCCTTGCCGCGCCGCAGTGACAATCGCCTCGGCATCGTTGGCATCGTTCTTGGTGAGCGGATTCTTGCGGAACGGGCGCACGAACTGGGCTGCCATCAGACGCGGCACGAGACCGTATTCAATGCAACGCCGTGCCCAGTGATGCGCGCCGCTGCATGCTTCCATGGCCACCACCGTGCCGGCCGGCAACTGCGCAAGATAGACGGCGAATGCCTCGCGCCGGAGATCACGCCGGCGCAGCACTCGCCCGCTGCCGTCCATCTCGCACACCGCGAACACGCACTTTGCCAGGTCCACACCGAGGGATATAGTGCCCATGGAGACTTCCTCCTCTGCTGACGGTTACGACCATCATGGCCCTCGAGGCCGAATGACGAGGAAGTCTCTTTTTACTCATTCCAGCGAACGCGCTGCGCGCGCCGCTAAATTCAGCGTTAGCCCGCAC
>DAIUEL010000346.1:0-1591 GCA_036845145.1 Rhodanobacteraceae bacterium | reverse complement strand
CATCCGAGCATGGCCAAGGACGCCAGCGCCAGCACGTATCGCACCGTCGCCGTGCGGGCATCGACGCGCGCACCATCCTCGCGCACCAGCTTCAACTTCCATGCGCGCATCCCGATGGTGGCGCCGACGCGTGTCCACGACACCACGAAATAGATACCGGCCACCACCAGCAGCCAGACGCCCAGCAGCACGCGCAAGGCCGGCTGCGGATGTTGCGGGTCGTACACGTTGTGCAACGCGAGCACCCAAAGCGCCGCGGCGACGATCCACAACCCGGCCAACGGGAACAGGTCGTAAACCAAGCTGGCGAAACGCCGCCACAGTGGGATGGGTTTTGCGGCCACGACGGATGCGGAAATCGATGACATGTCAGGGCTTGCGGCAAATGGAGGAGCGCGCCAGCATCGCATGATGACTGATTCCATGACCAACATCGACCCGATTGACCGCGCCGCGATCGACGCTTTCCTCGAAGGCGTGTGGTCGCGCGACGGCCTGGCCGATTTGACGCTCACCGATTATCGCGGCGATCTGGAACGTTGTGCGGCATGGCTGGCGGAACACGCAAATGGCTTGCTGCGCGCGACCCGCGAAGACCTGTTCCGCTATCTTGCCGCGCGCAACACGGCCGGCATCGGCGCACGCACCAACGCGCGCGAGCTGACCGCGCTGCGGCGTTTCTATGGCGAACAGGTGCGGCGCGACGTTACCTTCGAAGACCCGACCCTGCTGCTCGATACCCCCAAGCTGCCACGCACGCTGCCCAAGGCTCTCGCGGAGCGCGAAATCGAGGGGCTGCTGGAAGCGCCGGATATCGCCGCGCCGATCGGGCTGCGTGACCGCGCGATGCTTGAACTGATGTACGCCTGCGGGTTGCGCGTCAGCGAACTGGTGACCCTGCCCTTGTCGGGTTTGAACCTGCGCCAGGGCGTGCTGCGCGTCACCGGCAAGGGCGGCAAGGAACGCCTGGTGCCGATCGGCGAAACCTGCATGGATTGGCTGACGCGATACCTGCGCGATGCGCGACCCGCGTTGGCGAAAGGCCGGGAAACGCCCGCGCTGTTCCTGTCCAACCGCGCCGCCGGCATGACCCGCCAGATGGCCTGGACGCTCGTGAAAAAGCACGCGCTCACGGCCGGCATTGCGGCCAAACGCATTTCGCCACACGTATTGCGACATTCGTTCGCGACGCATCTTCTGAACCACGGCGCCGATTTGCGGGCGCTGCAGATGCTGCTGGGCCACAGCAATCTTTCGACCACGCAAATCTACACGCTGGTCGCGCGCGAGGGGTTGAAACGGTTGCACTCACAACATCATCCGCGGGCATGATCCGGCCGTGACGCTCCGGGCTTCGCCCCTTCCCCTTCAAGGGGAAGGTCGGGACGGGGGTGGATATTCGACGCAGTGCCCGAACCCATCCCTCCCTGGCCTCCCCTTGAAGGGAGGGTTTGAAAGCAGCGCCATCGTTATTTGTCTTGCTTGCAAGTAGAGGGAAAGCGATCGTCGATGCACGCGACACGTTATCATTCCGCTTTTCCGCGGAGCCGCGACATGGCCGAACAGAAGTATCCCGAGTGGGTGTGGCACA
>DAIUEL010000345.1:0-1596 GCA_036845145.1 Rhodanobacteraceae bacterium | reverse complement strand
CCGCGGTCGCCTGCGCGGCCATGGTCGGATCGAAGCGCTGGTCGAAGCCGTTGATGGTATTCAAGCCGAACCGCGAACCGGTGGCCGGCATGAACTGCAACGGGCCCGCTGCGCCCGAACGCGACACCGCGTGCACGTTGCCGCCGGATTCCTTGGCGATCAATCCGAACAGGATCGCTTCCGGCAGGCCCGCCTCGTGGAATGCGGGTTCCATCTGGAAACGCAGGTACTGGTAATCGACGTACGCGCGGATGAGATTGGGCCGCATGCGCGTCAACCACACCTGCAACGCGGCCTGCACCGCGCCATTGGTGGCGACGAGATCGGAAAGCTTGTGGTCGTGCAACAACTGCACCGTCCGTTGCGCTTCCGGCAACGTGGTCGAGACGCTTGATTCGGCGCCGACCGTACCTTGGTCCTCGGTGTCGAGCGCCTGCTGATCGTCCTCGGTGCCGAGGAAGCTGCCGTCCTTCAGGCGGAGCGCACGGTCATACGCCGAAAGAAAACGCTGGGTGTCGCAGCCGTCGGTGTTGACGCATGCATCCGATGCGCTGCGCATGGCATCCAGCGCGGCTTGCAGCGTCTTCTGCGATTGCGCATCGTCGCCCCGCCGCGCCTGCTGCAGCGCCTGATCGTACTCGGCGCTCGCGCGATCGAGCTGCGCGTACAAGCCGTTCAAATCCGAGGGTGAACCATCGCCCCGCGGCGGCGTCTGCGCACAACCCGCCACCAATCCCCACGCGCATGCACACGCAATCCAGCCCGAACGCCGCCACATCATGAAAACACCCGGTTCCCGACAACGAATGGAACCCTAACGCGTCGCGCCGGACGACTCAAGGCAAAATGCACACGTACAATCCCAAATCCGTCACAGCCCCGCAAATCGGGAGACCGCGTGGACGACATCCTGATCGGAAAAAACGAAACCACGGCGGTCGAACTCGACCCGCGCTTCGGCAATCGCCACGGCATGATTGCGGGTGCCACCGGCACCGGCAAGACCGTTTCGCTGATGGTGCTCGCGGAGGGTTTTTCGCGGCTCGGCACGCCGGTGTTCCTGGCCGACGTGAAGGGCGACATCGCGGGCATGTCGCAGGCGGCTGCCTCGCCGCCGGGCGACAAGCTGAAAGCGCGGCTGGAAAAACTCGGCATCGGGAAATCCTGGCAACCCGCCGCGAACCCCGTGGTGTTCTGGGACTTGTACGGCAAGCTCGGCTCGCCGGTGCGCGCGACGATTTCGGAAATGGGCCCGACCCTGCTCGCGCGCGTACTGGAATTGAACGACACCCAGGAAGGCGTGCTGGAAATCGTGTTCAGGCTGGCCGACGACAACGGCTGGCTGCTGCTGGATCTCGATGACCTGCGCGCGCTGCTGAACTACGTCGGCGACAACGCGAAGGATGTGTCGCAGCACTACGGCCTGGTCAGCAAGTCCAGCCTCGGCGCGGTGCAACGCGCATTGCTGCAACTGGAGCAACAAGGCGCCGCGCAATTCTTCGGCGAACCCGCGCTGGACCTGAAGGACATCATGCGCCAGGACATGTCCGGGCGCGGCATCATCAACATCCTCGCCGCCGACCAGTTGATCCTGAA
>DAIUEL010000344.1:0-1619 GCA_036845145.1 Rhodanobacteraceae bacterium | reverse complement strand
AGCGAGATCACCCACGAAATGAATTTCAGCAATCCGAAACCGGCGACGATCAGCAGCGCGACATGGATCGTGCCGTTGTCGCCGACTTGCCCGAGAGCACCGAAGTCGCGGAAGTTCGCGAAGTCGCCGGACACAAGCGCGTCGATGTTGTCGTAGCCGACGCCCAGGGTATGCGGTGAAATCCAGCCGACCACGCCGGCGATCACCGCGCCCAGCGCCGGCCACCACATCCAATGGATCGGCAACTTCGCGAACAGATCTTCCACGCCGTACACCGCGCGGGTCACCCACACGCTGGCGTAGCCGACGAGGAGACCCAGCACCATGTAGGTGCCGAGCGCCCAGCCACCGGGCTCGCTCACGTTGGGCATCGCGAACACCGCGCCCGCGCCGTAGATCATGTAGCGCACCCCGACCGCGATGCCGGACGCCAGCGCCACCGGAATCAGCGAGCGCGGGCGCAACTCGAACAGCAGCAATTCGATTGCCATCACCACCGACGCGATCGGCGCGCCGAACACCGCCGCCATGCCGGCTGCGGCGCCCGCCGCCAGCAGCACTTTGCGTTCCTGCGCGGTCACGCTCAGCAATTGCCCGATCAGCGAGCCCATTGCGCCGCCGGTCGAGATGATCGGGCCTTCGGCGCCGAACGGTCCGCCGGTGCCGATCGCGAACGCGGAGGACAGCGGCTTCAGCCACGTCACGCGCGCAGGGATGTTGGATTCGTGTTCCAGGATGCGTTCCATCGCTTCGGGAATGCCGTGGCCCTGGATCGCGCGCGAACCCCAGCGCGCCATGATCCCGGCGGCGAGACCGCCGATCACCGGCATCAGGATCACCAGCGCGCCGAGATGGTTGCCCGCGGGCGACAACACGAACGAACCGTGCTGCGCGTTCGGGCCGATCACGTCGGAAATGCGCCCGTAGAAAACCAGATCCGTGATCAGGTTGATCATCAGCATCAGGAGTTGCGCGACGACCGCTGCCGCGGCGCCGAGCACGATCGCGAGCGCCGAAATAAGGAGGATGCGGCGATCGACCAGCGTCGACTTCAGTGGCATCTTCGCCTGATCGAGCGACGCGCCCAGCGCTGGCGCGACCGGCATGCCCTCGGTGCTGCCGGCAGTGCGGACGCTTTCGCGGTCGGCTGGCTGGTTTTTTTCGGCGCGCACGGGATCACGATCCGACGCGGAACTCGGGTCTTGTGGGGTCATGGCGGGCACGGAAGCAGAACTGCTGCAGCGCAGCATAGCGCGCACGCCGCGGCGGGCCAAGCGCGAGCAGCGCGACTTTGCGAGACGACCCGGTCATGCGCGCCGGAAAATGCGCGCGAATCGTCACGCGGCCGGGCGCCGTTCCCTCGGCAAATGGTGCACCAGGAATTCCATCTGGTCGGCAAGGATGTTGCGGTTGGAGAGGATCAGGTGTTCCACCCAACTCGGCTTGTACGGCACCGCCAGCAACGGCATGCCGGCCTGTTGCGGCGAGCGTCCGCCTTTTTTCAGGTTGCAGGCCAGACAAGCGGACACGACGTTTTCCCAGGTATCCAGGCCGCCGCGCGACAGCGGCATCACGTGGTCGCGCGTCAACTCGCCGCGCGTGCAACGCCGTCCGCAATA
>DAIUEL010000343.1:0-1638 GCA_036845145.1 Rhodanobacteraceae bacterium | reverse complement strand
CCGGGATCGGCAACGACCGATTCATACCGCCACTCCAGGACACGCGGCTTGAACACCTCGATGTGCCCGCAGCACTGTTCGAACGCCTCGGTGTATCCCTGCGCCAACCGGGGCAGCGAGGCACACATCGTCCTGAACGCCGGTGAGCGGAACGCCTGCATGCTGCAACTCAACAGCACGTCGCAGGGATGCCGGATGCACAGGATGATGCGCGCATCCGGGAACAGGCGCAGGATCATCGGCAGGCACAGCATGTTCAATGGATTCTTGTCGACCAGCCGACGCTGTCCGAGATCAGGCAGCGTGCGTTCGACCAGACGCCAGTAGACCGCGCGCAGCTGATCCGCTTCGACTGGGGTAAGTGTGGCGAGGTCGGCCGGATAGCGCTGTCCCGCTTGCTCCATCCGCTCGATCAGTTGATAGACGTAGCCGCGCTCGTCCATCGAACGGAAATCCGGATGCGCGTCCAACATCTGCTCCAGCAGTGTCGTCCCCGAACGCGGAAAGCCGATCACGAACACGGGGCTGCGCAGCATGGAAGGGCCAGGCACGGGTTTCCAGGTCCCATACGCAGCCGCGTCCAGCGAACGGGTCACCATCGGCAGAGGCTGTCCGTTCGTCCCGGACAACTTCGGGGCCGCCTGCCGGGCGATTTCCATTTGCGCTGCGTGGGCAATTTCGAGTGCATTCCATGCATCGCGGTACAGCGATTGCCGGTCGCACGCCGAGGCGAGGCCGAACGCGGCGCTCGACACGACCTCCGGATCCGTGGCTACGTCCAATACGCGTTGGTAAAGCTCGGCCGCGTCGGCATGCCGATGCTCGCGCATCGCCATCACCGCGTGCGCGCGCCACACGTCGATGCGTGCGTCGATCTCGTCTGTCTCCAGGTCGTCTAGGGAGACCAACGACAACTGTTGCAGTTCCCGTCGCGCCTGATCGATCAGATTGTTCCGTTCGTACAATGCAACGCGCTGCGCCGTGATGCGAAACCGCATGGCTTCGGCTGCCAGCCCATCGGGCAGGCGCGCTTGCGCCAAGACTTTCAGCGCGATCTCCAAACGTCCCAGCACGGACAAGATGGAAGCGAGCACCAACGCCTGCCCGGCTGGCTGCGATGGCCAGTCGGCCGAGCCTTCCAGCATGGCCTCCTCGCCCTCCAGATCGCCGCAGACGTGGCAGGCATGGGCCGCTTCCAAACGCGCTTCGACGAACCTCGGTGCGAGTCGCACCGCATCCAGCAGCGTCTCGCGTGCCGCCGCCCAGCGCTGCTGCTGGACGTGCAGCAGGCCGAGGTTGTAGTGCACGTCGGCATCGCCGGGCGCCAGCGACCTGGCCTTCAACAGCGCGCGTTCCGCGGCCGGCAGGTCACCCGCTTGCCGGCACGCTTCGCCGAAGTTGTTCCACCACGCCGGAATGTCCGGCCGAATGCGCGTCAACCGTTCGAAGGTCTGCGCGGCCCGCGGGTATTCCCCCGTCTGCTGTTGCGCCATGCCAAGCAGCGCAAGGAACGCTTCGTTGCCAGCCTCGGCATCGGGAACCTGCGCCGCCAGCACCAGCACGCGTTGCATGTCGCCCGCATTCCATGCGGTGGCCATGGATTCGACAATGGCGGTGACCGACGCGGTCATGTGAAGA
>DAIUEL010000342.1:0-1638 GCA_036845145.1 Rhodanobacteraceae bacterium | reverse complement strand
CGATGATCAGCTTGGTGCTGGCGTAGCCGACCGGCCCGAACAGGATCACGTCGTATTTGGCGCGCAGGTCCGGGTCGCGTGAGACATCCTGGGTGCTGATGTAGGTGTACGGCACGTGCAGCTTGTCCAGTGCCATCCGCCACCAGCCTTCGGTTTGCGTGGAAAGCCAGGTGTGCATCAGCGCGATGCGCGGGATGCGGCCCTGCACGCCCAGCGATGCCAGCGTGAACGCCGGCTTTTCGAAATCGCCCTGCACTTCGGCCATCGGCACTTTCAATACTGAAGTATCGACCACGCGCGCGACGTCGACGCCGAACAGGTCACCAAACGACCAGCCGGTGTCGTCGTACGGATGCTTCTGCGGATCGTCGGGCGACCAATACTGGCGATCCAGCAAGGTATCGGCGATGCGCGAATACGGCTGGTCCATGCGGATGACCCAGCTACCCGCCGGGAACGTCCGCTTGACGGTCGCGACCTTCGGCGGCACGACCGACGCCGACTTCTTGCCCTTTTCGCTGTCGGCATTTTCCGTATCGTCGGCGATTTCGACGGTGAACGGCGCACTCGCGCGGCTGATCTCGACGTGCTGCCGGTGCAGCGCGCGCAACAAGTGCATTTGGGCGCCCTTGTCTTTTTCGTCGCTGGTGAGCACGTAAGCGGCCGGCCCGGCGAGCCGCGGCTTCTCGATCGAGCGTTTCGACTTCTGCCAGAAATTGTCGAGGAAATGCTGGCCATGCTGCGCGAAGTAATACAACGCGGTCAGCAGACCGGATTGTTGGTAATTGTTGTTGTCGCGCTGCGACCACAGCACCTTGGGCAGCGGCGGATTGGGCTTGTACCAGGTGCGCGCGTACTCGTCGGGGTCGAGGATGCGTTCCTCGGTATCCGCGCCGCCGTTTCCGAAAGTCTCGTATAGGCGGCTGATGCCGTTGTGCATCGCCGCGATGAACATCAAATACCCCGGACTCCAGGTATCGAAGTTGCCGTGGGTGAACACGCCCGGCAGCCCCAGCTTGGTCAGTTGCTCGACGTTGTTCCAGCCGATCTGCTGCCATTCGCTGGTGAGGATCGGATCGATCCACGCGTTGTACGGCCCGTCGCCGACCGTGTTGTCGTACAGGAACGGCACCGACTCATGCAGGTCGTGCAGCACCTGCGCGTGCCAGTCGACGTAGGTGTTCAGCACGTTCTTCGTGAGGTCCAGCGTCACGCCCATCGCATCGCGGTTGTTGTCGTGCGCGACGTAATGGCCCCAATAGATCAGGCGCGGATAGTTCTCGCCCAGGTGCGCACGATGCCACTTGTACAAATCGACCATCCGGTCGCGGCCGTCCACTTCCACGACCGGCGTGATCAGGGTGATCATGTGCGAGCGGATGTACTGGATGTACGGCGCGTTGTCGACGGCCAGCCGGTAACCCAGCTCCATCAGCGCCGTCGGCGCGCCGGTCTCGGTGGAATGAATGGTGCCGGTGATGTAGTAGACAGGCACGGTCTGTTTGATGATCGTCTCGGCTTTCGCATCGTCCATGCCAAGCTTGCGCGGATCGGCCAGTTGCGCGAGGCGCGCCTTGTTGGCATCCAGATCCTTCATCAGCGATTCGTCGGCGATCGCGACCGCGATCATCTCGCGGC
>DAIUEL010000341.1:0-1656 GCA_036845145.1 Rhodanobacteraceae bacterium | reverse complement strand
GCCGCTGCGCGGCTTCTCCCGCCCTACGGAGTCGTGCATCCATGTAGGGCGGGAGTAGCGAAGCGAATCCCGCCCTACGAATGTCCGCGGCGGTACTGCACCGCTTCGGCCAGGTGCTCGCGGGCGATGCGGTCGCGGCCGGCGAGGTCGGCGATGGTGCGCGCGACGCGCAGCACGCGGTGATAGGCACGCGCGGACAGCGAGAGTTTTTCCATCGCGCGTTCCAGCAGCGTCCGTTCGGCGTCACCGAGCGCACAGTCCCGTTCGATCTCGCGCACGGCGAGCGTGGCGTTGGGTTTGCCGGCACGTTGCATCGCGATGTTGCGCGCGGCGATGACGCGTGCGCGCACACTGGCGGTGTCTTCATCATGCGCGCCGCGCTTGCTGTTGAGTTCCGTCAATGGCATGCGCGGCACGTCGCTGATGATGTCGATGCGGTCCAGCAGCGGGCCGGAGATGCGGCCGCGGTAGCGCGCGATCGCGTCGGGCGTGCAATGGCAGCGGCCGTCGGCATCGCCTGCGTAACCGCACGGGCACGGGTTCATGGCGGCGACAAGCTGGAAGCGTGCGGGAAACTCGGCCTGCCGCGCGGCGCGCGAAATCACGATGCGACCGGATTCCATCGGTTCACGCAGCACTTCCAGCACGCGCCGATCAAATTCCGGCAATTCGTCGAGAAACAGCACGCCGTGGTGTGCCAGCGAGATTTCGCCGGGCCGCGGATGCGAGCCACCGCCGACCAGCGCGACGCCGGAGGCGGTGTGGTGCGGCGCGCGGTAAGGTCGCTGGCGCCAGTCGCGTACGTCGAAAGGTTCGTTCGCGACCGAGCGCACCGCGCAGGCTTCGATCGCTTCGGCATCGGTCATCGGCGGCAGGATGCCGGGCAGGCGCTGAGCCAGCATGGATTTGCCGGTGCCAGGCGGACCGATCATCAGCAGGTGATGGCCACCGGCCGCGGCGATCTCCAGTGCGCGCCGCGCGTGCAACTGGCCGCGCACGTCGGCGAGATCCGGAACGTGGCGGGTGTCGGCTGGCGCCGCGTCGGCCGCAGGCGCGGGCAGCGCATCCATGCCGCGCAGGTGCGCGCAGACTTCCGCCAGCGTGCGTGCGACGCGCACATCCACGTCGTCGAGCAATGCCGCTTCGTTCGCATTGCCCGAGGGCACGATCACGCAACGCTTGCCGCGACGGGCGCGCAGCAACGCAGGCAACACGCCGGGTACCGGACGCAATTCACCGGACAGCGCCAGTTCGCCGAGGAATTCGCAACCCTTCAAGGCCTCATGCGGCACCTGGCCACCCGCGGCGAGGATGCCGAGCGCGATCGCGAGATCGAAGCGGCCGCCGTCTTTCGGCAACTCCGCCGGCGCGAGGTTCACGGTGACGCGGCGGTTGGGATATTCGAATTGGGTGTTCTGGATCGCGACCCGCACGCGGTCGCGCGCCTCGCGCACCGCGGCTTCGGGCAGGCCGACAATGGACGTGCCGGGCAGGCCGCCGGAAAGATGCACTTCCACCGTCACCAGTGGCGCGGCGACGCCTTCGGAGGCTCTGGTTAAGGCAACGGCCAAGCTCATTTGCGGCGCCCCTGGTTTTTGGCATCATCCCGGAATACTCGCGCCATCCATGGCGCTCGCGCTACGCGCCGCCTTCGGC
>DAIUEL010000340.1:0-1664 GCA_036845145.1 Rhodanobacteraceae bacterium | reverse complement strand
CCCGTTCGAGGATTCAGCCATGCCGATGGACATCAACATCCAGTTGAGCGACGACGACCTGCAGTTCTTCGTCAAGGGCATGCGCGAGGTCGAAGCCGGCATCCAGGGTGCGGATTCCGACAAGATCATCACCGCCGCGCAGGCATTGCTCGACGAAACCCGCGGCGCGCAGAACGCACCGCCATTCATCTCCGAGCGCCTCGACAGCGTTGAATCCCTGATTTCGATGGCCGGCGACGTCGGCTTCAACCTGCCCGACGAAGATCGTCATCGCGTGCTGGCGGCGCTGGCGTACCTGGCCGATCCCGAGGATTCGATTCCCGATCGGGTGCCGGTGCTGGGCTTCCTCGACGACGCGATCATGATCGAGCTGTGTCGCCGCGACCTGCAGTTCGAAATCGAGGCCTATGACGATTTTTGCGTGTGGCGCAACGACGAGGCGCGCGCACGCGGCGAGGACCCGGCCAAGCTGATGGTGCAACGCGCGGACTGGGCCGATGCACGCGCCGCCGAAGCCATCGCCCGCATGCATCGCCGCCGCCGCGAATCCTACGCGAGCGGGGCGTGGAAACCGACGCTGTTCAAGGTCGGCTGAACCGCGGCATCACATTGCGCCGTGGGTTGGGCTGACGCCAGTTTCATCGGCGGAAAGCCCAACGAGGGGTTCGGCGCAACACATTCGGCTTCGCGTGGTTCAGCCCAACCCGCGCGCCTCGGCGAACCTACCGCTCCATGACCGCAACGACGCCCATGCCGCCCGCGGTGCAGATGGAAATCAGTCCGCGGCCGGAGCCCTTCCGCGCCAGCAGTTTCGCCAGCGTCGCCACGATGCGCGCGCCGGTCGCGGCAAACGGGTGACCGGTCGCGAGGCTCGATCCATTCACGTTGATCTTCGCGGGGTCGATCGAGCCCAACGGCGCATCCAGGCCGAGCCGATTCCTGCAATAGTCCGGCGATTCCCACGCGCGCAACTGGCACAGCACCTGCGCGGCGAAGGCTTCGTGGATTTCGTAGAAATCGAAATCCTGCAAGGTCAATCCCGCACGTTGCAGCATGCGCGGCACCGCGATGGTCGGCGCCATCAGCAGGCCCTCGCCGTGCACGTAATCGACACCGGCGACTTCCGCGAACGTGAGGTACGCCAGCACCGGCAGGTTGCGTGCCGCGGCCCAGTCCTCGCTCGCCAGCAACACCGCCGCCGCGCCGTCGGACAACGCGGATGAATTGCCGGCGGTGAGGGTGCCCTGGCCCGACGCACGATCGAACGCGGGTTTCAGCGCAGCCAATTTCTCCAGCGTGGTGTCGGCGCGCAACAGGTTGTCGCGCGCGACGCCGCGAAACGGAACCACCAGATCATCGAAGAAACCGGTGTCGTAGGCAGCCGCCAGCTTGCGGTGGCTTTCCAGCGCCCATTGATCCTGCTCGGCGCGACCGACCTTCCATTCGCGCGCCATCTTCTCGCAGTGCTGGCCCATCGAAAGGCCGGTGCGCGGCTCGACCACGCCGGGCACCTGCGGTTTCAGTTCGCGCGGGCGGAAGCCTTGCGTCGCGGCGCGCAGCTTCTGCCCGAACGTTTTCGCACGATTCAAATCCAGCAGGCGTTGCTGCAGGCGATTCGAATAGGTCAGCGGCACCTGGCTGGTGGTATCCGAACCGCCGCCGAT
>DAIUEL010000339.1:0-1682 GCA_036845145.1 Rhodanobacteraceae bacterium | reverse complement strand
TGGCCGAGAACATCCACTACGCCGGCAGCGACAACTTCACCGGCGCGCCGGTGCCGGGCTACAAGGCGGCAAAGTGCTTCCTGCTGAAACCCGCGGCCGAAGCGCTTGCGCGGGTCGAACACGCGCTGCGCAAACAACATGCGCGCCTGAAGATCTGGGACTGCTACCGCCCCGCCACCGCGGTCGCCGCGTTCGTGCGCTGGGCGCACGACCTGTCCGACACAAGCACCAGGGCCGCGCACTATCCCAACGTCGACAAGAGCAAACTGCTGGGCGAATACATCGCGCCGGTGTCGGGCCACAGCCGCGGCGCGACCGTCGACCTGACGATGATGCAATGCGACGCGTACGACCGGCATTGCAAGCCACTGGACATGGGTACGCACTTCGACATGTTTGACCCACTCGCCCACACCGATTCGCCCGACGCCACCGCCGCGCAGCACGCGGACCGCGAACGGTTGTTGCACGCGATGGCCGCGCAGGGCTTCGAAAACTACGCCGCGGAATGGTGGCACTACACCTTCACCATGCACCCGCAGCCGACCACGCTTTACGATGTGCCGGTGCAATAAGAAAAGCCCGCCGCAGAATTGCGCGACGGATTGATTTGTCATTCCGGAAGTCGCGCAGCGGCCATTTGGAATCGGTTTCGTTCGCAATTGACACTGGATTCCACTCTCGCGGGAATGACTTAGTGACTTCCGACCCTGGATACGGCCTGGCACTCGGAGACTCGACCATGAAGCGCAAACCGTTCGCCCTCCTCGCCTTCGCATGGCTGTCACTGACGGCCGCCGCCGTACAAGCACAAGCTCCGCACCAGTCCCAGATCGACGCGCTGATGAGCCGCTACGCGGGCGACGTGCCCGGCGCGTCGCTGCTGGTGGTCAAGGACGGCAAGCCCGTGATCGAACGCGGCTACGGCTACGCCAACCTCGAAGAACACATCAAGGCCGGCCCCGAAACCAACTACCGCCTCGCCTCGGTCACCAAGCAGTTCACCGCGGCCAGCATCCTGCTGCTGAAGCAGGACGGCAAACTGAAACTCTCCGACCCGATCCGCAAATACCTGCCGGAGCTTCCGGCCAGCGACGAAAAGATCACGATCGAAAACCTGCTGACCCACACCAGCGGCCTGGTCGATTACGAAGACCTGATCCCGCCGACCCAGACCACGCAGATCGACGACAACGACGTGCTGCGCATGATCGCGTCGCAGGATCACCTCTACTTCCAGCCCGGCAGCGCGCACCGCTACAGCAACGGCGGCTACGTGCTGCTGGGCCTGATCGTCCAGCGCGTGTCAGGCATGGACCTGGCCGACTTCATGAAGCAGCGCATCTTCCAGCCGCTGGGGATGGACCACACGCTGCTCTACGAACACCACCGTGGACCGAAGCCGTCGAACCGCGCCTACGGCTACAGCCTGATCGACGGCAAATGGACGCGCACCGACCAGAGCGTCACCAGCGCCACCCGCGGCGACGGCGGCATCTATTCGAATATCGAGGATTTCGCGAAGTGGGACGCGGCGCTGTACACCGATAAGCTGCTCGACGCCGACTCACGCAAGCTCGCGTTCACGCCCAAGGACCCCATCGCCGACCCCGACACCGACTACGGCTTCGGCTGGCGCCTCAGCGGCGACACGGAATGGCATTCGGGCGAGAGCCAGGGCT
>DAIUEL010000338.1:0-1706 GCA_036845145.1 Rhodanobacteraceae bacterium | reverse complement strand
CGTGAACGCGCCCAGCACCGCGATCAGCGTGCCGTAGGCCTGCAGGTATTCGGGAATCAACTGGCGGTACAACAGGAAAGCCAGCACCGCCGCGACGCCCAGACCGATGCCGGCGCCGATGCCGACCGTCGCGCCGAACACCGCCAGCGAATGCCCCTGCTGATGCGTCACGATCGCCTCGAACACCAGCACCGCGAACAGCGCGCCGAGCGGATCCAGCACGATGCCTTCCCAACGCAACGCGCTGGCGATGCGCGCATTCGGCCGCAGCGTGCGCAGCATCGGCGTGATCACCGTCGGACCCGTCACGCACGTCAACGCGCCGAACAGCAGTGCAATCGACCATGGCACGCCCGCGATCCAGTGCGCCGCCCCGGCCAGCATCAATAGCGCCAACACCGCGCCGTAACTCACCATGCCGCGCACCGCGCGGCCGATCCCGCGCAGTTCCGAAAACCGCAGCGTCATGCTGCCCTCGAACAGGATCAACGCGACAGCCAGCGACACGGTAGGAAACAGGAAATCGCCCAGCGCCTTGTCGGGATCGAACAACCCCGTCGCCGGCCCGATAACGATGCCAATCAACAACAGGAACAGGATCGCCGGCAGACGCATCCGCCACGCCAGCCACTGGGCGAGGAATCCAACCACGAGCAGCAGCGTGAGTATCACGCCAAGATCGATCGCCATGCCACCTCGTTTCGACGTCACTCACATGAGAGTCGTGAACAGCCAGGGCCCGATACCGAGTTTTGGTGTGCCGCAAGGCCCTTCAGTTCTTTCCACGAGCGACTGAAGCCATACAGGCGCTCCTTGGTGAGCCACGCAATTTCCTCTGGCCCGCCCTTTATCTGCCAAACCGCCCCTCTATTCAAGAAACGCCACTTCGGAGTGCGAATAGACGCGTGAAGCTGCTCAAACATGATGACACGGGCAGCAATCGAGGCCCCGCCACCTGATCCGTGCATTCACAGTTGTAGGTTGGCGCTGAGCGCAGGAAGTCCGACGACGCCCGCAGACCACTCCATTCGGCACTGCCGAACCCTCATCCGGCGCTGCGCGCAAAAACAGGGGCAGTGCCTTGCGCCCTTCTCCCGGGGGGAGAAGGGAAACCCCGGTCAACCGCGGTGATACGGATGCCCATTGAGGATCGTCACGGCGCGATACAACTGCTCGGCCACGACCAAGCGCACCAGCATGTGCGGCAGCGTGAGCGGCCCGAGTGACCAGCGCTGGTCGGCGCGTTGCAGGACGTCGCGGGCGTGGCCGTCGGGGCCGCCGATCAGGAATGCGAGGTCGCGACCCGCCATGCGCCAGTTCGACAACCGATCGGCGAGTTGTTCACTGGACCACGCGGTGCCGTGGCCATCCAGCGCAACGACGTGCGCGTCGCGCGGCAACGCCGCAAGCAGCGCCGCGCCTTCGTCCGCCACCGCGCGCGCATCGTCGCGGCCCTTGCCGCGCGCGCCGGGCTTGATTTCGACGAGTTCCAGCGGCAGGTCGCGGGACAGGCGTTTCGCGTATTCGGCGAAACCTGTCGCGACCCAGCCCGGCATGCGTTCGCCGATTGCGATCAGCTTGGCACGCATGCCTCGTCGCTTAGTGATCGTTGGCTGCTGCGGCCTCCGGTTCCTGGTCGCCCACGGTCCAGAGGCGTTCCAGCCCGTAGAACTCGCGGACGCGCGGCAGCATCACGTGCACGATGA
>DAIUEL010000337.1:0-1724 GCA_036845145.1 Rhodanobacteraceae bacterium | reverse complement strand
CTGGTCAAGTTCATGACCGACGGCATCCTGCTGGCCGAGATGGCGCACGACCGCTGGTTGTCGGCGTACGACACCCTGATCATCGACGAAGCGCACGAACGCAGCCTCAACATCGATTTCCTGCTGGGCTATCTGAAGCAACTTCTGCGCAAGCGGCGTGATCTCAAACTGATCGTCACCTCCGCCACCATCGACACGGCGCGCTTCGCCGAGCATTTCGGCGACACGCCCGTGGTGACGGTGGAAGGCCGCGCGTATCCGGTCGAAATTCGTTACCGCCCATTCGGCCATGATTTCCTTACCCCGCTTGCGGGGGAAGCGGCGGAAGGCGCCGGCTCTTCTCGCCGAAGGCCGGAGGGGGGGCGTGTGCGCGAGGAATCGCTCACCGATCGCATCGTGGCGGCCCTCGACGACATCACCCGCGAAGATCCGAAGGGCGACGTGCTGGTGTTTCTGCCAGGCGAACGCGAGATTCGCGACGCGCATCTCGCGCTGGCGCGTCGGCAATATCGCCACACCGAAGTATTGCCTCTGTATGCGCGCCTGTCGGTGAAGGAACAGGATCGCGTGTTCAAGCCGGGTCCGCGGCGCCGTGTCGTGCTGGCCACCAACGTCGCCGAAACCTCGTTGACGGTGCCGCGCATCCGTTGGGTGGTCGACTCCGGCGATGCGCGCGTCAAACGCTATTCGCGCCGCAGCCAGATCGAGCGCCTGCACATCGAATCGGTGTCGCAGGCCGCGGCCAACCAGCGCGCCGGCCGCTGCGGGCGCGTCGGTCCGGGCATTTGCGTGCGGCTCTACGACGAAGCCGATTTCCTGTCGCGCGCGCCGTACAGCGACCCGGAAATCCTGCGCAGCGCGCTGTCCGACGTGATCCTGCGGATGCTCGACCTCGGCCTCGGCGATGTCGAAGCGTTTCCTTTCATCGATCCGCCGGACCCGCGCGCGGTGAACGATGGCTGGCGACGGCTGGCAGAGATCGGCGCGGTGGACGATGCACGCCGGCTGACGCCGATGGGCAAGCAGCTCGCGCGCATTCCGATCGACGCGCAGCTCGCGCGCATGCTGGTCGAGGCGCAGACGCTCGGCGTAGTCGACACGGTATTGCCGATCGTCGCCTTCCTCGGCATCCAGGACCCGCGCGAGCGCCCGGCGGACAAGCAGCAGCAGGCCGACGCCGCACATGCGGAATTCACCGATCCGCAATCCGATTTCGTCGGCGTGTTGAATCTTTGGAACGCCTACCGCGCCGCGCACGAGGAATTGACGCAATCGAAACTGCGCGACTGGTGCGCGAAGCATTTCCTGTCGTTCATGCGGATGCGCGAGTGGCGCGAGTTGCATCGGCAGCTGTTGCTTGATCGGCAGGGAATCGGGAATCGGGAATCGGGAATCGACAAGACGGGGCTCGTGGCGCATCAGGTAGGCAAGCGGGGCGGTCGCGTGAAATCGCGTGAAAACGGTGACCGCAGTTCTTTCAATTCCCCATCCCCGACTCTCGATTCCACCGTTTTTGAACCCCTCCACCTTGCCCTCCTCTCCGGCCTGCCCACCAATGTCGCGCGCAAGGACGAGCAGGGCCTGTATCGCGGCACGCGCGAGCGCAAGTTCAAGGTATTTCCAGGTTCCGCGCTGGCGAAGAAGCCACCCGCATGGTTGTTCGTCGCGCAGATACTCGACCTCGGCGGCAAGGTGTGGGGCATGCAATGCGCGCGCATCGAGCC
>DAIUEL010000336.1:0-1730 GCA_036845145.1 Rhodanobacteraceae bacterium | reverse complement strand
GCGATGTTGCGCGATGGCCAGTTGCTGGAAAGCCGCCGCGGTGGTTTGGCGCCTGCCGAACGGATCGGCCTGATCGCGGGCACGGTGCTCGCCAATGCGGAGGGTTACGGTTTCCTGCGACCCGACGAAGGCGGCGACGATTTGTATCTGTCGCCCGCGCAGATGCGGCAGGTGCTGCACGGCGACCGGGTCCTGGCATCGGTGGTCGGCGTCGACCGGCGCGGCCGGCAGCAGGGCGCGATCCGGGAGGTGCTGGAACGCCGCGCACCGCGGTTGGTGGGGCGCGTGGTGGAAGCGCACGGCGTGGTCGTGGTCGACCCCGACGATCGTCGGCTGCACCAGGACGTGCTGATCCCACCCGACGCCCGCAATGGCGCGCGTGCGGGCCAGATCGTGGTGGCGGAGATCACCGAACCGCCGACGCCGCAGCGTGGCCCCATCGGCCGCATCGTCAGCGTGCTGGGCGAGCGCCTGCAGCCTTCTCTGATCGTCGAAATGGCGATCGAAAGCCATGGGCTCCCGCACGAATGGCCGGTCGACGTGACACGCGAAGCCGAAGACGTCGAGCCGAGCGTGACGCGGAGCGAATGCGAAGGCCGCGTGGACCTGCGCAAGCTGCCGCTGGTCACCATCGACGGCGCCGATTCGCGCGACTTCGACGATGCGGTGTATGCCGAGCCGGTGCGCGGCGGCGGCTTCAAATTGATCGTCGCGATCGCGGATGTTTCGTACTACGTGCAACCGGAAACCTCGCTGGACGACGAAGCCTTCAAGCGCGGCACCTCGGCGTATTTCCCGGGCTTCGTGGTGCCGATGCTGCCGGAGACCTTGTCCAACGGGATCTGCTCCTTGAACCCGGACGTGGACCGCCTGTGCATGGCCTGCGAGATGCGGGTGGGCAGTGACGGGGAGGTCACCCGCGCGAAGTTCTATCAGGCGGTGATGCGCTCGCATGCGCGGCTGACCTATGACGCGGTTTGGCAGGCCGTCGGCGAGAACGACCAGGAAACGCGGCGCGCAATGGGCAAGCTGCTGCCGCATGTCGAGCAACTGCACGCGCTCTACAAGGCGTTCGCCGCCGCGCGCAAGCGGCGCGGCACCATCGAATTCGAAACCAGCGAGGTCGATTACCGGCTGGACGACAAGGGCGAGGTGGTTTCGCTGGGCGCGCACGAGCGCAACGACGCGCACAAGCTGATCGAGGAATGCATGATCGCCGCCAACGTGCAGGCGGCGAAGTTTCTTGCGAAGAAGAAGATCCCCGCACCGTTCCGCGTGCACGCGCCGCCGCCCGCGGACAAGTACGAAGACCTGCTGGCGTTCCTGCGCGAGTACAAGTTGAAGCTGCCGCCGCTGGCCGACGTGCAGCCGCGCGACTTCGCCGCGCTGCTGAAACGCGTGGTCGAGCGTGCCGACGCCGAGTTGTTCCGAAGCGTCCTGTTGCGCGCACAAAGCCTCGCGAGCTACCAGTCCGCCAATCACGGACACTTCGGCCTGGCGCTGGACGCCTACACCCATTTCACTTCGCCGATCCGCCGCTATCCCGATTTGCTCGTGCACAGGGCGATTCGTTATGCGCTCGCCGGCGGCAAGCCGTCGGCATACCTCTACACCGAAAGCAAGATGACGACGATGGCCGCGCACTGTTCGCGCACCGAGCGCCGCGCCGAGGAAGCCGAGCGCGACGTGGACGAGCGCTACAAGTGCGCGTGGATGGAAAAGCACGTCGG
>DAIUEL010000335.1:0-1744 GCA_036845145.1 Rhodanobacteraceae bacterium | reverse complement strand
ACGTCGCGCAGCAGCACCTTCTGGCGGTTGCCGTCGACCAGCAGGTCGAGGATCGCCGACGAGAACCAGTCGTGCTTCGCGGCCAGCGAGAGCTTCAGATGATCGAACTGGATGTTTTCCGCAGGGGAGCCCGCGCCGTAGATGACGGCCGGAACCTTGCCGGCGCGACGCAGGCGGCGGCTCGCACCTTTGCCCTGGTCGGCACGGCGTTCGGCCGTGATTTCATGAATGGTTGCCATTTTCGTGTTACCTCAGGTTGCATGATGTCGCCTCGCGGCGACTTGGAATGACTTCCCCGCGACCAGGGAAGTCGTTGATTCGAGATTCACGGCTTCAATCCACGTACAACGAACTCACCGACTCGCCATACGCCATTCGGCGCACGGTCTCGGCGAGCAACTGCGCGACGGACAACTGGCGAATCTTTTTGCACGCGGCGCCTTCGGCGCTCAGCGGGATGGTGTCGGTGACCACCAATTCGTCCATCTGCGATTTTTCGATGTTGCCGATCGCTGGTCCCGACAACACCGCGTGGGTGCAGTACGCGACCACTTCCTTGGCGCCGCGATCCTTCAGCGCCTTCGACGCGGCGCACAACGTACCGGCCGTATCCACGATGTCGTCCACCAGCACGCAGGTCTTGCCGACGACCTCGCCGATGATGTTCATCACCGTCGCCTCGTTCGGACGCGGACGGCGCTTGTCGATGATCGCCAGATCGGCGTCATCGAGGCGCTTCGCCACTGCACGCGCGCGCACCACGCCACCGACATCCGGGCTGACCACCGTGACGCCTTCGGTGCCGTGCTTGCGCCAGATGTCGGCCAGCAGCACCGGCGAGGCGTACACGTTGTCCAGCGGTGCTTCGAAAAAACCCTGGATCTGGTCGGCGTGGATGTCCACCGTCAGCACCCGGTCGGTGCCGACCGCATCGATCAACTGCGCCGCGACCTTCGCGGTGATCGGAACCCGCGCCGCGCGCAGCCTGCGATCCTGGCGCGCGTAGCCGAAGTACGGAATCACCGCGGTGACGCTGGCCGCCGAAGCGCGTTTCAGCGCGTCCACCAGCACCAGCAGTTCCATCAGGTTTTCGGCCGATGGCGCGCAGGTGGATTGCATCACGAACACGTCCTGGTTGCGGACGTTCTCGTCGATCTCGACCTGCACCTCACCGTCGGAGAACTTGCCGACCACCGCCTTGCCCAGCGGTTCGCCGAGCGTATGCGCGACGTCCTCCGCCAGCTTGCGGTTGGCATTGCCCGAGAACAGCATCAGGCTGGATGTGTTGTGCATGATTCCGGTCTCTCGCCTGCAACGCCAATGTGGCTGGGGCGGCAGGATTCGAACCTGCGAATGCCGGGATCAAAACCCGGTGCCTTACCACTTGGCGACGCCCCACCATGAGCAAGTTGGGCTCCTGCCGAACCTGCATTGAAAACGGTCGCGGCAAAACTGCGCCACGTTTGCAACGGCCAAGCACGCGAAGCCGGCCACCCGACTCGCGTGCTGAAAAGCCGCCTATTGTCGCGGCCGGCGCAATTCGTGTCAATTCAGGCGGTTGGATGCCGAGTCGCGGCTTCGAGGGATCCGCGCCTCAGGGCTGCGTCGAGCCGATGCCACTCCATTGCTCGATGAATACCCGCACCGTATACGGCTCGCGGCTGGCGTACACCTTGCGCGGCAGCGGCGGATTGCGTTCCGCATACCAGTCGCGGTAGTCGACGTGCCAGCCGTCCTGGTCCAG
>DAIUEL010000334.1:0-1753 GCA_036845145.1 Rhodanobacteraceae bacterium | reverse complement strand
CAGGTCATCAACAACCTGCTTTCGAACGCCTTCAAGTTCACCGAGAAGGGCAGCGTGCGGTTGCATGCGCGGGTGGCCGAGAAGGGCTGGACGGGCGGCCACCCGATCCTCGACAAGGCGCCGGTGGTGGTGGCGATCGCGGTCGAAGACACTGGCATCGGCATCTCGCCCGACAAGCAGAAGATCATCTTCGAAGCATTCCAGCAGGCCGACGCTGGCACCGCGCGCAAGTACGGCGGCACCGGGCTGGGGCTTGCGATCAGCCGCGAGCTGTCGGCGCTCCTCGGCGGCGAAATCCAGTTGCGCAGCCGTCCGGGCGCGGGCAGCATCTTCACGCTTTACATCCCGCTCAATTACATGGGGCCGCCCGTCGGCTACGCGGACGAAGCGAAGCCGGCGGTCACGCTGGCCGCGCATCCGCTGCACTTGCCCGAACAAGTCGAAGATGACCGGGCGGTCGTCGCGCCCGGTGAACCGACGCTGTTGATCATCGAGGACGACCCCCGCTATGCCGGCGTGCTGCGGGATCTTGCGCGTTCCCGCGGTTTGCGCGCGCTGGTCGCAACATCCGGCGGCGACGGCCTGCGGCTGGCCCAGCAGTTCCAGCCGACCGCGATCAGCCTCGACATCGTCCTGCCCGACATGCTCGGCTGGACGGTGCTGGCGCGACTGAAGCAGACGCCGGAGACCCGCCATATTCCGGTCCAGATCATCACGGTCGAGGCCGAACGCCACCACGGCATGGAGCGTGGCGCATTCTCCTATCTGACCAAGCCGGCCACGGCCGCCGCCATCGAGAGTTCGCTGGCCAAGATCACGCAGTTCGCGCTGCGGCCGGTCAAGCGGCTGCTGGTGGTCGAGGATGACGGCGCCGCGCGCGACAGCATCGTCGCCCTGATCGACCATGAAGACGTGGAAATCACGCTCACCGGAACCGGCAGGGATGCGCTCGAACAGATCCATTCCGGCGCATACGACTGCGTCGTGCTCGACCTCCGGCTGCCGGACATGAGCGGCTTCGAGCTGCTCGACCGGATCCGGGCCGACGCCGGCGCCCGCGATGTCCCGATCGTGGTGTTCACCGGCAGGGACCTGTCGCCGGAAGAAGAGCAACGCCTGCTCACGGTCGCGCGCAGCATCATCGTCAAGGGCGTGCATTCGCCCGAGCGGCTGCTCGACGAAACCGCGCTGTTCCTGCACCGCGTCGTATCGAAACTGCCGCCGGCCAAGCGGGGAATGCTGGAGACCCTGTACCAGTCGGACAGCTCGCTCAGCGACAAGAAGGTGCTGGTGGTCGACGACGACGTGCGCAACATCTTCGCCATCAGCAGCATCCTCGAGCGCCACGGCATGCAGGTGCTGAAGGCGGAGAACGGCCGGGACGCGGTCGCGCTGGTGGAGGCGCAGGACGGCATCGCGATGGTGTTGATGGACATCATGATGCCGGGGATGGATGGCTACGAAACCATCCGCGCCATCCGCGCCACGCCGAACCTGCGCTCGCTGCCCATCATCGCGCTGACGGCCAAGGCGATGAAGGGCGACCGCGAGAAGTGCATCGAAGCCGGTGCATCCGACTACATCGCCAAGCCCGTGCACACCGACCAGTTGCTGTCGTTGTTGCGCCAATGGTTGCACCGCTGATGAAGAACGGCGCATTTGTCCACGGCGAGCCCGCCAACGTCCTGCTGGTCGACGACAATCCCGCGCGGCTGCTGAGCTACCGCACGATCCTGGAGCCGCTCGGCGAGCG
>DAIUEL010000333.1:0-1783 GCA_036845145.1 Rhodanobacteraceae bacterium | reverse complement strand
TTCGCCGGCAGGATCTTCCAGTCGAAGTGGTAGTCCCACTTGTCGTAATAGAGATTGCCGCCATCCCATTCGACTTCGCCGCGCTGGGAGTCGACGGTGTCGGAGCGGAAGTGCTGTTTGGCTGGCACGAAATCGCGCGAGAAATCGTCGTTGAAGGCGATGCGGAAGTTGTCGAGGCCGCCGAGATAGAACCACTTCAATGCCGGATCATCGGAAGCAAGCCGGCCGTAGGTGACGTCCACCGGAACCCAGCCATAAGGCGCCAGATAAATTTCGGCCCAGTCATGGATGTTGTCGTATTTGCCGTCCGTGAACGTCCAGCCCGATTGCCAGCGTGCCGGGATGCCGTTCATGCGCATCAGCGTGACCAGTAGCAAGGTCTGTTCGCCGCAATCGCCATGGCCCGCGTGCAGGGTGTAGGCACTGATGTCCGGGATGGTGGAATATTCGCGCGCGCCGGCCCAGGGGATTTCATCCACCGCCGCGTAGATGCGCCGCGCGATTTCGTAGGGATTCGTCGCGTCGCCCACCACCTGATTCGAGAACACGCGCAGCGGTTCGGTGAACACCACGTGCGGCGCGCGCTCGGCCACGTAGGGCGCAAGCTCGGGCGTGATCTTCTCCGGCTGCACCTTCGCCGGGTCGATCGGGTGGTATTGCGCGTACAGCGTGACTTCGTAGGAGATCTTGAATATCGTCGGTTTGCCGGCTTGTGCGGTCTGCTCCAGGTACACGGTGCGTTGCAGCGCCGACTCCGGTGCGATTTGGTGCGCGGCCGGCTGGCTGGAAAGGAACACGATGTTTTCCTGCTGCCCCTTGTCGGCGCGCGGATAAGGAATCCACGCGCGCATGGTCTTGCCCGCGGGCACGGCGTCGGCATCGACGGTCAGGGTTTGCGTCACCCTCACCCGTTGCGGCAGCACATTGGTTTTGCCGGTGGCGCGCGCTTCCGCAATGACCTTGCGATCGAAATCGATGTAGTTGTCGTTGACTTCCTTCGGCAGCCCGCTGGTGACGAAATCGGTGCCGCCCTTCTGCCTTGCCGTCGCCGCGGCGCTCAAGTGGAACAAATTGGACGGCGCACGGTTGAAGTACAGGCGCTGGCCATCGATGTCCATGTGTTCGAAGAGGCCGTGCGCATCCCAATCCGCGAATTCGGCATCGGTGAGATCGGGAATCCGTTTGCGGACCTTGGCCTCGACCTGATCGGCGCTGAGGCTGAAATCCAGCCGCATGCGCTGCATGCGTTCGTGCTGGAATTCGAATGCTCGCCGCGCGTCCGGCGACAAATCCTGCTGCTTCAGCGCCGCATCGATGCGGGCCCCGGCCGCCTTGAACTGGCCGGCGGTGATCAGTTCGGTCGCGGCGGCCAATTCATGATTGCCAGGAACAACGGGCGGAATGCCCGAAGCCATGCCCACCACCGGAAACGCGAGCGACAGCATCAACGCAAGTAGTGCGGCACATCGAAACGCAGGCGGGAAATCCTGACTTTGATCGCCTTCCCGAAATCGCGGAGCGATATCCGGGATCCAGTGACTTTGCACACTCATCCATTGCCAGAAAGACACCGGATTACTCGCGCCATCCTTGGCGCTCGCGCTGCGCGCCGCCCGCGGCGTTCGCGTTTGCAATCCTGCAAACGCAGTCCCGTTTTCTCGGGAATGACGAAGAAACAGTTTCGCCAAGTCTGCCCCGACCCCGCACCCGGGTTCTTTCATGATCCGTTCCCCACCGGCTTCGCCGCCAGCAACGGCTTCAGGTAATCGGCCTTGCCCTGCTC
>DAIUEL010000332.1:0-1791 GCA_036845145.1 Rhodanobacteraceae bacterium | reverse complement strand
GAGCTGAGCCGCATCTATGAAGACCTGATCGCCAGCGTGCCGTTGGGCAAGCGTCTCTTCGCGGACTTCAATCCGGTGGAAACCGGCGGGCCGATGCAGGTCAATATCGTGTTCGCCGAAGCGAACGCCGGGGACTACCCGTACCCGATCGCGAGCAGCGTCCGCGACGAAGTATTCACCCGCCGCGGCGGGCTGTACTTCGGCATCATGCGCCTGCTGGATTACGAGACTCCGTACACGCGCAAGGTGTATCGCTTCGCCGACTACAACGCCGGCCGATACGCGAGCCGCAATGCCGCGTTCCAGAACGCGGTCAGCATCGCCACGGGGATCCGCCTGGCACTCGATGGAGACCTGCTCGCGCCGGGCGCGCCGTTGGACCGGCCCGGGGAAACCGAACGCGCCGTGCGCACCATGGCCGACGACCTCGGCATGGATGCCCGCACCATCCGAAAGGCGCTGCAACGCAGCGACCGCCTGGACTTCGACGACACGCCGCTCTATGCCCGCACCTATGCGCTGGCGGATGCGCGCGCGGGCAAACCGCTGCCTCGCGCCATGATCCCTGCCATCCGATTGGACAGCCCCAAGATCACCCGCAAACTGACCACGGCATGGTTTGCCACGCGCGTGGATGCCCGCTATCAGGGCTGCATGCAACAATGACGGGGCGGCGATTGCAGAGATACGCTCCGAAAGAGGGACAGCAGCATGTTGACCATCATCGAGGGACTTCCGGACCACGTGATCGGCATCAGGATCACCGACAAGTTGCGCGCGGAGGATTACGAGCAGCAACTCATCCCGCTGGTCAACGGGAAGCTGGAGAACCACCAGAAGCTCGACCTGCTGTGCTGCATCGAAGGCGAATGGAAAGGCATGGAGGCCGGCGCGGTTTGGCAGGACCTGCGACTGGGGCTGGGCAAGATAGGCCACTGGGCACGCATGGCGATCGTCACCGACATCAAATGGATGGAGAACGCCATCAAGCTGTTCCGGCTGTTCTCGCCCGGCGAACTGCGGCACTTCAAAAGTGCCGATTACGAGGTTGCCAGAGAGTGGGTCTGCGAGCTCGATCGCGCGCGCATCGACATCAAGCTGGATGCCGATGCCGGCATCGTGGTACTGGAGCCTGTCGCGGACAAGGCGCTCAGCGAAGACGATTTCGAGGCCGTCGGCAGGACGATCGACAACTACCTCAAGGATCATGACCGGCTCCGCGGCATCCTGATACACAGCCGGCAATTTCCCGGCTGGCAAAGCGTCGGCGCCCTGTTCGCACACCTGAAGTTCGTCAATAGCGTGCACGACAAGATCGGCAAGATCGCCTTGGTGACCAACAGCCCGATGGGCACGTTCGCCAACCACGTACTTGATCCGTTGATGCTGGCCAAGGTCCGCAAATTCGATTACGACCAGCGCGACGAGGCCATGCGCTGGTTGCGAGATTGAGCACCAGCATCAGCGCAACCAGTCGGCTCCACCGATCAAGCGACTGCGGCCACTCTGCTATACCATCGGCAACTTCAGCCGTTTCTCCTTCGCGCATGCGATGGCTTCGGGATAGCCCGCGTCGGCGTGACGCATGACGCCGGTGCCGGGGTCGTTCCACAGCACGCGGGCGATGCGGGCGTCAGCTTCCTTGCTGCCGTCGCAGACGATCACGAGCCCGGCGTGTTGGGAGTAGCCCATCCCTACCCCGCCGCCGTGGTGGAACGAAACCCAGGTCGCGCCGCTGGCGGTGTTGAGCAGCGCGTTGAGCAGCGGCCAGTCGGAGACGGCGTCGGAACC
>DAIUEL010000331.1:0-1814 GCA_036845145.1 Rhodanobacteraceae bacterium | reverse complement strand
CCACGTCGAGAAACAGGCGCTCGGCCATCTCTGCCTTGGTCAGCGTCATGTTCATGTCCTCAACCTTGCCCCAAATTCGCTTTCCAGCAGCCTGACCGCATCGGCCACACTCTGGTCGGCGTCCTCGTCCGTAAGCGTGCGCGAATCGTCTTGCAAAATCAAGCCTATAGCAAGACTCTTTCGACCAGCGCTCAACCCCGGACCTCGAAAACAGTCGAACAGTACCACTTCGTTCAAGATTGTTGGCAAACCTGAACGAAGCGCGGCGGCGATCCGCGCCCACTCGACCGCTTCATCCACTTCGATCGCGATGTCCCGGCGCAGCGACGGAAAGTGCGCCAGCGCCCGCGCGGCCGGTATGCGCCGCCGCTGCAGTGCATTCGCGTCGACTTCGAAAACGTGGGTTTCGGGCAGGTCGAGTTGCCGCTGAAGGGCTGGATGCAGGGCGCCGATCGCGCCCACCGCGACGCCATCGCGCAGCACCCGCGCACCGCGGCCGGGATGCAGCCAACCCGGAAGATCGTTCGTGTCGAACGACCAGGTTTCCGGCGCGCTGGACAATCCAATCAGCGATTCAAGATCGCCCTTGATGTCATGAAAATCCAGCGCGCGCTTAGGCTCGCCCCACTGCTCGGCGCGCGCGCTGCCGCAGACGACCGCTGCCAGCATTCCCCTCTCCACCGGCGCCGCATTGGCTTCTTCCGGTTCCCGAAAAACCCGGCGCTCCTGCGGCGCGCCATTCGAAACATCGGCTGCGCCGACGTCCACGCCGGCCTCCTGCCTCCGCAGTCCGATTCCCGGTCCCCGTTTTGCAAACACCACGCCTGACTCGAACAACCGTATTCGCGCCTGCTGCCGGTTGCGGTTGCGCTTCAGCGCTTCGATCAGGCCCGGCAGCAATGACGTGCGCATCACCGCCAGATCCGACGAGAGTGGATTGGCGAGCGGCACGGCGTTTGCGTCGACCTGCCATGTTTGCAACAGCTTCGGATCGACGAAGGCGTAACAGATCGCCTCGTGGTAATCGCGTGCGGCCAAGCCCGACGCCACCGAGGAAACGGACACGACGGATTCGTCGTCGCGCGGCACGGGCGGCGCGCCGGCGGGTAGACGCGCGGGTACCGTGTCGTAGCCGTGGATGCGCGCGACCTCCTCGATCAGGTCTTCTTCGCGTTCGATGTCGAAGCGCCGCGATGGTGGCGTGACCCGCCAGCCATCGTCCCGCGTTTCGACCTGCATGCCCAGCGCGGTGAGGATGCGTCCGACTTCGGCGGGCTCGATCGCGATGCCGAGCACCCGCGCAATCCGCTCGCGGCGCAGCGTGATCGTGGCCGGAGGCTTGATGTGTTTCGGCATCACGGCCTCAATGACTTCACCGGGCTTGCCGCCTGCAATCTCGAGCAGCAATGCCGTCGCGCGTTCCATCGCCGCGCGCGGCAGTTCCGGGTCGACGCCACGCTCGAAGCGGTGCGCGGCGTCGGTAGTCAATCCAAGCTTGCGCGCCCGGCCCATGATCGCGGCGGGACTGAAATGCGCCGCTTCGAGGAACACATCGCGGGTGGCGTCGGTGACGCGCGAATCGAAACCGCCCATCACGCCGGCCACAGCCAGCGGCTTCGCATTGTCGGCGATCAGCAGGAACGACGGATCGAGCGTGGCTTCGCTGCCATCCAGCAGCTTCAGGATCTCGCCCTTGCGCGCGCGCCGCACGCCGATGCCGCCAACGAGCGTTGCTTCATCGAACGCGTGCATCGGCTGCCCGGTTTCCAGCATCACGTAATTGGTGATGTCGACGATCGCATTGATCGGCTTCA
>DAIUEL010000330.1:0-1828 GCA_036845145.1 Rhodanobacteraceae bacterium | reverse complement strand
AGTCGTTCTTCGGATCCCCGCTCATGTTCACGAACGGCAGCACGGCGATGGACTTCGCGGGAACCGAATCGGTCGGAACTGCCTTGGCGGAAGCGCCGGAGACCATGGTTCGGGGATTCCCCTGCGCACCATCCGCGCCGCGCGCGGCGACGGTTCCGGTTGCAGCCGGCGCCACCCGCGCGTACCGCCAGAGCAGCCCGCCACCCACCGCGAGTACCAGCGCGATCAGCAACAACTCGGCACTGCTGACACGCTGCCGGCCTTTCTCTCCGTGGTACCAGGCGAGCACGAGCGCGATCGCGAAGCCCACGGCAATCGCCGCGAATGCGATCTGCATGACCCGGTGCGGCCAGTCGTAGCTGTCGGCGGCGAGGCCGAGCGCCTGCAGCACCGCCCACGCGCCGGCAAGGTACGCCAGTGCCCATTGCACCAGCTTGCGTTGCTTCAGGCGGGCGAGAAGCTCGGCCATGGGCGCCCCCGTCTGTGGTGGCCGGATTTGCTGCATCGTTTTCCGGTGCAGCGCCCATGCGCACGATGCCCGCGGGCGCCGCATCCAACGCCCGCGCCACCAGCGCGATCGGAAATCCGGCCAGGATCACCAGCACCACGGCCCGGTCGGTCCAAATGAAACACCGGGAATACCTGCGTTGCGACTTGCGTCAACAGCCAGCCCACAACCGCGTAGCCCGCAGCGACGTGGTACACGTGACGGGGCTTCAGTTCCTGCCACAAGCCGCTGTTACCCATGCTGCCCCCGCGTCCGGAATATCATTTCCCGTGTGCCCGCGGGGACCATTTTGGCATATGACTCGCGGAGCTTCAGGTGTTTCAGCTGCCGGGGCTGGGCAGCAAGACGGCGGCCACGCGGGGGTCTATTCGAGTGGGTTGGATCGAGTGCCAACGTGCGCCGGGCAGGCACCCAACCCTGCGCGGCCCAGCCAACAAGCGACCGCGCCATCGCGCTGTGCGACCGACACGCTGATCCGCGTTGGTTTACCGGCGCACAAAGGGCTTTCTCTGCAATGGTTCAGGGCGTGCCGTCAAAAAAAAGCGGCCATTCGGCGTCTTGTGACGGTCATCAGCAATGGATCGGTAGGAGCGATTGACCGCATCTCCGCATTCAATCGAGGTTACTTCGGCAGCGAGGATCGCGTGTCGCGCAGGAATACCGGCAGGTCCGTTGCCTGCGGTTGCACGCCAAGCATGTTGAGCATCGCGGTGATGTGTCCCCGGTGGTAGGTGGTGTGATTGACCGCGTGCAGCACCATGTCTTCACGACGCAGCGAGCCTTCGCCACCGCCGATGAACGTGAAATGCACGACCTCGTTGCCGAGAGCCGGCGTCATCGCTGCGGCGCGATCGACGTACCAGGCGTCGATGTCGCGTTGCGCCTTGCGCAAGTCGGGCAGCCGACGCGTGGCTTCGGGATTGCGCGTGGTGAGGTCGTGCGGTACGCCCAGCAAGTGCGATTTCCACACCACGTCCATCAGGTAAACGTGGTTGAGCGTGCGCAGGATGCTGCCCGCGAAGATGGGCGTGGGCGCCGCGAGTTGGTCAGGGGACAGTCCGGCCAGCATCGTGTACAACCGCTCGTTCGCCCACGCCTTGTAGCGCGTCAGCGTTTCCAGTGGTTGCGACGGCATCGTTACTTCCGCTTCGGAATGTACAAGTCGGTGATGGTGCCTTCGGCCACTTCGGCCGCCATGCCCACCGATTCGCCCAGCGTCGGATGCGGATGGATGGTGAGCGCGATGTCGCCGATTTCGGCGCCCATCTCGATCGCCAGCGCGATTTCGGAAATCAAATCGCCCGCGTGCACGCCGACGAT
>DAIUEL010000329.1:0-1829 GCA_036845145.1 Rhodanobacteraceae bacterium | reverse complement strand
TCGGGCGCGATCATGCCGCTCTCGCCGCCCGCGGTGACCTCGTGGAACTGCATCATGTTGATGGTCGCTTCATAGGTCGAGCGACTGGGCACCCCTGCCGCGCCGGAATCCTGCTGCGCGCCGTACACGCGATACGGAAAACGGTTGTCGGTGCTGACGTGGTACATCTGCGCGGTCGGCTGGTTGTACCAGCTCGACCAGGTCTTGCCACCGTTCACGGTGATGATCGCGCCCTGGTCGACGCCCATGATCTGACGATCCGGGTCGTTCGGGTCGATCCACAACTCGTGGTAATCGTCGCCGGTCGGGTCGCCCTTTACCGGCAGGAAGGTCTTGCCACCGTCATCGGATCGCAGCTCGATGGTGTTCATCGCGTAGATGCGGTCGGGGTTCTTCGGATCGGCGGTGATCTGCCCGAAGTACCAGCCGCGCTGCCAGATGCGCGGATCGCCACTCGTTTTCTTCCAGGTCTTGCCGGCGTCGTCGGAGCGGTACAGGCCGCCCTCCTCCGCATCGACGATCGCGTAGATGCGATCGGGCGCCGCGGCGGAAATCGCGATGCCGATGCGTCCCAGGTTTTTCGACGGAAAGCCGTTGCCTTCGATGTGCGTCCAGGTGTTGCCGCCATCGGTGGATTTGTAGAGGCCCGAACCGGGCCCGTTCGACGGCGGATAGATGTTCCACGGCGGGCGCCGCGTCTGCCACAGCGACGCGTAGATCACGTTGGCGTCGCCGGGCTTGAAGATGATGTCGATCGCGCCGGTGTCGTCGTTCGGGCCCAGCACCTTCTTCCAGGTCTTGCCGCCATCCAGCGAACGGAACACGCCGCGTTCGGCGTTGGGACCGTAGGGATGCCCGAGCACCGCGGCGAACACGTGATTCGGGTTGTGCGGATCGACGCGGATCATCGCGATCTGCTGCGAATCCTTCAATCCGATATGCGTCCAGGTCTTGCCGGCATCGACGGACTTGTACATGCCGTCGCCCTGCACGATGTCCGAACGCATGTCGGATTCGCCGGTGCCGACGTAGATGACGTTCGGGTTTGACGGCGCCACCGCGATCGCACCGATCGACTGCACGGGCTGGTCATCGAACAGCGGCTGCCAGGTGCGACCGGTGTCGTGCGTTTCCCACACGCCGCCATCGACCGAGCCCATGTAGAAATGCGTCGGCTGGCCCGGCACGCCGGTTACGGCGAGCGTGCGGCCGGCGCGGAACGGGCCGATCAGGCGCCAGTGGAGTGCGCCCCAGGTGTTTGTTGTGTTGTCCTGCGTGGCGGGCGTCGCGGCGACTGAGGGCGCGGCGGCGCCCAATGTCAGGGCAACGGCAGCGCACAACACACCCAGGCGATGATGCACGGACATGATCGACTCCTAACGACGCAGGCAATCGTCGCATCATAGCGAAGACGCGGCCGTGTTCATGGGTAGGAAGGCATGGGTGCTTGTGGATGCAAGCGCCTTCCTTTGTTCGTCATCCCGGCGCAAGCCGTGATCCATGGTGGTTTTTTGGTAAATGCCAAAATGGGTTCGGCTTGCGCCGGAATGACGAAGTTGAAAGCTGTCGGCGTGGCCGACCGTCGGGCGGGTTACGCCGCTACACGCCTGCATAGCCCTTGATCGTCATCCGGGAATCGCGAAGCGATATCCGGGACCCAGTGCCTTTTTGTTTCAACTGGCCAATGGCACTGGGTTCCGGCCTTCGCCGGAATGACGAAATTGGAAGCTGTTGGGCTTCCCAACCGCCGGCGGGTTACGCCGCTGCGCGGCTAACCCGCCCTACGCGCTGGAGGCACCGCACGAGACGAAACGTTGTCATTCCGGGGC
>DAIUEL010000328.1:0-1856 GCA_036845145.1 Rhodanobacteraceae bacterium | reverse complement strand
TTCATCACCGCCACCTGCTCGCCCTGCAACTGCCACAGCGGGAACGGCATCGCGACGTTCGGGAAAACGGTGTTGTTCCAGCCGCTGATTGTCGCGGGATCGAGGTAGAACGCCTTGAGGTAGGCCGACACCCAGTCCGCGCCCTTGGCGCTGACTTCCAGCGACAGGTCCGGCGGCACCTTGCCGAACCACTTCTCGGCCTCGGCCTCCGGCATGGCCGCCACGATGGGCTCGCCGAACTTGGCGCCGGTGAAATTCAGATTGTCCATCACCTGCTTTTCGGTGAGCCCGAGCCCGTCCGCCATCTGCGAGTAGCGCAGGTACTTCAGCGAATGGCAGCCCACGCAGTAGTTCATGAACAGGCGCGCGCCGCGCTGCAACGAAGCCTGGTCGTGCACGTTGACGTTGGCGTTGGCGTAACCGCCGCCCTCTTCCGCGAACGCGGAGGGCGAGGCCACCAGCGCCACGGCAAGCGCGATAAGCAGGGCCGAAAACGAGCGCATGGACGCGCGGAAAGTCTTGTCAGTCATGCGTCGTCACCCTTTCCGGAACCGGCTTGGTTTTCTCCAATCCGAAGAACGTGTAGGCCCAAAGGAACGCGAAGAACGCGAAGTACAGGACCACCAGGGTCCGGCCGAACAGGTTCTCGATGGTGGTGATGTCGGCGTCGGGTCCGAAGATGGAGACGATCCAGCCCGGCGTCAGGTCGGCGCCGATGGCCGCCAGCAGGATGAACACGATCGCGAAGATCGTAAGCGCCACCTTGTAGCCGACGCCGCGATAGCGGACCGACTTGACCTTGCCGCGATCCAGCCACGGCACCAGGAACAGCACGATGATCGACAGCGCCATGGCCAGCACGCCGAATCCCTTGCTCGGGATCATCCGCAGGATCGCGTAGAACGGCGAGAAGTACCACACCGGCTTGATCGTGGCGGGCGTCACCAGGTCGTTGGCCGGAATCGAGTTGTCGTGTTCGAGGAAGAACCCGCCCACCGTCGGCTCGAAGAAGATGATGATCGCGCAGACGATCAGGAACACGCCCACGCCCACCAGATCCTTCAGCGTGTAGTACGGATGGAACGGGATGCCGTCCAGCGGATGCCCATCCGGACCCTTGTGCTTCTTGATCTCGACGCCGTCGGGATTGTTCGAACCCACTTCATGCAGCGCGCCGAGATGCAACACCACCAGCAACAGCAGCACCAGCGGCAGCGCCACCACGTGCAGCGCGAAGAAGCGGTTGAGCGTGGGATCGGACGGCACGAAGCTGCCCATGATCCAGTCCACCAGTTGCGAGCCAATCACCGGCACCGCGCTGAACAGGGTGATGATCACCTTGGCGCCCCAGAACGACATGTTGCCCCACGGCAGCACGTAACCCATGAACGCTTCGGCCATCAGCGCCAGGAAAATCAGCATGCCCAGCAGCCACACCAGTTCGCGCGGCTTCTTGTACGAGCCGTACATCAGGCCGCGGAACATGTGCAGGTACACCACGATGAAGAACATCGAGGCGCCGGTGACGTGCATGTAGCGCACCAGCCAGCCCCAATGCACGTCGCGCATGATGTACTGCACGGAATCGAACGCACCCGCCGCGGTGGGCGTGTAGAACATCGTCAGGAAGATGCCGGTGACGATCTGGTTCACCAGCACCAGCAGCGCCAGCGAACCGAAGTAGTACATGACGTTGAAGTTCCTGGGCGCGTAATAGCCTGTCATGTGCTTCTTGTAGACCGCGCCAAGCCCCGGCGTGCGCTCGTTGAACCATTGCGTGAACGCGCCCATTACGCGGCTCCTTTCGGATCGACGCCGATCTGGATATGGGTGTCATCGACGAAGTGGTACGGCGG
>DAIUEL010000327.1:0-1857 GCA_036845145.1 Rhodanobacteraceae bacterium | reverse complement strand
TACGGGCTGGAGAAGGTCAAGGAGCGCATCCTCGAATACCTCGCCGTGCAGCAGCGCGTGAACAAGATCAAGGGACCGATCCTGTGTTTGGTCGGCCCGCCCGGCGTCGGCAAGACCTCGCTGGGCCACTCGATCGCGCGCGCGACCAACCGCAAGTTCGTGCGCCAGAGCCTGGGCGGCGTGCGCGACGAGGCCGAGATCCGCGGCCATCGCCGCACCTACATCGGTTCGCTGCCGGGCCGGATCATCCAGAACATGGCCAAGGTCGGGACCAAGAACCCGATGTTCATGCTGGACGAAATCGACAAGATGGCGATGGATTTCCGCGGCGATCCGTCGGCGGCGCTGCTCGAGGTGCTGGACCCCGAGCAGAACCATGCCTTCAACGATCACTACCTCGAGGTCGATTTCGACCTGTCCGAGGTGATGTGGATCGCGACGGCCAACTCCATGAACATCCCGGCGCCGCTGCTGGACCGCATGGAGGTGATCCGCATTCCGGGTTACACCGAGGACGAGAAGGTCGCGATCGCCACCAGGTACCTGCTGCCCAAGCAGAAGAAGGGGGCCGGTTTGAAGGACGAAGAACTTGCGGTCACCGAGGGCGCGTTGCGCGACATCATCCGCTACTACACGCGTGAATCGGGCGTGCGCAATCTGGAGCGCGAGCTGGCCAAGATCTGCCGCAAAGTGGTCAAGGAGCTGACCCTGAAGGAAGGCGGCAAGCCTGCGGCGGAAAAGGAAGCTGCGTCCGCCAGGGCCAGGCCTGCCGCGAAGAAGCGTGCGCCATCCGCGATCAAAGTCGAGTCGAAGAACCTCGACAAGTACCTCGGCGTGCGCCGCCACGACTTCGGCCGCAAGGAGCAGCAGAACGAAGTGGGCCTGGTCACCGGCCTCGCGTGGACGTCGGTGGGCGGCGATCTCCTGAGCATCGAAGCCACCGTGGTGCCGGGCAAAGGCAAGCTGATCCTCACCGGGCAATTGGGCGACGTGATGAAGGAATCGATCCAGGCCGCGCAGTCGGTGGTGCGCGCGCGCAGCCAGCGGCTGGGCATCGAGCAGGATTTCCACGACAAATATGACATCCACGTGCACGTGCCCGAGGGCGCGACACCCAAGGACGGCCCGAGCGCGGGCATCGCGATGTGCACGGCGCTGGTCTCGGCGCTGACGAAGAATCCGGTGCATGCGGAAATCGCGATGACCGGCGAAATCACCCTGCGTGGCCGGGTACTGCCGATCGGCGGCCTGAAGGAGAAGCTGTTGGCCGCGCATCGCGGCGGGATCACCACGGTGATCATCCCGGAAGAGAACAAGAAGGACCTTGCCGAGATTCCAAAGAACATTACCGATGCACTCACTATCCATCCCGTACGCTGGATCGATCAGGTGCTGGACATCGCGCTGGAACATCCGCTGACGCCGCTGCCGGCGGAGGTGGCGACGCCCCAGGTGAAAGAGCTTCCGGTCGAAACCACTCACGAGCAGGCCGACGACAACGCGGCCACGCGCACGCACTGAAGATCACGCGGGTGGACCGGCGGCACGCGCGATGCATGGTGCGTCGCCGTACGGCACTTGCGTTTTTGCGTGGCCCATGATGGTGATGAACGCGGGTTGCATTCCGGTGATCGACACGCTGAAATTCAAGCCCTGCCTTTATTGCGAGCCTTGTGGGCCGCTGGTATAAAGGCCGGGCCGTGCGACGCAGACGCTCATGCCGCGCATCGCTACGGGAATCGCAACACGACCGGACAGACGTGATCTTGGCGACACAGGGAAAACGTCCTTCCACCGAACAATCCACGGGCTGCTCGAAACCCAAGAGGGAGTCTCCATGAACAAAGCTGAGTTGAT
>DAIUEL010000326.1:0-1862 GCA_036845145.1 Rhodanobacteraceae bacterium | reverse complement strand
ATCACCGTGACCAAGAAGGCCACGGTCACGCACCTCGACCTGCAGCCCACGGTGGCCGGCAACAACCTCGAGCAACTGTTCGCGCGTTCGCCGGGCGTGCAGGTGTCGCAGCAGCCGACGCCTACCCAGTTCAACCTCAGCTATCGTGGCCTCGGCAATCCGCAGGAATCCGAATACGTGCTGGTGATGCAGGACGGCATTCCGCTGGAATCGGACTGGATCGGTTTCCCCACGCTGTACGCGATGCCGTTCTCGCACAGCATCGCGGACATCCAGTTGATCCGCGGCGGTTCCAGCCTGTTGTACGGGCCGGAGCCCGCGCCGGTGATCAACCTCGTCTCCAAGCGCCCCAAATCCGGCACGCCGTTTTCGATCAGCACCGAACAGGTGGTCGGCAGCGATGGCCTGTATTCGACGTACAACGTGCTCGAAGGCAGCGCCGGGAAATGGACGTACCGCGCCGACGCCGGTTACGTGCGCAGCAACGGCCCGCGCGAAAACGCGCAATCGCAGATGCGCCAAGCCGACTTGTACATCGAATACCGTCCGAATGACCAGCAATATTCTTGGCTCGACGTGCACGCGATCGACGCCGACTCCGGCGATCCGGGCCGCATGAGCTACCCGCAATGGCAAGTGAATCCGGACGCGACACCGACGCCGTGGAATCGCGACTGGGTCGATCGCTATCAGATCGTGCTGGGCCACCAGCACGAATGGGCCAACGACTGGTTGCTGGTCGCCAAGCTGTGGGCGGGTTACCAGGATCTCGCCAGCCGCGCCGCCAACGGCTCGGCCGCGCCGGACCTCGCGCCGCAACCGCCGCCGTCCAGCACCACGCTGCAGGACGAGCAGTTCCGCACGCAAGGCCTGGACGTGCGCGTGCGCAAGAAGTGGGGTCAGGGCAACGCCTTCACCGCGGGTGTGGTGGCGTTCCACGGCAATGATCCGTTCCGGCAATGGGACAACGCCCACCTGTACGTCGATCGTTACGACCGCAGTGGCACGCCGCGCCTGCGCCAGCAACGGCAATCCAACTACTACGCCGTGTTCGCCGAAAACGTGTTCCGCCTGCCGCACGAAATCCACATCGTGCCGTCGATCCGGCTGGAACACGAACGCGTCGCGGTGGACGAAAGCGTGCGCCCGCCGTTCCTGACGCGCCCGCTGATCCACGAATCCGATGCGCGCACGGTGCCGCTGTTCGGCCTCGGCATCGGCAACGACTTCGGCGCCGGCAACGAGACCTACTTCAATGTCTCCCAAGGCTGGCGCCCGCTGCGCTACTTCGACATGGCCTCGCCGTTCGCCAACATGGTGCCCGGCCACGCGCCCGATCCATCGAAGTCGCTGTCGTGGGAAGCCGGCGTTCACGGCGTGCCCCTGACCGGCCTGTACTACGACGTCAGCGTGTTCTGGATCGACTTCAAGAACCGCATCGAGGCGCAGCACATCAACGCCACCGACGTCATCGAGGTCAACAGCGGCGACACCCGCAGCCGGGGCTTCGAGGGCCAGATCAATTACGACTTCTTCGCGCCGACCGCACGGGCGTCGCGCGGCGAACACCTGGAAGGCTTCTTCAGCGTGAGCCTGTTGAACGCGCGCTTCACGAGCAGCGTGATTCCGGGACAGGTCGGAAAGATTCCCGCCTACGCGCCGCGTTATCTCGCCAAGGCCGGCCTGACCTGGCGCGTGGATCAAAAGTACAAGGCCAGCCTGACGGCGGTGTCCTCGGCCGCGCAGTACTGGCAGGATTCCAACCAGCCGTTCGGCAGCGGCGCAACTTTCATCCCCGCGAAGATTCCCGCCTACACCGTGGTCGATTTCGCGAGCGACTGGCAGGTCACGCCGTGGCTGAA
>DAIUEL010000325.1:0-1873 GCA_036845145.1 Rhodanobacteraceae bacterium | reverse complement strand
TGCTTCCCAGGGGCGCGCACGATGCGCCGATGCTGCTCACGCGCACGCCTTACGACGCGCGCAGCATGGTGAGGGAGACCGAACACGACCAGCTCAGCGGCAACATGGCCACGGCGCTGCAGAGCCATGACGGTTTCGACAACGCGGTGCCGGTGATCGTCGACGGCGGGTACATCCGTGTCATCCAGGACGTGCGCGGCAAGTACGGTTCCGAGGGTGATTTCGTGATGAACCGTCCCCTGCGCGGGCCGCTCAACCACACGCCGGTGGATGAAGCCACCGACACCTGGGACACCATCGACTGGCTGGTCAAGCACGTGCCGGAAAGCAACGGCAAGGTCGGCGACCTCGGTATTTCCTACGACGGCTACGAGGCGCTGATTGCGATGATCAACCCGCACCCCGCGCTGAAAGTGGTGGTGCCGATGAATCCGATGGTCGACGGCTGGATGGGCGACGACTGGTTCCACAACGGCGCGTTCCGCCAGCAGAACCTGCCGTACGTGTACGACCAGGTGGCGACCCGCGACAACAGCGCGGCGTGGTGGAGCAACTACTACGACGATTACGACCTGTACATGCACTACGGTTCGGCCGGCGCCATGGGCAAGGCGTACGCGATGGGGCAGCTCGGTTTCTGGAACAAGCTGACGGCGCACCCGGCCTACGACAGTTTCTGGAGCGGGCAGGCGCTGGACAGGATTCTCGGCAAGCTGCCCCTGCAGGTACCGGTGATGCTGGTCGACAGCCTGTGGGACCAGGAGGATATCTACGGCGCGATGGCCGTGTACAAGGCCATCAAGCCCAAGGACAGGCACGGCGACATGGTGTATCTCGTGATCGGGCCGTGGCATCACGGCCAGGAGGTCGAACCCGGCAGCTATCTCGGCGCCATCCACTTCGGCAGCGAAACCGGCACGTATTTCATGCAGCACATCCTGGCGCCGTTCCTTGCGCACTATCTGAAGAGCGACGCGCCGGCCAATCCGGTCGCGCCGGTGACGGCTTTCCGCACCGGCAGCAACCAATGGGAACACCTGACGGCATGGCCGCAAGGCTGCGCCACGGGGTGCGGCATCAAGCCCACGCCGTTCTACCTGCACGCCGGTGGCAAGGCAGGTTTCACGGCGCCCACCGCGGCCGAGGCGAAGGACACGAGTTACGTATCCGACCCCGCCAAGCCGGTGCCCTACCGCGTGCGCCCGGTGCTGCCCGTGGGTTACAGCGGCGACATGACGTGGCCGCGCTGGCTGGTGGATGACCAGCGCGAGTTTTCGGGACGGACGGACGTGGCGACGTTCGAGTCGCCGGTGCTCGACCACGCCGTCACCATCGCCGGCCAGCCGCGTGTGCACCTGGTCGCCGCCACCAGCGGCACCGATTCGGACTGGGTGGTCAAGCTGATCGACGTCTACCCGGACCAGGTTGCCGCCGAACCGGATTCGGGATTGCAGCGCCTGGGCGGGTATCAGCTCGGGATTGCGATGGATATCTTCCGGGGCCGGTACCGGACCAGTTTCTCGACGCCGCACGCGCTGGTTCCGAACCAGCCATTGCTGTACAGCTTCGAGCTGCCCACGGCCAACCACGTGTTCCGCGCCGGCCACCGCATCATGGTGCAAGTGCAGTCGAGCTGGTTTCCGCTGTACGACCGCAACCCGCAGACCTACGTGAAGAACATCTTCTTCGCACAGCCCGCCGACTACGTGAAGGCGACCCAAAGCATCTACCACGCGCCGGGCCGGGCGAGCTACATCGAGTTGCCCGTGGTGGAGGGGCAATGATCGGGATGAGGCCGTAGGTTGGGCTGACCGGCTGTATCGGGAAGCCCAACGTCGTTTCGCGACCACGCGTTGGGCTTCGCTGTGCTTGA
>DAIUEL010000324.1:0-1886 GCA_036845145.1 Rhodanobacteraceae bacterium | reverse complement strand
ACAGGAACAACACCAGTGGCCACGCGAAGTAGACGAACGTGACCAGGTCGTAGCCGAGCCCGACGCCGAATGCGTACAACCAATCCAGCGGATTCGGCGGCACGCCGGAGCCCGTCATCAGCAACAGGATCAAGCGGGTGACGAACGCAATGGCGAGGAAGCACACCGCCAGCCACAGCAACGGACGGAAGCGTCGCGCCAGCGGCCCCCGCAACAAGGTTTCGCTCACGCGCTGATGCTCCAATGTGGGAATGCTGTGGCTGCCCGCATGATGTGTTCGAAGCGGTGGGATGCTCCGTCACATCGTATGCGGACGAAGGCGTGGCTGACGACAACTTTCATCGACCCGGCCGGCCTTCCGGCGACCTGTTCCAATTCGGTGATGTCCGCGACCAGCCGCCCAATTGTGTTTGGACCATCGTCGATTCAGGCGATGACCGCGACGCAAACTGGTACGCGCAGCCGGGCTTCCACATCGTCAACAAGCTCGGCTACGTGATGAACCGCAAGCCTTGGTCAGACTCGACGCGCAACGCAATCCGGACGACCTGGACCACCGTCCGGGCGAGTTGTCCTGGTAATCCCCATTTCCCTTTTCTCGGCGGAGTTCGCGGGAAAAAAGACGGCGCGACGAGGCCGCTGACGGTGACTTGAAACTCGCGTCACCGCCACCGGGTCAGCAGCACGTTCGACTCAATCGGGCGCGTCGCCTTGCGAGCAGCACCGTTGCGAGGACACCCAGCCCAAGAACAACGATCCCCAGATCCCGTGGTTCGGGCACGGCGGTCAGTACCCACTGGCCCGTTGCCCCGCTGCACCACGGGTCACTGAAACAGCCAGGAAAATCAGAATGCGCATCCAGGAACGACCAGATGCCGTTGCTGGATGTCATGTAGAAATCCATTTCCGCATCATTTGCGTACAACGACCCGGCCAAAAGGCTGCCGATGCCATTGCCCATGGGCGTCATGTCCATCGAGATGGATACAGCGCCGAGGTTCCCGCTCAGGTTCGGCCCCAGGTGGAAGCCATAGGGGTTTCCCTGGATGGTCAAGTCAAGCAGCGAGAATGGACTGCCGTAGTCCACGCCGGGATCGTAACTGCCGGTGGACATGTCGTATTGCAGGGGACCCGTCGCCACCAGCTTCCCACTGCTGATGAGAAACTCGCCGCCGGCGTCGTTCGAGCCCGCCGTCAGCGGCTGCCATGTGTAGGTCGCTGTGGCGCTGGCGAGTTGCGGAATGAGAAACAACAAGGCAGAAATGACGAAACCGCAAATCAGGTGTCGCATCTTGGTTCTCCCTCGAAGATCCCCTGCGAAATTGTGACGGTTTGGACCACGGCTTCCGGTGGCATCCGCCATCGGCGCCCAGAATACCGGTTTTCGGGGCGTGCGGATGCAAGCGCGTGCCGCATGATCGCGCAAGACGATTCCGATCCCGTTCGGCTGGTATGCGCCGGCCAAGCGCAACCCGCTCCGGGCGTCGCCTCCGGCCTCGGCATCACCTTGCGCACCAGTGCAGGCATCCCGCCCCATCCGAAGCGACTGGACCGGACTGCCGCCGTTGCCACATGTCGATGTCTGCCTGCATGCTGGCGGCGATCGGAAATCGCCCGCGCTGAAGCAGTTGCGTCGCACCGTGACCGGGCACGCGCTGGTGGAGCTTGCGGGAAAAGAGAAGAACGGGTCAGGTTCACTTGGCGAACAACCAAGGTAGGTGATCCTGACCCGTTCTTTCGTCATGTCGATTCCGCGTACGCTCGTTCGTCGCTTCACAAGCAGGCGGCCATATCGGCTGCCGTTCCTGCCAAGGAGAAAACCATGTCCTATATCGATGGTTTCGTGATCGCCGTACCCAACGCCAACCGCGAGCAGTTCATCAGGC
>DAIUEL010000323.1:0-1903 GCA_036845145.1 Rhodanobacteraceae bacterium | reverse complement strand
GACATCGGCATCGCGATGGGCGCGGGCGCCGACGTGGCGCTGGAAAGCGCGCCGGTCACGCTGGTGCGCGGTGATCTCTCCGGCATCGCACGGGCGCGGGCATTGTCGCGGGCCACGGTGCGCAACATCCACCAGAACCTGTTCTTTGCGTTCGTCTACAACGCCATCGGCGTGCCGATCGCAGCCGGGGTGTTGTATCCGGCCTTCGGGATCGTGTTGTCGCCGATGATCGCGGCGCTCGCCATGAGCCTGTCGTCGGTATCAGTGGTATCGAACGCGCTGCGCCTGCGCGCGTCGCGCCTGGAGCCCCATGCGTGATGGGCCATGGCCGGGTGTCGCAATCCGCATGAAATGAAAAAGCCGCGCGGAGCGATCCGCGCGGCTTTTCGATGAAACCCTGGCGAAGCGGGTCAGCGCGCGAACAGCGGCTTGTTGAGACGCGCGATCAGGCGCTCACGGCGTGACGCACGCGGGGCGGTGTCGCCATCCTCCGCCTTGGCCGCGGCTTGCAGACGCCCATCGGCGAAACTGCCGTTCATGTAGTCGACGACTTCTTCGTAAGTCATCCCCGACGCGGCCACGATTTCATCGACGGTGGCGTAGTCCTTCACCATCTCCTTGGCCAGCCGAAAATGTTTCGGGTATTCGCGTTCGGTTTCCGGCCAGCGCGTCAGCTTGTAGCGCTCGCTGCGATTCAACTTGCGGCCGAGGATGCCGGGCGTCGCGATGAAGCCGGCGTACCAGCGCAGGCGGCCCAGCGGTTGCGCGGGGTTGGCGGCACGCGCGGCGTTGAGGGCCTCGGAGTAGATCGGTGTCCACGCGCTGGCCGGCTGCTGCAACAGCGGGACGAGCGGCTTCAAGGCAGTCGCTTCGAAGTGATAGACGTCCTTTTCGGGATCGACCACGAGCTCTGCGCCATCGGGTCCGACCAGTTTGCGCGGGCTGGAGAACGTGCCCTGCACGAGCGCGAGCGCCAACGCTTCGGCCGCGTTCACCGGCCCGACCTCGATGGCTCCCGCCGTCTGGACTTGCATCGGTTCCGGCGCCTCGATGATCGCGGACGGGATTTCCTCAACCTTCAGGTCTTCGGCGTGCGCGCCGGAAAGCCATGCCTCGAGACCGACGGCGGTGGTACGCGGCGCGGCGGAAACCGCGGATTCCGAATCGAATGTCATTTCTTGGTCACCTTGCATGTCGGCGTTCCCTCCGAATCCAACACGAACCTGATCGGTGCGGATCGAACTGCCTCTGCGCCGATCGCTGCAATGCGCGTGCCAGTTTACGCAGCAGGACCCGCCAGCAAGCGTGCCGCGACGTAAACATTGGTTACGCCGAGGGCATCACGGACGAAGCGGCTGTTGTGAGGAGTCAGGCCAAGGAAGACCGTTCCGGACCCCAATGCCGCAGCCGGTTCCGTTGATGAGGGCGTTGATGCTGCGGTGATCAGGGATGATCGCGAGGCTTTGGTGGAAAGTCGGGGCATGGATGCCCGTTCTGGTATTCGTGGCCTCAAAACGGCTCGGATCGTCAGCCGATCTGTCGAGGCGGCGATCAGGGGGGGGTCGCACCAATCAAGCCGGAAGCGGCTCCACCGGCCGCCGTGCCTGCAGCGCCCATAACGCGGCGTAGCGGCCGCCGAGCGCGAGCAGTTCGGCGTGGGTGCCGGACTCCACCACGCGACCGCGATCCAGCACCAGGATGCGATCGGCGTCGACGATGGTGGAAAGTCGGTGCGCGACCATCAGCGTGGTCCGCCCGCGGGCGATCTCGGACAGCTCCGTCTGGATGATCTTCTCGGTGCGCGTGTCGAGCGCGCTGGTGGCTTCGTCGAACACCAGGATGCAGGGATTCTTCAGCAACGCGCGGGCGATCGCGACCCGCTGCTTTTCGCCGCCCGAGAGTT
>DAIUEL010000322.1:0-1925 GCA_036845145.1 Rhodanobacteraceae bacterium | reverse complement strand
CGGATCGCCGTGGTAGAACTGCTGCACGATGTACAGCGCCAGCGCCCAGCTCACGCTGTAGAACGCAAAGCGTTCCCAGAACTCCGTCATGAACAACATCCACAGCGGCTTCGGATGGCCGAGCCGTTGCGGGAAGTCCGGTGCGTCCGGCAAGGTCGCGTTGTCGACGGCTTCGATCATGGGTGGCCTTTGGGAAGATGCCCGGGTGAGCGGACGGAGCCGGGCATTGAACCCGAACCTTCGCTCCTGTCCATCGCGGCCCTCGCGGCGGCTGGCCGCCCTGGCCCGTGCGGACCTTAAACCGGCACGAGCCGCGGCGGCAAGGTACGGGCGGGTCAGGCGGGCTTGATCTCGGTGCGCACTTCCAGCAGCTCCGGGAAGAAGGTGAGTTCGAGCGCCTTCTTGAGGAATCCGACGCCCGATGAGCCGCCGGTGCCTTGCCGGTAGCCGATGATGCGCTCGACGGCCTTCATGTGGCGGAAGCGCCACATCTGGAAGTTTTCCTCTACATCGACCAACGTTTCGCAGAGCGCGTATTCCGACCAGTATGTTTCCGGCGCCTCGTAGATGCGCTTGAATACAGGCAGCAGCGATGACTGGCGCTGCCAGCCCTCGCGCACGTCGCGATCAAGGATGGCTTGCGGTATCGCGTGGCCGCGCCGCGCCAGCCAGCGCAGCACCGCATCGTACAGGCTCGGCGCCTCCAGCGTCGCGTGCAATTGCTCGGTCGCCGCGGCGTCGTGCGCGAACACGTCCAACATGCCGGAATGCTTGTTGCCGAGCAGGAATTCCACTGTGCGGTATTGCAGCGACTGGAAGCCCGACGACGGGCCCAGTGCGTCGCGGAATTTCAGGTATTCGTGCGGGGTCATCGTCTCCAGTACGGCCCATTCGTTGAACAGCTGATCCTGGATGCGCTTGATCCGCGCGAGCTTCTTCATTGCAGGGTCGGCGCGGTCGGCGTCGAGGTCGACGAGGGTCCCGCGCAGTTCGTGGATCATCAGCTTCAGCCACAACTCGGCCACGTGGTGCTGCACGATGAACAGCATTTCATCGTGGTAGGCGGGATCGGACACCGGTCGCTGCGCCGAAAGCAGCGTGTCGAGCTGCAGGTAACTCGCGTATGTCATGCGCCCGGAAAGGTCGCGCTGGATGCCGGCTTCGAGTTCGCGCCGGTTGCTGTCAGTCATGGTGGTTTCCATTCGGAGAAGCTTTGGTGAAAAGCCAGGCCCTGGAAGGCCGTTCTGGTGCCCCTGAAGCGAGCGCGGCAAGGCGATATGTTGGAGGGCCGGAGCAGCGATCAGGGACGACCGCAGAAACGTTGTGGAAAGCCGGGCCATGGAAGGCCGTTCTGGTCTTCGCGGCTCGGCGACGGGTTCGGAGATCGCCCAGTTTAGCGAAGCGGCGCTCCCGGACGAATGCGAGGGAAAACGTGCAAGCCCGCAAATCATCGCGGCGTGCGCATCGGCGCGCGATGACCGCCGTCAAACCACCCGAGGTCGCGTGCTGCGTTGCAGCATGTCCATAACCTGCGGATAGGGATGCATGCATGCGATAATAGGCGGCCCGCTTGCGCTGAAACGTCGGTTGCGAGCGGTCGCGACGCCGCGCGACGCGCGGGTCCAATCGAATCCGAACCGACCGGGAGCATTCCGTGCCCATCGCAGCCAAGTTTGAAATCGAATACCTGCAATACCTCGACGCCGACGGCAAGCAGGTACGCAAGGACCTGCCCGACTTCGCGCAGGACATCGACCAGATGGTCGAGTTGTACAAGCTGATGGTCTCGACGCGCGTGTTCGACACCAAGTCGATCGCGTTGCAGCGCACCGGCAAGCTCGGCACCTACGCGTCGTGCCTCGGCCACGAAGCGACCCACGTCGGCATCGGCAGCGCGCTGAAGCCGGAAGACGTGTTCGCGCCCA
>DAIUEL010000321.1:0-1951 GCA_036845145.1 Rhodanobacteraceae bacterium | reverse complement strand
CCATCACGGCGGTGGGTGATCTGGAGCAGTTGAACGTCTTGCAGGATGAGCTGGACCCGCCGCGCTGGCTGGGTGGCCGCGAGGCACTGACCCGCCTGGCACGTGCACTGGACCGGCTGCCCGAACGCTGCCGCGAGGTGGTCTGGATGCGCCGGGTGGAAGACCTGCCGCAAAAGGAGATCGCGCGGCGGCTGGGTATCAGCGAAAAAACGGTCGAGAAACACATCGCCAAGGGCTCGCGCATGATGGCGGATTTTTTCCACGGAAGAACCGAGGCCGGCGCACCACCCAGCAAGGCGCGAAGCGGGCAGGCGCGGATTCGCAGACCGACATGAACACCGATCATCGCCAAATCGAACGCACTGCCTCGATGTGGCTGGCGCGCCGCGACGCCGGCGTCTGGTCGGACCGGCAGCAGACCGCGCTGGACGCATGGCTGGCGGAATCCACCGCGCATCGCGTGGCGTTCCTCCGCCTCGAGGCGGCATGGCAAGAAACCGCGCGACTGAAAGCATTCGCCGCGGGCGGCAGTGCGACCGGCGTACCCGCGCGGGGCGAGTGGGCCCACTCACCGTATTTTGCATCCCCGGTCGGCAGCGACCATCCGACGACCGGATACGGTCGTGGCGCGCGCAAACGTGTACGCCGCCGCTGGCCACTCTTGGCAGGCATTGCGGCAAGCCTGTTTGCCATTGCCGTGGTTGCGGGCGGCGTTGCGTGGAGCCATTACAAGCGCGTCGAAACCGGCGCGTGGAGCACGGCGCTGGGCGCACAAAAGGTGGTGCAGCTTCCCGATGGGTCGACCGCCACACTGGGCAGCGACACGGGGCTGCGCATGGCGTTTTCGCGGTCCGAACGCGACCTCGATCTTGCCCGCGGCGAAGCGTTCTTCGACGTCACACACGACCCGGCGCGCCCGTTCGTGGTGCACGTGGAAGGCTATCGCGTCACCGCCGTGGGCACGCGCTTCGACGTTCGCCGCGGACACGACAGTAAGTTGCGGGTGGTGGTGACGCGCGGACTGGTGCGCCTGCAATCGACGAGCGATCCAGCGCAAGCCGCCACGATGTTGCCGGCCGGCAGCATCGCGATGGTCGGGGGTGGCGACGTGCTGGTGCAGCAGCTGCCGCTGGACGAAGCGCGCGAACGCCTGAGCTGGCGCGACGGCTACGCGGTATTCCACGGCACGCCACTGGCCGAAGCCGTCGGCGAATTCAACCGCTACAACGCCCGCAAGATCGTGATCGCCGACCCGTCGCTGGACGCACTTCGGGTGGGCGGCAATTTCCGCCTCGACAACAGCGCGGCGTTCGTGCGGCTGATGCAGGAAGTCTTTCCCGTGCAGGCTGAGCAGCACGGCAACCGGATCGTGTTGTCGCGCAAGACTCCCGCGAAATCCGCCCGCTGAATTCCGTCGCTTGTGCGGGGGATCGATCGAACTGGTTCGTCTTGAGTGGAAAGGCGCCGTCGCGGCGTCATCCGGGAGGGGACATGTTCAAACTGTTCGCACGCAGTCTTCTGGCGCTCGCCTGCGCATTGCCCGCGTGGGCCGTGGCCCAGCAAACCGCCCAGATCGACATTCCGGCCGGCAACCTGGTAACCGCGCTGGATACGCTCGCGCGCCAGACCGGCGTGCAGTTCGTCTACAGCGCCGATCAATTGGCGGGGCTCGACACCCGCGGTGCGCACGGGAATCTCTCCGCACAGCAGGCGCTCACCGCCCTGCTGGCCGGCACCGGCTACCACGCTCGCCATGACGGTTCCGGCGCGGTGGTCATCGTGAAGGATGCGGCCAGGCCCTCCTCGCCATCGCCGAGTACGCCGGCGCAAAGCTCCGCACCGCCGCCTCGGACACTGGAGGAAGTCGTCGTCACCGGTTCGCGCATTCCGCGCTCGCAGATCGAAGGGCCCGCGCCGGTGGTGGCCATCACCGCGCAGGACATCCAGCAGC
>DAIUEL010000320.1:0-1952 GCA_036845145.1 Rhodanobacteraceae bacterium | reverse complement strand
GGTAATCGAACAGGGTCAGCATGGTGCAGCTCCATCATCGAAAGCGCGAAGGTTGCCAGTTCGCGCGATGACACGCCATCCGTTTCCTGCGCAACGCGATCAGCCGAGGTGGTCGGCGAAACGGTCGGTCGCCTCGACCAGCTTGTCCGCGATCGCAGGGTCGGATGCGGCATGCCCAGCCAGCACGATGTGGAATTCGGCTTCCGGCCACGCCTGGTGCAGTTCGAACGCGGTCTTGACCGGGCAGATGATGTCGTAGCGGCCATGCACGATGGTGGCGGGAATGGCGCTGATCCTGCCCACGTCGCGCAGCAACTGGTTCGGCTCCAGGAACATGCCGTGCCGGAAATAATGGGCTTCCAGCCGGGCCAGGCTCACCGCCTTGTGCGGTTCGTCGAAATCGCCGATGGCATCCGGATTGTGGACCAGCGTGGTGCTGCCGCCTTCGTAGGCGCTCCATGCCCGCGCCGCGGCGAGTTGCACGGCTTCATCGCGGCTGTCCAGCCGCCGCCAGTAGGCCTCGATCATGGCGCCGCGCTCGGCCTCGGGAATGAAGTCACGAAACCGCGCCCAGCGTTCGGGGAAGATGCAGCGCGCGCCGCCGTCCAGTTCGTTGAACCAGCGCAACTCCTCCGCGCGGCCCAGGAAGATGCCGCGCAACACCAGACCCATCACGCGATCCGGATGCGCTTGCGCATAGGCAAGCGCGAGCGTCGAACCCCATGAGCCGCCGAACACCAACCAACGCTCGATGCCGAGGTGTTCGCGAATCTTTTCGATATCGGCCACCAGATGCTGCGTGGTGTTGGCGTCGAGGCTGGCGAACGGCGTGGACCGCCCGGCGCCACGCTGATCGAACAGCACCACGCGCCAACGCGCGGGATCGAAGAAGCGCCGGTGATAGGGCGACAAACCCGCACCCGGGCCACCGTGCAGGAACACCACGGGCAGGCCATCGGGATTCCCGCACTCCTCGATGTACAACGTGTGCCCGTCGCCGACGGCAAGACGTTCGGTGCGATATGGCTCGATTTCAGGGTACAACTCGCGCATGAGCGCCTTGGCTTTTGGCTAAGACATCAAAGGTGGTGGTATTGCTGAACCACGATCACGAAAAGCACCAAGTAGATTAGCAACAACAACGCGGTCAACATGCGATTGCGTTGCGTACGAAGCCCATAAACCGCGCAGGAAGTCAGCGCCGCAGAGGGTGACATTGCCGAAGACCCGTAGCCTGTCAGTGAACGGCGCGACCACAACCCCGAAGATGGTGGAAGCGGCAACAAGCGCACACAGGATTCGTAGCACCGCACTCAGTTCGAATGGTGAGCGGGGCGGTGACTGCATCGGAGATGCGATCAGAGCTTGTATCCGCGATGTATCGCGACGATGCCGGCGGAAAGGTTGCGCACCTCGACGTTGCGGAATCCGGCGGCTTCCATCATCCCCTTCAGCGTCGCCTGGTCGGGATGCTTGCGGATCGATTCGGCGAGGTAGCGATAACTGCCTTCGTCGTGCGCGACGAGCCTGCCGATGCGCGGCAGCACCTGGAACGAGTGGAAATCGTAGAGCGGCCGCAGCCAATCCTGGTTGACGCGCGAGAACTCCAGGATCAACCCACGGCCGCCGGCTTTCAGCACGCGCTGCATTTCCGCAAGTGCCCTGGCCTTGTCGGTGACGTTGCGCAGCCCGAATGCGATCGTGACCGCGTCGAAGGATTGGTCCGGAAACGGCAATGCCTCGGCGTTCACCTGCGCCCAGCGCAAGCCCTGCAGCAAGCCGCGATCGAGCAGGCGGTCGCGTCCGGCATGCAGCATCGCGGCATTGATGTCGGCCACGACGACTTCGCCCTTGTCGCCCACGCGCGGCAACAGCAGCGCGGCGATGTCGCCGGTGCCGCCGGCGAGATCCAGCACGCGGTCGTCCTTGCGAATCCCGGAAGTCGCAACGAA
>DAIUEL010000319.1:0-1968 GCA_036845145.1 Rhodanobacteraceae bacterium | reverse complement strand
CTACATGTCTTCTGTCCAATTACCCGCGCGGCGTGGTTTGCCGGAACGTGGGACGTTGTGCCAATACCACTTGGGTGTGGAATGGTTCGCCCGCGCGCAGACCGGAAATCCCGACCTTGCTGCCCGGCGCCATTTCCGCCTCGCGGGTGCGCAATCCGGCGGGGTCGATGATCGGTTGCTTGTCCATCTTCAGCAGCACGTCGCCCGATTGCAACCCAGCCTGGGCCGCCGGTCCACCCGGATAGATGTCGACCACCATGGCACCGCGTGCGGCCGCCGGCAGGCCCGAATCGGCGGAGATCACCACGTTGCCGACTTCCACGCCCAGCCAGCCGCGCACGACCCGGCCGTGCTCCACGATTTGTTCCAGCACGCGCTTGGCGGTGCGCACCGGAATCGCGAAACCGATGCCTTGCGCGCCGGCATCGCGATCGAACATCGCGGTGTTGATGCCGATCAGTTCGCCCTCGGCGTTCACCAGCGCGCCGCCGGAATTGCCGGAGTTGATGGCCGCGTCGGTCTGGATGAAATCCTCGTAGGGCGAAAGGATGAGCTGCCGCTGCAGGGCGCTGACGATGCCCATCGTCACCGTCTGGCCGATGCCGAACGGGTTGCCGATCGCCAACACCACATCGCCCACACGCGGCGATTCGCCGTCGACCTGGATCGTGGGCAGCGTGCCGGCGTCGATCTTCAGCACCGCGAGGTCGGTGTCCGGGTCGGTGCCGATCACCCGCGCGTGCGCGACGCGGCCGTCGTGCAGCAGCACCTGGATATCATCGGCGCCCGAGATCACGTGATTGTTGGTGAGCACGTAACCGTCGGCCGTGAAGATCACGCCGGAACCGAGGCTTTGTTCGCGACGTTTCAGCGCCGGGGCGGCCATGCCGCCCCACAGTCGCTGCAGGATCGGATCGGGAAAAACCGCCAGCGGCCGCTCGGTAACGGTCTTGTCGGCATAGATGTTCACCACCGCCGGTGTCGCGTTGGCGACGGCGTCGGCGTAGGAGGCCGGGCCGGACGCCGGAGCATCGGAAATGGGACGTGTGGTGGTGGCGGGATGCCCGCCATGCAATCCGTCGCGCAGGTGCTTGCCCACGCCAGGCCACGCGAGGCTGATCAGAAAGGCGGCCGCAAGACCCACCACCACGAATTGCAGGACGAACAGGAGTGGGCGGAGCTTGCCAGGCATGGGGAATGCGGCCTCGTCGGACGCCGTCGGATTGTGCGCTCACGAGGCGAACGCTAAACTAACACGATTTTGGGGCCCGATGGATGACGGGACTGCAGCCGCGGCCGGCCGCTCGTCCGTTCCGTGCGCATCGGGCAACACAACCGCGACGCGCTCAAGAGTCGCGACTACAAGCAGTGCGGAGAGGCTGATGGCGGACGAAAGCATCAACAAGGGTCGACGCAGGTTCCTCACGGCATCCACGGCCGTGATCGGCGGAGCCGGATTGGCCATCACGGCGATTCCGTTCGTCGAAACCTGGTTGCCCAGCGCGCGTGCCGAATCGGCCGGTGCCCCGGTGACCATCGCGATCGGCAAGATCGAGAAGGGCCAGATGGTGCGCTACGGCTGGCGCAGCCAGCCCGTGTTCGTGGTGAATCGCACGCCTGAACAACTGGAATGGCTGCCCAAGCAGGACCCGCTTCTGCGCGATCCGAAGTCGAACGAGTCGGAGCAGCCGAAGTATTGCCAGAACGCCACGCGTTCGATCAAGCCCGAGTGGATGGTACTGATTGGCATCTGCACCCATCTGGGTTGCGTGCCCGACTACAAGGGTGAAGTGAAGCCAGAACCGTTCGATCCGAACTGGAAGGGCGGCTTCTACTGTCCGTGCCACCACTCCCGCTACGACATCGCGGCGCGCGTCTACCAGGGCGTGCCGGCGCCGTTGAACATGGTGGTGCCGCCGTACCACTTCGTCGATGACACCCATATCCAGATCGGCGTCGATCCGAAAG
>DAIUEL010000318.1:0-2007 GCA_036845145.1 Rhodanobacteraceae bacterium | reverse complement strand
CCTCGCGCATCGACATGAAGAACTGGACGCGCAAGTTCATCCGTCCGGTCATGACCAGCATGGGCGACACGCCGCTGTCGCAACTCAAGTACCGCTTCAACTGGAGTTCGCCGGTCGCGGTGTCGGCGACCGATCCGAACACGGTCTACATCGGCGGCAACGTGCTGTTCAAGTCCACCGACGGCGGCGCGAACTGGCAGCCGATCTCGAAGGACCTCACCCGCAACATCAAGGAACACCAGCCGATCGCGGGCGGCCCCGTGTTCCATGACATCTCCAGCGCCGAGAACACCGACACCATCCTCTCGATCTCGCTTGCGCCGACCGACGGCAAGGTGATCTGGGTCGGCACCGACGATGGCCTCGTGTGGGTCAGCAAGGATGGCGGGGCCAACTGGACCAACGTCTCCGCGGGCCTGCCGCAGGCGGTCAAGTTCGGGCGCATCTACCAGATCGGCGTGTCACCGTTCGACGCCGGCACCGCCTACCTCGCGGTGGACGGCCACATGCTGGGCGACGAGCATCCGTACGTGCTGAAGACCAGCGATTACGGCGCGCACTGGACGAGCATCGCCAATGGCCTGCCGGACGACTATTCCGCGGTCGTGGTGCGCGAAGATCCGAACCGCAAGGGCCTGCTGGCGCTCGGCACCATGCGCGGCCTGTACCTGTCGTTCGATGACGGCGCGCACTGGGAACCGATGACCGGCAATCTGCCAACGATGGCGGTGTGGGACATCAAGTTCACCAAGTCGCCGCACGACCTCGTGCTGGCCACACACGGCCGCGGGCTGTGGATCCTCGACAACATCGAGGCGCTGGAACAGTGGCAGCCGAAGCTGGCCGACGCTGCGTTCCACATGTTCCCGTCCGCGCAGGGCACCGAATGGATCGAATTCGGTGGTCACCACATCAGCCCGCAGCCGGGCGAGTTCACTACGCCGAATCCACCGAGCGGCCCGACGATCGTCTATTCGCTGGCGAAGGCCATCGACGTGCCGAAGGCATGCGCCAAGGAAGAGGACAAGAACAAGGGCGGTGGCGACGAAGCGGCGCAGTCTGCGGCACATCCGCTAAAACGCGGCGACACCAAGCAGGCGAGCGCGAAGAAGAAGGAACACAAACCTTCGTTCGAGCGGTGCAATCCGGTTGTCGTCACCGTGACCGACAGCGCCGGCAAGCCCGTTGCGACGTTCCATGCGCCCGGCAAGGCCGGCATCAACGTGGCATCGTGGAACATGCGCTACACCGGCGTGGAGATGCCGAAGGCATTGCGTGCGGAAGAGCGGCCGGACACGAGCGACGCGCCCAAGGGTCCGCTCGCCCTGCCGGGTTCGTATCAGGTGAAGGTGCAGGCGAACGGCCACGGCGCGACGCAAGCCGTGCAGGTGGTCGCCGATCCGCGCGTCAATCCGCCCATGGACGTGCAGCGTGCGGCGTTCGAAATGGCGATGCGGCTGCGCGGCGAGGCTGCCGCCGACGTCGCAATGATCGGCCGCAGCTACGACATGATGCAGACGCTCGACAAGGTGCTGGATTCGACCAAGGATGCCGCGGCGGGCAGCGTCAATGCCAAGCTCCACGCGAGTGCCGAAACCCTGAAGCAACAGCTCGGCGATTTCTCGAAGGACTTCTGGCTGCCGAACATCCAGTACAAGGTGCCAGAAGACGACCTGCACGAACTGTCGCCGTGGGGCATGACCTTCTTCGGCGTGTATCGCGGCGTCTCGCGCATGGGGCCAAACCAGGCGCCCAACGCGAACCAGCGGCAATACATCGCCGAGCAGGAAGCCGGCCTGCAACCGAAGCTCGACACCTTCAACGGCTCACTGCGCCAGGCGGTACTCGCCTTCAACCAGCAGGCCAAGTCGGCTGGCGTGCAGACCCTCGCCATCGGCGATCCGGTGAAGGTCGGCGATCCGAAACTGCTGGCGTCGGAGAATTGAGTGAGGCGGCGGCGCGAGTCGTGGATTCGCGCCGCCCTTCAACATACCGACGTCATTCCGG
>DAIUEL010000317.1:0-2016 GCA_036845145.1 Rhodanobacteraceae bacterium | reverse complement strand
GCCCCATCGACACCATCAAGCTGACCTTCCTCGGCCAGTACACCAAGTTCGAGAATTACGCGCCGGAAGCCTACGTCGGCACTCTGGAGTGAGTGCTTGAGCCGCTCCGCGACCGCGACGATCCACCTCGATGCCTTGCGCGCCAACCTGGCGCGCGTGCGTTCGCTTGCCGGCGACACGAAAGTCATGGCGGTGGTGAAAGCCGACGCCTACGGGCACGGCCTCGAACGTTGCGCGCGCGCCTTGAGTGGCGCCGATGCATTCGGGGTGGCGTCGATCGCCGATGGTTTGCGCCTGCGTGCGGCGGGCCACCGCCAGCGCATCGTGGTGTTGTCGGGGCCCGATGCGGCCGGCGACCTCGCCGAGATGCGCCGGCTGCGCCTCGAAGCCGTGATCCACCACGAATCGCAACTTGCGATGCTGGAAGCCGAACCCGGCGGCGATCCACTGAAAGTCTGGTTGAACCTCGACACCGGGATGCATCGCCTGGGATTTGCACCCGGGCGCGCGCGCGAATTGCATGCGCGACTCGCAGCGCTGCCGGCCGTGGACAAGGCCATCGTGTTGATGACGCACTTCGCGTCCTCGGACGAATTCGACAACGATCTCACCGCGCGCCAGACGCAGCGTTTTCTCGATGCCTCGGTGGACTTGCCGGCTGATCGCGCGCTTTCCAATTCCGCAGCGCTGCTTGGCTGGCCGGCTGCACGTGGAAACTGGGTTCGCGTGGGCGGCTTGCTTTACGGGTTGTCCGTCGTGGAAGGAAAAACCGGGGCCGACTTCGGCTTTCAACCGGCGATGACCTTGACGACGCGGCTGGTCGCGATCAACCGCATTGCGCGCGGCGAGCACGTCGGCTACGGCGCGACATACGAATGCCCGGAAGACATGCGCATCGGCGTGGCCGCGATCGGCTACGGCGACGGCTATCCGCGCAGCGCGCGTTCCGGCACACCCGTCCGCGTGGCCAACGCGCCCGCCAGCGTGATCGGCCGCGTGTCGATGGACCTGCTCACCCTGGATTTGCGCCGTGCGCCGGATGCGAAGGTGGGCGACGTCGTGACGCTGTGGGGTCCGCAGCTGCCGGTGGAAATCATCGCCGACCGCGCGAACACCATTTCCTACGAACTCACCTGCGGCGTCACCCGACGCGTGCTGTTTGCCGAGGATGATGTCTGATGGCCAAGGCGAAAACCGCCTACGTGTGTTCCGACTGCGGCGCGGAATATCCGAAATGGCAAGGCCAGTGCGAAGCGTGCGGGGCGTGGAATACGTTGAGCGCATTCGTGGTGGAGCCCGCCAAGGAGGCCGCGCACGCGGGACGGCGGGTCGGCTATGCCGGCGCGGAAGCGGCGAAAGTGCAGCCGCTGGCGGGTGTTGCGGGTGAAGTCGAGCAGCGGCACCTGATCCGCATCGGCGAACTCGATCGCGTGCTGGGCGGCGGGCTGGTCGAAGGTTCGGTGGTGCTGGTAGGTGGCGACCCCGGCATCGGCAAGTCGACGCTGTTGCTGCAGACGTTGGCGGCGCTGGGCGAACGGCTGCCGGGGTTGTACGTGAGTGGCGAGGAATCGCTGGCCCAGATCGCGGCGCGCGGGCACCGTTTGGGGCTGGAACTCGGTCCGTTGCGCGCGCTGGCGGAAACCTGCGTCGAGCGCATCCTCGAACACGCGGTCGCGGAAAAGCCGCGGGCACTCGTGATCGATTCGATCCAGACGATCTGGACCGAAACGCTGCCGGCGGCGCCGGGTTCAGTATCGCAGGTGCGCGAATCGGCGGCGCGCCTGACGCGTTTCGCCAAGCAGACCGGCACCTCGGTGTTCCTGGTCGGCCACGTGACCAAGGAAGGCGGAATTGCCGGTCCGCGCGTGCTGGAACACATGGTCGATGCGGTGCTGTATTTCGAGGGCGAAATCGGTTCGCGCTTCCGGGTGCTGCGCGCGTTCAAGAACCGCTTCGGCGCCGTCAACGAACTCGGCGTGTTCGCGATGGGCGACAAGGGCCTGCGCGAAGTGCCGA
>DAIUEL010000316.1:0-2017 GCA_036845145.1 Rhodanobacteraceae bacterium | reverse complement strand
GCTGCCGACGCCGGCACTTCCATCGTGGCCTTGGCCGATTCCAATGTGACCAGGCTTTGGTCCATCTCGACCCGGTCGCCCGCTTTCACCAGCACTTCGATCACCGGCACGTCGTGGAAATCGCCGATGTCGGGCACCTTGAGTTCGATGGTGTTCGCCATGTCGATCTCCCCGCTCAAAGCAGCGCCCGGCGCATGTCGCCGAGGAGCTGTGCGAGGTACGTGGCAAAGCGCGCGGCGGCGGCGCCATCGATCACCCGATGGTCGTAGCTGAGCGACAACGGCAGGATCAGCCGCGGCGCGAATTCATTGCCGTTCCAGACGGGCTTCGTCGACGACCGCGACACACCGAGGATCGCGACTTCCGGCGCGTTGATGATCGGCGTGAACATGGTGCCGCCGATGCCACCCAGCGACGAGATCGAGAAGCACCCGCCCGACATCTCGCCCGGCGTCAACTTGCCATCGCGCGCCTTCTTCGCCAGCGCCGACATTTCCTGCGCGATGTCGAGCACGCCTTTCTTGTCGCAGTCGCGGATCACCGGCACGACAAGGCCGTTCGGTGTATCGGCGGCGAACCCGACATGGAAGTATTTCTTCAGCACAAGGTTTTCGCCCGATGCATCCAGCGAAGCGTTGAAGTCGGGATACTTCTGCAGGCAGGCGACGCAGGCCTTGATCAGGAACGCAAGCAGGGTGACCTTGATGCCGGCTTTCTCGTTTTCCTTGTTCAAGGCCACGCGCAAGGCTTCGAGGTCGGTGATGTCGGCATCTTCGAACTGCGTGACGTGCGGAATCATCGCCCAGTTGCGCGCGAGGTTGGCACCGGAAAGTTTTTTGATGCGAGACAACGGCCGGGTTTCGGTTTCGCCGAATTTCGAGAAATCGATCTGCGGCCACGGCAACAGGTTCAGGCCGTTTCCACCGCCACCCGCACCAGCCATTTGCGGCAAGGCGCCGCCGGTCATCGCCGATTTCACGAACTGCTGGATGTCTTCGCGGGTGATGCGGCCGCCGCGTTCGCTGCCGCTGACGCGCGCAAGGTCCACGCCGAGTTCGCGCGCGAAAGCGCGCACCGCGGGGCTGGCGTATGGCACCTTGCCGGGCATGATCGAATCGGCGTCGAACGGCACCGGCGGCGCACGACGCTCGGTCGCGTGCTCGTCCTCGCTGCGGGATGGCTGTGGCTGCGACGACGAAGGTGCTTTCTCCGGTTGTTTCGCCGCCGCCCGTTCATCCGGCTGCGGCTTTTCTTCGCGCTTTTCCTGCGCCGGGGCGGCGGGTTTCGATTCCGCTGCAGCCGGTTTCGATGACGCGCCCTGGCCGCCTTCGGCTTCGATCGTCGCGATCACGCTGCCTTCGGAAACTTCGTCGCCTTCCTTGACCCGCATTTCCTTCACCGTGCCCGCGAACGGGGCCGGCACTTCCATGGTGGCCTTGGCCGATTCCAGCGTCACGAGGCCCTGGTCCTTTTCCACGTGGTCGCCCGGCTTGACCATCACCTCGATCACGGGCACGCCGTGGAAATCGCCGATGTCCGGCACCTTCGCCTCGCGCACGTCTGCCATGTCAGGTTCCTTCGATTCCCGAGAGCTGCAAGACGCCCAGTTTCGCGCATTTGGCCGCTTGCGTCATGTCCTGGGGCGCACCGCAGGCCGAAAGTCACCGTGACCTGTGGCGGATGGCGGCGGGAGACGAGGGCGGGCAGACTCCGATCACGTCCGAAAGACTGCCGCCAGGAAACGCCGCCATGCTGACGATCCGCAATTTGTCCAAGACCTATCCGAACGGCGTGCGCGCGCTCAGCAGCGTGTCGCTGGACATCCCGAATGGGATGTTCGGCTTGCTGGGACCCAACGGTGCGGGCAAGTCCACGCTGATGCGGACGATCGCGACGCTGCAGGATCCGGACGAAGGCAGCATCAAGCTGGGCGACATCGACGTGCTGGCCGACAAGCCGGCCACGCGGCGCGTGCTGGGTTACCTGCCGCAGGAATTCGGCGTGTACCCCAAGGTCA
>DAIUEL010000315.1:0-2024 GCA_036845145.1 Rhodanobacteraceae bacterium | reverse complement strand
ATACGGCGATGCCGCGCGTGCCACGGCATTGGGCGCATAACGATGGATGCGGCTCTCCCCGGGGCTGGGATAGCAGCCGCTTCGCACGAGATTCGGCATGTTCATCCACCACCAGCGATGACGTGCATCGCCGAGGTACCAGGGGCTCAGCATGCTGGCCAGCAAGAATCCTCCGCGGTCGACCACCCGCGCAAATTCCTCGAATAGCGATCGGTGATCCACGATGTGATTGAGAACCGCGAAGTTCGCCGTGACAGCCTGCACCTTGTGCATCAGGGGCCGTGTTACCGGAATGACCGTCTCGCGAGCGATCTCGTCGCGACAGTAGCGCACCAGGCAATCACGCATGGCTTGTGAAGGTTCATACACGAAGGTCAAATGCCCGTTGGCGGCAAAAACCTTGGCATCGAGGCCGGTTCCCGCGCCGAAGTCGAGCACGTCCGCTCCCCTCGGCAGAAAATCCAGTGCCATCTTCTGAAAGCTCTCGCGCACTCTTCGGTCCCGCCGCGAGAGCAGCATGAATTCGTGGTACTGCTTTCCGGTGTGCACGCGGCCAACCGCCTTGCAATGGGCGAAGCTGTTCGAAGTGGCTATGGTGATTGCCGGAGGGTCCAGGAAAGGTTGCATCGGCGTCGGGTCCACGATCGAACCGCCTGAATTTTCGGGCCACCGCCCGCGGGACTCGGGCCGGGTGCCCGCGATGTCGAGGTTGTGGTCGACATCGCTCGAAAGGTGGTTCCGCAAGATGGATTGGCGTCACCCGGAACCGCTCTTCGCCGCGGCGACGAGCCAGGCACTTCATTTCCATCCCACCGCCCGCGCCGCGCACCCCGCCGCCGTTCTCCAGATCGTCCGGTTGAAAGGCGCGTCATGCGTGGCGCGGACAAGTGCGGTGAACGCAGCCCGGTGCGATCTTTCCCGCGACAGGGCACTCGCTTGTCCTGCCAGTTGCATCGCGCATTGACGCAAGCAGAGCGCCCGTATTTTCGGGTCGGTTGCCGCCGCCGCGGCCTTGCGGAATACGCGTTCATGGGCAGCATAAAGGTCCACTTGGCGCAGGCGTGCGGTGGTGCGTCCGGCATGTTCACGAACCCAAACCAGATTCTCGGGCAACGCACACGCGCTGTGCGTGGCGAGCCGCAGCGCGAAGTCGTAATCGGACCGAACCGGGAGCATTTCGTCGAATCCTCCGATCTCGTCGATCAGCGAACGTTGCACGAGCATCGTCACCACCGATACCGCGACTTCGAACCTGAGCAGGGGCTCGAGGATATGCCCGGAACGCGGCCTGCCCAGAAGGGCCGAGCGCTCTGGCAGCGGGCTCTCGTCCGCAGCCACCAGCAAGTATCCCGTGTAGCTCCACCGGCAAGTCGGATGCGCGGCGAGTCGCTGCCGTTGCAACGCCAGTTTTTCGGGCAGCCACAGGTCGTCCGAATCGAGGAACGCCACCCAGTCGCCGCGCACGTGCCGGAGGCCCGCGCTGCGGGCCGAGGTCAGATCGCCGCGGTGCTCGAGCCAGATCGACCGCACGCGTGGATCCTCGATCGCTTCGAGGTAATCGCGCGTGCCGTCGGTCGAACCGTCATCCACGACGATGAGCTCGAAATCGCGATGAGACTGCGCGAGGACCGAATCGACCGCCCTGCGCAAAAGCGGCAGGCGATTCCAGGTCGGAAGGATGATGGAAATCTCAGGCTTCCTCACGGGCAGTGGCCTCCTCGATTCGCGTGGCGACCGTCGCTCCGGACTCCCGACCCACCGCCGTATCGGAATTTCTGTCCGCTACCGGTGCCGCGCCTTCCAGCGCCATGCGCACCACATACATCATGTCCATCCGCGGTACCTTGCGGGTCAGCCAGGTGAGGATCCGCCTTCGTTGCGTGGCCGTGACCCAATTGCCGTCGTGAAGCCACAATTGCGTGCGGGTCATGTCCGCACGCTCGCGTTTTTTTTCGGCGGACGGTCGGATGCGGGCGGCGATGAAGCGCGCCGCGTCGGGTGCACCACGCGACCATTCGATGCCC
>DAIUEL010000314.1:0-2025 GCA_036845145.1 Rhodanobacteraceae bacterium | reverse complement strand
TGCGCAACATGCGCAATACCAGCCAGCGTTCGATGCTGCGCTCGTCGATCCGCAAGGTCCTGAAGGCCATCGAGGCCCAGGACAAGGTCGGTGCCGAAGCCGCCTACAAGGCCGCCGAACCGGTGCTGGACCGCTACGCCAGCCGCGGCTTGATCCACAAGAACAAGGCCGCGCGCCACAAGAGCCGCCTCACCGCGCACATCAAGGCTATCGCCTGAGCCGTTTGTGTTCCTTCTCCCTGCGGGAGAAGGGGCGAGGCGCGGCTGCGCCTTTTGCGCGAAGCGCCGGCTGAGGGTTCGGTTTCTCACCGAAAGGCACACAAAACCCGTAACCTCGTCCCTGTCCTTCTCACGAAGGGAGCGGGGAAAAGCAAAGCCGGCGCCAGCCGGCTTTTTGTTATCGCATCCGCGAGAAGCGGAGCGAAGCGAACGCGCGCGAAGCGCGACGGCGCCAGCGCCGGGTGAGGGTTCGGCATCCGGATTGATCCCAGTCTCGCGCACCTCCGCAATGCTGCGTGCTCGCGTACCTTCACCCCTGCCCTTCTCCCGGAGGGAGAGGGGCTCCAACAGGCAAGCCCGCGCGCATGTCACTCCGGCAGCTCCTCTGTCTCCGCGTGCCGCTCATCGAAGAACCGCTGGGCAGCGAGGCACACCTCCCGCGTCGCCAGCCGTTCCGCCGCCGAGATCGCAAACCATGGGGCCCGCCAATCCAATCGCGTGATGATGTTGCGCGCGTTGGCCTCGCGCTCCTCCGGGGCCCACAGGTCGATCTTGTTGAGCAGCAACCAGCGCGGACGTTGCAACAATTCGGGGTCGTGACGCTGCAGTTCGCCCTCGATGATCCGCACCTGCTCCACCGGATCGGCGCCATCCAGCGGCGCGACATCCACCAGATGCAACAACAGGCTGGTGCGCGAGACGTGCTTCAGGAACTGGATGCCCAGACCCGCGCCCTCGGCTGCACCTTCGATCAGCCCCGGAATGTCGGCCACCACGAAGCCCTGCGACGGCCCCACGCTCACCACGCCGAGGTGCGGCTGCAGGGTCGTGAACGGATAATCGGCCACACGCGGCGTCGCCGCCGACACCGCGCGGATGAAGGTGCTCTTGCCGGCATTGGGAAAGCCGAGCAGGCCGACGTCGGCCAGCACTTTCAATTCCAGCTTCAGTTCGCGCTCCTCGCCCGGCGTCCCGGTGGTAAAGCGGCGCGGCGCGCGATTGGTGGAACTTTTGAAGTGGATGTTGCCGAGGCCGCCCCTGCCGCCTTTCGCGACCAGCAGCTTCTGTCCGTGCGTGGTGAGGTCGCCGATGATCTCATCGGTATCGACGTTGATGACAGTCGTGCCGACCGGCACGCGAATGGTGGTGTCCTCGCCGCCGCGCCCGTACATGTCGCTGCCCATGCCGTTCTGGCCGCGCTGCGCCTTGAAGTTACGCTGGTGCCGGAAATCGATCAGCGTGTTCAGGCCTTCATCGGCCGCGAGCCACACGCTGCCGCCGTCGCCGCCGTCACCACCGTTGGGTCCCCCGAACGGAATGAACTTCTCGCGACGGAAGCTGGCACAGCCGTCCCCGCCGTTGCCGGCCTGCACCTTGATGATGGCTTCGTCGACAAACTTCATGGGGGCTTAGACAGGGAACCGGAAACAGGGAACGCGGCACATGGTACGGGAACACATCCACTGCCCGTTCCCTGTTCCCCGTTCCCACTCTTCGAACAAACGAAAAGCCCCGCGCTTGGCGGGGCCTTCCGACTCAATGTGACGCGCGCGTCAGCCCGCGACCACGTTCACCGTGCGCTGGCGCTTGGGGCCCTTGACGGAAAACTCCACCTTGCCATCGACCAGCGCGAACAGGGTGTGGTCGCGGCCCAGGCCGACGCCGACGCCCGGATGGAACTGGGTGCCGCGCTGGCGGACGATGATGTTGCCGGCTTCGACGGCCTGGCCGCCGAACAACTTGACGCCCAAATATTTCGGGTTGGAGTCGCGGCCGTTGCGCGAGGAACCTACGCCCTTTTTGTGTG
>DAIUEL010000313.1:0-2027 GCA_036845145.1 Rhodanobacteraceae bacterium | reverse complement strand
CGCCTTTGGCGTCCAACACATGTGTATCGCCGTGATACCAGATCGCCGCGCGATCAGGTGAGGCGGGCGGCAACGGGTTCAAGGAAAGGCCATGGGCCTCGAGAGCCTGCCGAAACCTGTCGCCGGTCAAGCCGGTGTCGCCCGGCAATTTGGCGAGTGGCAGCCGCGGTTGGGATGGCGCCCACAGGACCAGCGGAAACGACAGTTCGACCACCCCGTCGAATTGAGGCGTGATCGAGAAGCGGACCGCGGCCAGATGCGGCGAGGCCTCGCTGACGAACTCCAACACTGCCACGCGCGTTACCTTGCCGTGATCGACGTAGCGATAGCTCGTCGCCAGCGTTCCATCGTGCAGGTCCAAGACCTGCTTGTAATCCTGGAATGTTGAAGGTTCCAGCGGCGCCAGATTCAGCCACGCGCCGGACGCAGACATGCGGTAGTCGATTCCGGTCCAGCCGGGAATCGCCGCGGGTCGGGCGATGTCGTCCTTGCCACGATCCATGAACGCGATGAGGTACGACAGGTTGCTTTCGGTGCCGCGCGGCGAAGTGAACGTGGAGATGTAGCCGTTCGCGAGTTCGCCCGGGAAATAGCTTTCGAAATTCTTCGCGGTCGCAGTGAGCAAAAACCCCGGGTCCGTGGCGGCCTTGATGGCGGGCGCAATGCAGGCGAGCGACAGCAGGATCAGAAGACCGGAGTGCCAGCGGCCGGGTTTCGGGGTCATCCGGACACGATGTGCCGGCAGATACATCATGGCTTGATGCGAACGCGACACAGGGTCAGAGCTCCTTGCGGGCCAATTCGGCTTTGCCGTTCGCGCCGCGGCCGATCGTGACGTCGTAGTGCTTGCCGCGGAAGCTGATGTCCCTCAGGGTGACCGATTTCCAATCCGGCGGCAGGATCGGCGCGTATTCCGCATCGAGGCCGTTGTCGTTGATGCGCAGGCCACTCAGGCCGTAGAGGAAGTTCTGCACGAATCCCGCCGAGGTCGCGAGCAGGTAGCCGGCATTGTTGGTGGCGGTTTCGGTGCGCACGTTGAACGGCGGCTGCAGGAAACCCTCCAGATTGCGGTGGATCCAGTAACCCACGGCCTTGGCGTCGCCGACCTCGGCCGCGCCGACGGTGATCATCACCATCATCATCTCGTTCGGATTGTCGCCGTGGGTCTCGAGCGCCTGCAGCTGGAAATCGAAATCGTTGCGGCGCACTTCGGGCGACATCGGCATGTCGAGGTTGGGATACATCAGGAAGATCAGCGACGAGCCCCACCACGTCACCTTGTCGTGCGGCACCGACGGATCGAAGTCGTAGTGGCGCTGCGCCTTCTCGTCGAACGGGATGTACATCTTGTCCGCGATTTCTGCCCACGCGGGATCCGGCTTGGCACCGACCAGCGCGGCGGCTTTCGTGGCGATCCGAAGCGCCTTGGCCGCGGCGGCGTTGGTGAAGGTGTCGTTGAGCACGTCGTTGTAGGCCTCGTCGGTCGAGGTGACGTGCGCGATCTCGTAACGGTCCTTCGCCTTGTTGTACGTCACGCGGCTTTTCCAGAACGTGGCAATGCCTTCGATCACCGGCCAGCCGTACTGCTTCAACCACGCGCGATCCTCGGTCGCGAGGTAGTACTGCCACTGTGCGATCGCGATGTCGGCGTTGACGTGGACTTCGCGATACACCTCGTAGGCGAAATGCGGCGTGACGTCAACGCCCTTCTGCGGGTCCGATTCCCACGGATACATCAGGCCCTTCACGCCGTATTGCGCGGCACGTTCGCGCGCGCCCTGCATGGTGCGATGCCGGAACATCACGATCGACTTGGCGCGTTCCGGGTGCAGCAACAACAACGCGGGGAACACCCACGAGTCGGCATCCCAGAACACGTGGCCGGCATAGTTCGGCGTCAGCGCGCAGGCGCCCACCGACCAGGCGGTGCCGGCCGTGGTGTTGGAAAGCAGGTAGTAGAGATCCGAGTGCAGCGCGCGCTGCACCGTCTCATCGTGATCGACCACGATGTCGGCTTTCCAGAGGTC
>DAIUEL010000312.1:0-2041 GCA_036845145.1 Rhodanobacteraceae bacterium | reverse complement strand
GCGATGCCCGCGACCGGCGCCGACAGCGGCACGCCCGCGTCCATCATCGCCAGCGAGGAACCGCACACCGACGCCATCGACGAGGAACCGTTGGATTCGGTGATTTCCGAAACCACGCGGATCACGTAGGGGAACGCTTCCATCGACGGCTTGACCGCCTGCACGCCGCGCTTGGCAAGGCGGCCGTGGCCGATCTCGCGACGCTTGGGGCCGCCCATGCGGCCGCACTCGCCGACCGAGTACGGCGGGAAGTTGTAGTGGAACAGGAAGGTATCCTTCGACTCGCCTTCCGGTGCGTCGATGATCTGCGAGTCGCGGCCGGTGCCGAGCGTGACGGTCACCAGCGCCTGGGTCTCGCCGCGGGTGAACAGCGCCGAGCCGTGGGTGCGCGGGAGCACGCCGACGCGCACGTTGATCGGACGGATGTCTTCCAGGCCGCGGCCGTCGATGCGCTGCCTGGTCTTGAGGACACTGTCGCGCACCGTGTGGTATTCGAGATCCTCGAATTCGGCGGCGATGTCGGCCGTCGGCCAGCCTTTCTCTTCGGCCTGCGCCTTCAGCGCCGCCAGTACGTCGGATTTCAGTGCGGCGACCGCGTCGCGGCGCTGCAGCTTGTCCTTGATCTGGAACGCCGCGGCCAGCTTGTCGCCGACTTCACCGCGCACGGCGGCAACCAGTTGCGCGTCGCGTTCCGGCGCCTGCCAATTCCACGACGGCTTGCCGACTTCGGTCGCAAGCTCGGCGATCGCGCGGATCGCGGCCTGCATTTCCTTGTGGCCGAACGTCACCGCGCCCAGCATCACGTCCTCGGAAAGCAGCTTGGCCTCGGACTCCACCATCAGCACGGCGTTGCCGGTACCGGCGACCACGAGGTCGAGCGCGGAATCGTTCAACTGCGTGCGGGACGGGTTCAACACATACTTGCCGTCGACATACCCAACCCGCGCGGCGCCGATCGGACCTTTGAATGGAATGCCGGCCAGCGTCAGCGCAGCCGACGCGCCCAGCAGCGCCGGGATGTCGCCGTCGACTTCCGGGTTCAGCGAAACGACGGTGGCGACGATCTGCACTTCGTTCTTGAAAGCATCGGGGAACAGCGGGCGGATCGGACGATCGATCAGGCGCGAGGTGAGCGTTTCCTTTTCGGTCGGACGGCCTTCACGCTTGAAGAAACCGCCGGGAATGCGGCCGGCGGAGTAGAACTTTTCCTGGTAGTCGACGGTTAACGGGAAGAAATCCTGCCCTTCGCGCGCTTTCTGCGCGGCGACCGCCGCGACCAGCACCACGGTGCCACCCATGCTGACCATCACGGCGCCGGATGCCTGGCGCGCGATCTCGCCGGTTTCGATGGTGACGGCGTGTTCGCCGTACTGGAACGTCTTGGTTACTTTTGCCACGGGAGTTGTCCTTTGGTTTGTGCGTTCGCGCCTGGCAAACGCGATCAGCCGGCTAGCGTTCGGATACGACGGCTGCCGGCGTGCAGGTTCGAATGGTGCGTGTCGCTCAGCGACGCAGGCCGAGACGGCCGATCAGCGTCTGGTAACGCTCGACGTCCTTGCCTTTCAGATAGCCGAGCAGACGGCGGCGATGGTTCACCATCTTCAAAAGACCACGACGCGAGTGATGGTCTTTCTTGTGCGACTCGAAATGGTCGGACAACTGCTGGATGCGCGCGGACAGCAGCGCGATCTGCACCTCCGGCGAACCGGTGTCGGTCGGCGCGCGGCGGTATTCTTCGATGATCTTGCTGGTTTGTTCGTTGGAAAGCGGCATGGGAGCCTTCTCGCTGAATGAAGGTGTTGAGTGGAGCAGGTTCCGGCACGTGGCTTGTGCAACGACACCTTGAGATGCCGTTGCACAAGCCGCCGCCGGGATGGTCGAGACCCGAAGCAAGCGGGTCGGTGAGCCGAATAGTGTAGCCGCAACAGATGGTTGGCAACAAGGGAACCCCTGCAGCCACCGGCTCGCTCCGCCGCGGCACCGGCCCGCCCACAAAAAAACGCCCCGGACGAGCCGGGGCGTTCAAATCAGCAGCCAAAGC
>DAIUEL010000311.1:0-2054 GCA_036845145.1 Rhodanobacteraceae bacterium | reverse complement strand
TCTACAACGGCGGCCCCGGTTCCTCGACGGTGTGGCTGCACATGGGCGCGTGGGGTCCGAAGCGCGTCGTCACCAACGACGACACGCACACGCCGGCGGCGCCGTACCAGCTCGTCAACAACGACTACAGCCTGCTGGATGCCAGCGATCTGGTGTTCATCGACATGCCAGGCACCGGCTTCGGCCGCCTGCTGCCGCAGGGCAAGGACGATGGCGAGCGCGCCAAGGACCGCAAGGAATTGGCCAAGCAAATCTGGGGCATCGACGGCGATGCGCAGGCGTTCTCGCGCTTCATCACCAAGTTCCTGTCCACCTACAACCGCTGGAATTCGCCGAAATACCTGTTCGGCGAAAGCTACGGCACCACTCGTTCGGCGGTGCTTTCCTACATCCTCCAGACCCAGGACAACGTCGATCTGAACGGCGTGATCCTGCTGTCGCAGATCCTCGACTTCAGCACCAGTGTCGACGGCGCGGATATGGACCCGGGCAACGACCTGCCCTACGCGTTGGCGCTGCCGACCTATGCCGCCACCGCGTGGTACCACCACAAGCTGCCGAAGTACGACGGCGACAAGCTCGGGCAATTACTGAAGGACAGCATCGCTTTCGCCAAGGGCGACTATCGCGAAGCGTTGTTCGCGGGCTCCACGCTCAGCCAAGCCAAGCGTCAGGAAATCGCCGGCAAGCTGCATGACTTCACCGGATTGCCGGTCGATTACTTGTTGAAGGCCGACCTGCGCGTCACCGGCGGCATGTTCGAGCATGAACTGCAGAACGGTACCGACATCACGACCGGCCGGCTCGACACCCGCTTCTCCGGACCCAGCATGGACCCGTTGGGCAAGGAATCCGACTACGACCCGCAATCCGCGGCGATCAGTTCGGCCTACGTGTCGGCGTTCAACGACTACGTCCGCAGTGACCTGAAGTTCGGCGAAGGCATGAAATACCGGCCGTCGGTGTATGGCGCCGAAGATTTCGACTGGGACTTCAAGCACAAGCAGCCCGGCATGCACTTCGCGTGGCCGAACGTCAACGTGATTCGCGACCTCGCCGCAGCGATGAAGTACAACCCGGACCTCAAGGTGATGATGAACGGCGGCTTCTACGATCTCGCGACGCCGTTCTACGCGGCGGTCTACGAACTGGAACACATGCCGATTCCGGAAAGCCTGCGCAAGAACATCTCTTACGCGTTCTATCCGTCGGGCCACATGGTCTACGCGCACATTCCGTCGCTGAAGAAACTGCACGACAACGTCGCGGGCTTCATCAATTCGACCAACAACCAGAACAACGGCAGCAACAACGCCAAGTAACTTTCCGCACGTTCGTGGCACTGGAGCCGGCGCGACTCGATCGCGCCGGTTTTTTTTTCGCATGCTTCAATGGCTCGAGTCCGCCGCTGTTGACTTGTCCAACCCGGAACGTTCGAGTGTGACTTGTGGCGTATGACCCCGCCGCGCCGATCGCGCATACTCGGGCGCTCCCGAGCGCCTCGAAGGCCGGGAACGTTGCTCAACCAACCGGGGATCCTCAATGAAAGCCAGTCGCCTTGCCGTCGCACTCGCGTCGCTGCTGTTGTGCAGCGCGCCCGCCCTCGCCGCTTCTTCCGCCAATGCCAGCGATTCCGCGCAATCCCGGGATCAGGACACGCAGGCGGGCAGCCTGGTCGAGCGGCTTTCCAAACCAATGTCGTCCGTCACCCAAGGCAGCGTCACTGTGGAAGGCAAGCCGATCAGTTACCGGGCCGAAGCGGGGACGCTGGTACTGGATGGCACCGGCGCGGACGAGGGCAAGCCGCAGGTCGCGATGAGTTACGTCGCGTATTTCAAGCAGGGCGCCGACGCGTCCACGCGTCCGATCACCTTCATCTACAACGGCGGCCCTGGTTCCTCGACGGTGTGGCTGCACATGGGCGCGTGGGGTCCGAAGCGCGTCGTCACCAACGACGACACGCACACGCCGGCGGCGCCGTACCAGCTCGTCAACAACGACTACAGCCTGCTGGATGCCAGCGATCTCGTCTTCATCGACATGCCGGGCACCGG
>DAIUEL010000310.1:0-2078 GCA_036845145.1 Rhodanobacteraceae bacterium | reverse complement strand
CGATCCTCGACCTGCTGGTCGACGGCAACCGCCAGAAGGTGCTGCTGCGCGACGTGCAGAAGCATCCAGTCAAGCCGCAGCTGCTGCACCTGGATTTCCTGCGCATCGACGAATCCAAGCCGGTCCGCGTGTACGTGACGATCCGCTTCCTCAACAAGGAAAAGTCGCCGGCCGCCAAGACTTCCGGGGTGGTGATCTCGCACAACATCACCGAAGTCGAAGTGTCGTGCCTGCCGAAGGATCTTCCCGAGTACATCGACCTGGATCTCGGCGAGTTGGGGTTGGGCGACGTGCTGCACCTGTCCGACCTCAAGCTTCCCGCCGGCGTCGAAATCCCTGAACTGAAGATCGGCAAGGAATACGACCACACCGTCGTGTCTGCGCAGGCAGTTCGCGAGGAGGCCGAGGAAGCGCCGGCCGAAGCGGCGGGTGCCGAAGGCGCACCGGCCGCGGGTGCCGCGGCGCCTGCGGCGGGTGGCGAGGCGGCCAAGGCCGCGGCGCCGGCGGCCGGCGACAAGAAGCCTGCCGAGAAGAAGTAATCCTTGCGCAACGGCGATCCGGGCCGGCAACGACACCGGACCGCCTGAGCGCACCTCCGAATGCCTGGCATCCGACTCATCGCTGGTCTGGGCAATCCCGGGCCCGAATACCTGCGCAACCGTCACAACGCCGGCTTCTGGTTCGCCGACGTGCTGGCGGCGGGCGACGGCGTGCGCTTCGCACCGGAAAAACGCGTGCAGGCGGAAACCTGTCGCGTCACGATTGGTGGCGAGCAGGTGCGGGTGATCAAGCCCGACACGTTCATGAACGAAAGCGGCCACGCGGTCGTCGCGGCACTCAACTACTGGAAACTCGCGCCCGAAGCATTGCTGGTGGTTCACGACGATCTGGATTTGCCGCCCGGCACCGTGCGCCTGAAATTCGATGGCGGCCACGGCGGCCAGAACGGCATCCGCCATATCGTCGCCCAGCTCGGACACGGCAGGTTCCATCGCCTGCGCATCGGCATCGGCCACCCTGGCGACCGCAATCGCGTGACGCCGTGGGTGCTCGGCAATCCGAACCCTGCCGATGAGGACGCGATGCTGGATTCGATCGCGCGCGCTCGGGATATATTGCCGCTCGTCGTCGCGGGCGAGTTCAACGAGGCGATGAAGCGGCTGCATACCCATACAACGGGAACGGGGAACGGGGAACGGGGAACATAAGCAGGCGCTGGGTTGCGCGTCTGCTCTTTGTCCCGCTTCTTCGTTCCTGTTCCCTGTTCCCGGAGCTCCAAATGGCCATCCAATGCGGCATCGTCGGCCTGCCCAACGTCGGCAAGTCCACGCTCTTCAACGCGCTGACGAAAGCGGGCATCGCCGCGGCGAACTTTCCGTTCTGCACCATCGATCCGAACGTCGGCGTGGTGCCGGTGCCCGATCCGCGCCTGCAGCAACTCGCGGACATCGTGCATCCGCAGAAAATCATCCCGGCGTCCGTGGAATTCGTGGACATCGCGGGCCTGGTTGCGGGTGCGTCCCAAGGCGAAGGCCTCGGCAACAAGTTCCTCGCGCACATCCGCGAGGTCGATGCGATCGCGCACGTGGTGCGTTGCTTCGAGCACCCCGACATCGTGCACGTCGCGGGCAGGATCGATCCAGTCGCCGACATCGAAACCATCGATACCGAACTAGCGCTCGCCGATCTCGAAACCGTGGACAAAGCGCTGGCGCGGGTGGAAAAAGCCGCCAAGGCCAACGACAAGGAAGCGATGGCCAAGCGCCCGGTACTGGAGAAGCTTCAAGCCGCGTTGAACGAAGGCAAGGCTGCGCGGTCGGTGGCGTTGGACGACGAGGAGCGCGCCGCGATCCGCGACCTGTTCCTGCTGACGATGAAACCGCTGATGTACGTCGCCAACGTGCGCGAGGATGGCTTCGAGAACAATCCTCATCTCGACGCGGTGCACCAGCGCGCGGGCGCCGAAGGCGCGGTGGTGGTACCGGTGTGCGCCGCGATCGAGGAAGAGCTGGCGCAACTCGATGAAGCCGACCGCGGCGAGTTCCTCGAATCGATGGGTTTGAGCGAACCGGGCCTGG
>DAIUEL010000309.1:0-2088 GCA_036845145.1 Rhodanobacteraceae bacterium | reverse complement strand
TCGCCGCGGAAATCGCGCAGGAAATCGCCGTGTTTTTCCAGCACCGTCACCGGCACGCCCGCGCGCGCCAGCAGCAGGCCCAGCATCATGCCGGCCGGACCGCCGCCGACGATGCAACAACGGGCGGGGGCAGTCGTCGACATCGGCGCTCCATGACTCGAGGCGGAGGGAGGCATCCTGCCTTGCCATGTCGCGACGCTGCAACAGGCAATAGCAACACTCGCGTATTCATGCACTTGCGAGCTTGTCTTGATGTGCAAGCTGCGCCAGCGCCAGCCCCGCGCCGCGATCTCCGGTTACACTAGGCGGCTGCGAACGCAGGACCGGGCCACTTCGAAGCCCGGCTGGCCTCGCTTTTCCCGACGCGGCGCCACGGCGCCTTGATGCCAACCGCGCGCGACCGCGCGCAACTGGAGTACCCGATGCTTTTCGAAACCATCGCCACCACCGGCCACGAGCAGGTCGTGTTCTGTCAGAGCAAGGATGCCGGCCTCAAGGCCATCATCGCGATCCACAACACCGTGCTGGGTCCGGCGCTGGGCGGCCTGCGCATGTGGCCGTACAAGACCGACGAGGAAGCGCTGAACGACGTGTTGCGCCTCTCGCGCGGCATGACTTACAAGAACGCGGTGGCGGGCCTGAACCTCGGCGGCGGCAAGGCGGTGATCATCGGCGACCCGGCCAAGGACAAATCCGAGGCGCTGTTCCGCGCGCTGGGGCGATTCATCAATTCGCTGCACGGTCGCTACATCACGGCCGAGGACGTCGGCATCGACGTCAACGACATGGAATACGTCTACCGCGAAACCGAATTCGTGACTGGCGTGCACCAGGTGCACGGCGGCTCCGGCGATCCCTCCCCGTTCACCGCGTACGGCGCGTTGCAGGGCGTGATGGCGACGCTCAACTACAAGCACGGCAACGAAGACATCGGCAAGTACCGCTTCGCGGTGCAGGGCGCGGGCCACGTCGGCAGCGAGTTCATCAAGCTGCTGCGCGAACAGGGCGCCAAGGTGTTCGTCACCGACATCAACAAGGAAGCGGTGCAGCGCTGCGTCGACGAACTCGGCTGCGAGGCCGTCGGCATCGACGAGATCTACGACGTCGACTGCGACGTGTTCAGCCCCTGCGCGCTGGGCGGCACCGTGAACGAGCAGACCATCGACCGCATCAAGGCGCCGATCATCTGCGGCATCGCCAACAACCAGCTTTCCACCGACGCGATCGGCGACGAGTTGATGAAGCGCGGCGTGGTGTACGCGCCCGACTACGCGGTGAACGCCGGCGGCGTGATGAACGTGTCGCTGGAAATCGACGGCTACAACCGCGAGCGCGCGATGCGCATGATGCGCAGCATCTACTACAACGTCGGCCGCATTTTCCAGATCGCCGACCGCGACGGCATTCCGACCTACAAGGCCGCCGACCGGATGGCCGAGGAGCGCATCAACGCCATCGGCAAGATCAAGCTGCCGACGATGGGCAACGACGGCGCGCGGTTCCTTGGCAGGATGCGCGGGCAGTAAGCGTCGGGGCTCGGGACCCGGGACCGGCATTCGGGAAAGCACCCCTTGCAAGTTGTCATTCCGGGGCGCCCCGAAGGGGTGAACCCGGAATCGGTTTCAGCGCCATCAATGACCGATTCCGGGTGCTGCCCGCGCGTGACGCGGGCAGTCCCGGAATGACGAAGTAAAGTTGCGACTGGCGCGAATGCGGCACAATGGATCACCCATTTGCCAGAATGACGTCGCGGGAAAATCGAATGCAGCCTTTCAAGCTCGGCGAAGACATCGACCTGTTGCGCGAAAGCGTGCACGCCTTCGCGGAGAAGGAAATCGCGCCGCGCGCGGACCAGATCGACCGCGACAACCTGTTTCCGTCCGATCTGTGGAAGAAGCTCGGCGACATGGGGTTGCTCGGCATCACGGTGCCGACCGAATACGGCGGCAGCGGGATGGGTTATCTCGCGCACGTAATCGCAATGGAAGAAATCTCGCGCGCGTCGGGTTCGGTCGGGCTGTCCTACGGCGCGCATTCCAACCTGTGCGTCAACAACATCTTCCACAACGGCAACGAGGCGCAGCGGAA
>DAIUEL010000308.1:0-2134 GCA_036845145.1 Rhodanobacteraceae bacterium | reverse complement strand
TCCGGCGCGGGTGTAGCTCAATGGTAGAGCTGTAGCTTCCCAAGCTACTGACGAGGGTTCGATTCCCTTCACCCGCTTGGTTTCTGCGATCGTCCATGATCGTGCATGTCCAAGCGGACTCGCGGCTGGGAGCTCATGGAGTCGTCCGCGTCAGAACGGCCTTTCCTTGGCCTGACTTCAAACAAATGCGGCCTCGGGCAAAACATCTCTCGAGGGCAGGATTGCCAGCGTTCTTCAGGGTCCATTGGTGAAAATCGCAATCCTTTCCCGCAATTCGCGCCTGTATTCCACGATGCGGCTGGTCGCGGCGGCGCGCGCCCGCGGGCACCGCGTCCGGGTGCTCGATCCGCTGCGTTGTTACCTGCGCATCGCGCATGACGGCTTCGCCTTGCACTACGGTGGCCGCGCCCTGAAAGGGTTCGACTGCGTGATCCCGCGGATCGGCGCATCGGTCACCTTCTACGGCACTGCGGTGCTGCGCCAGTTCGAGATGATGGGCGTGTACACGCCGAGTTCCTCGGATGCGGTGCTGCGTGCGCGCGACAAGCTGCGCAGCCTGCAACTGCTCGCGAAACACGGCATCGACTTGCCGGTGACGGTGTTCGGCGACAATCCCGACGACACCGCCGACCTCATGAACATGCTGGGCCCGCCGCCGCATGTGATCAAGCTCAACGAGGGCGCGCAGGGCAGCGGCGTGGTGCTGGCGGAAAAACCCGCGGCCTCGCAGAGCGTGATCGAGGCATTCCGTGGGTTGTACGCCAACTTCCTGGTGCAGGAGTTCGTGCGCGAAGCGAACGGCCGCGATATTCGCTGTTTCGTGGTGGGCGATCGAATCGTGGCCGCCATGCAGCGCGCCGCGGTGGACGGCGACTTCCGCGCCAACCTGCATCGCGGCGGCACCGGCAGTCCGGTGCAGTTGAGCACGGCGGAACGCCGCATCGCGCTGCGCGCGGCCAAGGTGCTCGGCCTCGGCATTGCGGGGGTGGACCTGCTGCGATCGGCGCGCGGCCCGCTGGTGCTGGAGGTCAACGCTTCGCCCGGTCTGGAAGGCATCGAGACCGTGACGGGGATGGATGTGGCGAATGCGGTGGTTAGTCATCTTGAAGCCCATCAGGCATGAACGTGCTTGGCAATTTGTCGAAAATCGTCCCACGATGCACGTAGTACGAAAATAATCGTTGACAGCCTGCCGGCCTCGTGCCTAGGATGTCATGGAGCCGTGCCGACCCGGCGCGGCAATCCGTCACGATCCATTACGGCAGGGGAGTCCACGTGAAAATTTCCAGCTTGTTGCTTTGTTCGCTCATGATCAGCGCACTGGCCCTGCAGGGTTGCGCGACCACGAGCAGTACCCAACCGGATCAGGGCGTGGCTTCCGCCCCGACTGCGTCGCCCGTTGCGGCCCCGACCCAAGCGGTGCAACCTGCCGGAGTGCCAGCGGCGGCTGTCCCGGAAGAAAATGGCAAGCCCGTCGTGAAGGCCGACAGCAAGGAAAATTTCGAAGCGGTCGTTGCTGCCATTCAGCAGCAGATGCAGCCTGGTGGTCGTTGGCAGTACATCGATGCCAATGAGCGCGCGACGGTCGAGGGAAGTTTTGCCGACATGGGCAAGCTTTACGATCAATTCGGCAGCGTGGACAAAATGGACCAGGCTGCAAAAGTGCGTTTGCTCGCTGATCAGAGTACCGTCAATGCCATTCTTACCAGGAAGGACGGCGATCGCCTGATCTGCCAGACCGTGATGCCGGTCGGCTCCCATCTGCCGGTGAAAACCTGCAAGACCTATGCGCAGATCCAGGCCGAGCAAAATGGTGCGCAGGAATTCTTGCGCAATCATGCCTTGCAAAATTCGCAACAATTGAAGGGCGGCCATTGAGGCTGGCAGGGACATGAGCGGGATTGGACCATTTGCCGTGCGGTGGCAATGTGCAACGCGGCTGCGGAACGGGCGCATTGATGATGTACGTGTTCCGGCCGTCATGGCTGTGCGGCAACTGCAAGAGGCTTGGTCCCAGTCACGATGACCGGTCGCACCACGCCGTCACGGCCCACCGAGGCCGAACTCGAAATCCTGCAGGTGCTGTGGGAACACGGCGCTTGCACGGTTCGGGACGTGCATGAAGTCCTGCACA
>DAIUEL010000307.1:0-2163 GCA_036845145.1 Rhodanobacteraceae bacterium | reverse complement strand
TCGTCAAGGGCATGGACGTGGTGGACAAGATCGACAACCTGCCGACCGGCCCGCAGGGCCCGTTCATCGGCGACGTCCCGCGTCCGCTGGTGGTGATCGAAGGCGCGAAGGTGATCGGCGAAGCCGCGCACCCGGTCGAGGAACCGGTGTCGCCGGTGACCGGACAGGTACCTGCTTCGGCGCCGCCGGCTTCGAAGAAGCCCGCGAAGCACTGATCCGTGGCGACGCTGTTCGTCTCCGACCTGCACCTCGACGACGCGCGCCCGCACATCGTCGATGACTTCGAGCGCTTCTGCGCGGGCGAAGCACGCAGCGCCGACGCGCTTTACATCCTGGGCGACCTGTTCGAAGCCTACATCGGCGACGATGATGACGCCGCCTTGAATGCGCGCGTCGCCCGCGCGCTGCGTGGCGCCGCCGACGCGGGCGCACCGGTGTATTTCGTCGTCGGCAACCGCGATTTCCTGCTGGGCGAGGCTTACGCGCGGCGCTGCGGCATGGGCCTCGTGGACGATGGCGCCGTCATCGACCTGTACGGTACGCCCACCCTGATCCTGCACGGCGACGTGCTGTGCACCGACGACGACGCCTATCTTGCATTTCGCAAACAGGTGCGCGATCCGGCCTGGCAGCAAGCCTTCCTTGCACGCCCATTGCGCGAACGCCGCGCGTTCGCGGCGCAGGCCCGCGACGCCAGCCGCGCGCACACCTCGTCCACCGACATGGCGATCATGGACGTGAACCCGCAAGCGGTGGAAAACGCGCTGCGCCAGGCCGGCGTCACGCGGATGATCCACGGCCACACCCATCGCCCCGCGATCCACGAATTCACGCTCGACGGCAAACCCGCCCAACGCCTCGTGCTCGGCGACTGGTACGAGCAGGGCTCGGTCCTGCGGGTGGACCGTGGCGCCATCCGACTGGATCGGCTGGCCGCGAACTGACGGAGTCACCATGCAACTGATCGGCATGCTCGATTCACCCTACGTGCGGCGCGCCGCGATTTCGCTGCGGATGCTCGGCATTCCGTTCGAGCATCGCCCACTGTCGGTGTTTCGCGATTTCGAGGCGTTCCAATCCCTGAATCCACTGGTCAAGGCGCCGACCTTGATCTGCGACGATGGCTGCGTACTGGTCGAGTCCTCGTTGATCATCGATTACGCGGAAACGCTTGCCGGACGCAGCCTGATGCCGCGCGATCCCGAAGCGCGCCGCCGCGCACTGCGTCCGATCGGCCTGGCACTGGTGGCATGCGAAAAGGCGGTGCAGCATTTCTACGAGCTGAAGCGCGCGCCGGAACTGCGGGATGCGGGCTGGCTGCAACGCGTCGACGGACAACTGCGCGACGCTTGCGGGTTGCTCGATGCGGACTTGCACGAGGCATCCGTCGACCGTTGGCTCTGCGGCGATGCCCCGACGCAGGCCGATGTCACGGTCGCCGTGGCGTGGACGTTCACGCAAATCGTGGCCGTGGAGATCGTGTCGGCACGCGACTACCCCGCGTTCGCGGCCTTCGCTGCGCGTGCAGAACGGCTGCCGGCGTTCAAGGCATTGCAGCCGATCTGACGGCTAACTGCTGGCGTCGATCGCCTCGCGCAGGCGTTCCACGCCGAGCACTTCCATGTCACCGATGCGCGCGGATTTCTTCGGCGCATTCGCCCGCGGCACAATCGCGCGCCGGAACCCATGATGCGCAGCTTCCTTCAGGCGTTCCTCGCCGTTCGGCACGGGCCGCACCTCGCCGGATAGCCCGACTTCGCCGAACGCCACGGTTTTCTCGGGCAAGGCGCGATCGCGAAAACTCGACAACACCGCCAGCAACACCGGCAGGTCGGCCGCCGTTTCCTGCACCCGGATACCGCCGACCACGTTGACGAACACGTCCTGGTCGAACACCGCCGCGCCACCGTGGCGGTGCAGCACCGCCAGCAGCATCGCCAACCGGTTCTGTTCCAGCCCCAGCGCGACGCGGCGCGGATTGCCGAGACTCGATTGATCGACCAGCGCCTGCACTTCCACCAGCAACGGGCGCGTGCCTTCACGCGTCACCATCACGGCGCTGCCGGGCGTCGCACCCTGTTGCGACGACAGGAAAATCGCGGACGGGTTCGGCACTTCGCGCAGGCCCTTGTCGCCCATCGCGAACACGCCGAGTTCGTTGAC
>DAIUEL010000306.1:0-2198 GCA_036845145.1 Rhodanobacteraceae bacterium | reverse complement strand
GTCCGTCGGTCAACCGCGCACGCGCGCCAAGCCGCGAAACCCGATCAGCAGACCCAGTCCGAGAACGAACAGGACCAGCTGGCCAGGCTCCGGCACGGGGGTAGGCGTACCCACATCGGCAATACCGACATTGAAGCCGTACCAGTTCTCGAAGGTGGGATTGGTCCACTCGATGCTCGAATACGTGCCGATAAACTGTATGGTGCCGTTCCCTTCGCGGCCGTTCACGATATTGCCGGAGACGGTGATGGCGGAACCGCCGTACTCGGCGTTCGGGCCTCCGGCGACCATGACCGGGGTGACTCCGACAAAGTCGAAGGATGCTTGGGTGCCGGCCTGACCGAGGCTCCAGATGGAGAACACCGGATCGACGACCGGGACCGCGAACGTCAACGTGTTCAATGCACTGGTGCCACCGAATAACTGCATGATGCCGTTGGATTGGGCCGGACCGTTGTCCACGGCCACGCCGTCCGCGAACGTGCCCGACGGCGACCAGGATGGGTAGTTCGCGATATTGGTGTGGGGGTTGGCCGTGGAAAACGAGACTGCCACGGTGTCGGCATTGGCAGTGAGGGAGCCGGACGACGGGGATGTCCAGGTATTCCAGTGGATCGGCATCGCGAATGCGTTGGCCGAAAAGAACGCGGCGAGCGCTACGAAGGCAATGGCGCGCATGGCAGGTTCCCTCCTCGTGGTTGGTACCCTTGGCGCCGCAACTTTTGTGCCACGAAACAATCTTTCCACATATCAATGCCATGCATTGCCGCATCCCGAAAAACCATGTGCGAATTGTCAGGAATCCCGACGCACTGAAGTTCAGCGGACCTCAGTTTTCATGAAAATCGAGTCGCGTATCAATTACTTGCGATCAAAAATACGAAGGCCGCAACTGTAAGGTATCCGGACGCACGGCGACGGTTGCCGACGCTCGCTCGTCCTCCCACCGTACCGCTTCGCACGCCGGCCCCTCGTTCAATGCGCCGCGTGATTGCGATGCGTGGCGCACTCATGTTCCGCACGCCCCGGCCATCGCCTTCTCGAGCGAATGCTGCGGGTTCTCGCGCATGGCAGCCAGCTCGGCGGTGTCCCATGATCGCCGCACGCGGCCATCCATCAGCAACACGACGTGCGTCGCATGGCGCTCGGCCACGTCGAGCGAATGCGTGGCGAGCAGTGCGCTGGTATCACCGCGCGCCACCAGCGAAACAAGATGGGTCTTGAACGCCAGGGCGCTGCGGGGATCGAGTCCGTTGAACGGTTCGTCCAGCAGCAGCAATGGTGGCTCACCCAACAATCCCAGCATGATCCCGAGTTTCTGCCGCATCCCGAGCGAATAGCTGTCGATGCGCCGATCCAGTACCGGCATCAGCGACAGGGTTTCGCCGAGCGCAAGCGTGGTGGCCGGAATGGTCGGCAACCCACGCGCGCCTGCAAACAAGGACAAGCATTCGCGACCCGTCAGCAACGCCGGCAAACCGGGCGGATCGATCGCAAGTCCGATCGCCTGCTTCGCCGAGCGCGGCGCGCTCGCAAGATCATGTCCATCGAGGTCGATATGGCCACCGTCCAAAGGCGCGATACCGGCGATGGTACGCAGCAAGGTAGTCTTGCCGGCGCCATTGGGGCCAATCAACGCGACGAATTCGCCGCGCGCGAGGGTCAGATCAACGCCGTCGAGCACGGGAACGTCGCCGTACGCCACGCGCAAGTTCGTCGCACGAAGCAACCCTGTCACGCGCGGGGGTCCGCAAAGCGCGTGGCGCGCGCGAGCCGGACGAGCGGCCATGCCGAAGCCGCGCCCGTGCAGACAATCCACAGCAGCACTACCACGCCGTGCCGGAGCAACGCGGCCCCGACCACCATGAAAACCAGCGCGCACGGTGTTGCGACCAGCGGATAGCGAAGCGCGGCCATTCGCGCGGAACGGACATTCCAGGGCACCGCCGCGAGCAGCCGTACGGCCGAGATGAAAGCATCGGCGCTGGCTCGCATCACCACCGTCAACCATGACCACGAGAGCACCAGCAGCACCAATGCGCTCACTTGCACCATGGGTGCCCCGATCGGAACAGCGGCAAGCACGATGCCCACCGCCATAAAACTGCCGCCGCGCCGCCACCGCACCAGCGCCGCGCGACGTTGCCAGTCGAGCAGGTGCGGCAGGCGCGGATCGTTCAACCACGGCAGCGCGAGCA
>DAIUEL010000305.1:0-2205 GCA_036845145.1 Rhodanobacteraceae bacterium | reverse complement strand
CATTTGCGCCACCGCAATGCGGCGCGTCCGGCCGCTGCGGTTGCGCAGGCGCAGGCATGAAATCTTCACCGGATCGGATGCCGCCACGCATTGCACCAAAGCCGATTCGATGCCGTGCACGTTCGCATCAAAGCGCGCGTAACCGGGACCGAAGCGCGCGACATAGGTGGCGCCGCCAGCGCGAACCGGGGATGCGGTGGCGCTCCATTCGATGCCGTCATCGGCATCGCGCAGCAGGAAGGCCTCGCCGACCGGGTCGCGCGCGGCGTCGTTCGACCACGGCGTGATCTGGTTCTGCTGGCTGTTGACGGCCCAGCAATAGCCGCCGCCCGTGGCAGTGACGAGGAAGCCGAAATCGGGATTCGCGACGACGTGCGCCCATGGCGCGGGCGTATGCCCGCCGTCGTCCAGCAGCGTCACGTACTCGCGACCGTCGGGCATGAAGCCGCCGCATCCGTTCCAGAATTGCAAATCCTTTCGCGATGGCATGGACGAAGGCTTGCCGCCACGCGCGTGTACCGATCGAACGCGCGGCACTTCGCTCACGGCGGTATCCAAACGCTCCGCCAGTTGCGCTTCGAGTAACCCGTCGCGCCCATCCAGCACGATGCAGGCTGCCGTTTTCAAACCGGCGAGCAACCGCTCGTCGAGGCCGTGTTCGCGCAGCACGAACACCGAACCCTGCGCCTTGTCTTGTTGGCGCGTATCGCCGATCGCGTGTTGCAGCGAAACGCCGAGCGCGTCGGCGTCATCGCCTGTGGCGGCGTGGAGCACCACCAGGTCGACGGGAAGCTGGCGAGCGCGCCACCACTGCTGCGCACGCCGCAGTTCTTCGAACAAGCCGATTTGCGCCGCATCATCGAGACGCAGCAGCACAATCGGCAGGTCGCCGGAGATGCCCTTGGCCCACAACACCGGCGCGCCGCCCTCGCCCTTCGCGACCTCTGCCGGATCGGCACGCCATGATGGATCGACGCCGACCAGTGCGCCCGTGAGGCGCCGAAAACGCCGCGTCGCAGCCTCCTCGACGCCAAGACTGTTCCGCGAGCGCCACGCTGCCGCACGCGCGTGCGCGAAAATCTCTGCACAGGCATCGGCCGTCCGATAGTTCCGGATCAACCCGAGCACCTCGTCGCGCGAGGCGCCGACTGCGGTCACGAATGCCGCACGACGCGTCTCACCTGCCCCGACCGCCACGCGCGTGCGCAAACTGAAGATCGGATCCAGCACCGTGCCGACACTGCCGGACAAAGACCGGCCGTCACGCAATGCCGCCGGCACCGCCAGCGAACCATCGCGACCGATGAAGCGCGCTCGATCGGTTTCGCATTCGCGTGCTCCGCGTTCGTCGCCGTCCACGACCAGTGCGTGCGCCGCCCACGCGTCCGGCTCCGACGGGTCCTTCTTGCGCCGCCACGCCAACAGCACGCCGTCCTCGAATGCCGTCTGCACGAACATTTTCGAATAGGCTGGATGCGCGCGATCGCCTCGGTCGGAGCCGAGGATCAGCTCCAGATACGAAGTCAATTCGACTTCCCGTTCGACCGGTCCGTCGTTGTGGATACCGATGCCGCGCACCTCCACCGGATGGTCGGGATCGACCGCGACTTCGAGCGTGGTGACGAACGGGCCGTCGCGCCTCGCGAACCGCGCCATCGCGTCATCGAACCAGTGTCGCGTCACGCCGCCGCACGGCAATGCCGTCACCGACCATGCCGTTCCGTCCGCGGTGTCGCGAACAAATACGTAACCGCCCTGTTCACCGCCGCGGTCGCCAGCGCGCCACCGGCTGACCGTCAGCCCATTCCAGTAGCTGCAGCCCGCGCCCGCGGCAGTCAACAGCACGGTGTAACCGGCACCACCCAGCAGGCAGGCTCCCAAAGCGGATCGTGCATCGGCAGGCATGGTCGGATACCCATCAACCGTGCGTGAATCGCACAACAGCCGGAGTATGCGCGGTATCGCCTCAATCGTGCGTGAAAGCCGGCCGGCCGCGGGGCCCATTGCGGCGGCGCAGCTTGACGCGGGCGCCGATGCGGCAAAGGATGCCATGTGGGGCGGCGCCGCCCGCCTGTCCGCATCCGGAGCAACGACGATGTCCGACATCGTGACCGAATCAGCAGCGTGTCCCGCGCACGCACTGGAGGTGCCGAAGCTGGAGGCGTTGCCGGAGGGCGCCGCGCCGCAGCTCACCTGCTATCAGCT
>DAIUEL010000304.1:0-2207 GCA_036845145.1 Rhodanobacteraceae bacterium | reverse complement strand
ACTCGTCCATGTCCACCACGTTCACCGGCAACTCCGACGCCTCGGCAGCGAGCTTGCGCCCGCCATGTCCGCCAAAGTGACTTCTCCGTCCGTCGCTTCCCCGCCCGCCGGACGCAACATCGATCGCACCAGCCACACCGACGAGGCGGTGCTGGACGATCTGCAACGCAAGGCGTTCCGTTTCTTCGAACGGCACGTCAATCCGCACACCGGACTGGTGCTCGATTCCACCCGCCCTACCCAGCCGGCCAGCATCGCTGCCGTCGGTTTCGCGTTGTCGTGTTATCCGATCGGAGTAGAGCGCGGCTGGATGCCGTATCGCGATGCATGGGCGCATACGCTGGCCGCGCTGCGTTTCTTCGATGCGGCGGACCAAAGCGGCGCGAAGGACGGGGTCGGCTACAAGGGATTCTTCTATCACTTCCTCGACCCCGACAGCGCGACCCGCGCGTGGAAATGCGAGCTGTCCACCATCGACACCGCGCTGCTGCTGGCGGGGATGCTGGTGGCCACACGGTATTTCTCCGGCGACGGCGCCGCGGAACGCGAAGTGCGCGAACGCGCGCAGGCCATCTATGCGCGCGTGGACTGGCGCTGGGCCCGCAACGGCGGCGACGCAGTGGCGCTGGGCTGGAAACCGGAATCGGGGTTCCTCAAGTGCCGCTGGTTTGGCTACAACGAAGCGCTGATCCTGTACCTGCTGGCGCTGGCCGCACCCGAATTTCCGGTGACGCCCGACGCATATCACGCGTGGACGTCCACCTTCAAATGGCGACGCCTGTACGGCCGTGACGTGCTCTACGCGGGGCCGCTGTTCATCCACCAGTTCTCGCACATCTGGATCGACACGCGCGGCATCCGCGACCGGTTCATGGCGTCCAAGCACACCGACTACTTCGAGAACAGCCGCGTCGCCACGGAGATCCAGCGCGAATACGCGCGCCGCAACCCGCGCCGCTTCGTCGGTTACGAAAAAAACTGCTGGGGCTTCTCGGCCACCGATGGCCCCGGCAACGTGAACGCCCCGTACCACGGACGCGTGCGGCGGTTCTTCGACTACACCGCGCGCGGCGCACCATTCGGCCCGGACGACGGCACGATCTCGCCATGGGCGGCGATCGCCTCGCTGCCGTTCGCGCCGAAGATCGTGCTGGATGAAATCCGTCACCTCGAAGCGCTGATCGGCCACAGCCCGGCCGGCTACGGCTTCCACGCCTCGTTCAACATGTCGTACCCCGAGCCCAACTACGGCGATCCGGGCGGCATGACCGCATGGGTGTCGCCGTGGCACTTCGCGCTGCACCAGGGTCCGATCGTGCTGATGATCGAAAACCATCGCAGCCGGATGATCTGGGACCTGATGCGCGGGTGCCCCACGATCCGCACGGGCCTGCAACGCGCGGGTTTCACCGGCGGCTGGCTGGACAACGCAAGCCCATCCAACAAGGAGGAATCGCCATGAATGCACAATGCTCGCCCCGGCGCCTTGCCGGCCAGAACGCGCTGGTCACCGGCGCCAACTCCGGCATCGGCGAAGGCATCGCGCGCGAACTCGCGGCACAGGGCGCCAACGTCGCGGTCAACTACGTGGTGCAACCGGAAGCCGCGCGGAAAATCTGCGACGAAATCAACGCGGCGGGCGCGGGCAAGGCCATCGCGGTGCAGGCCGATGTCAGCAAGGAGGACCAGGTGCAGGCAATGTTCGCCGCGTCGATCGAACAGTTCGGCACGCTCGACATCGTGTGTTCCAACGCGGGCATCCAGCGCGACGCGCAGCTGGTGGACATGACGCTCGCGCAGTGGAACCAGGTGATCGGCGTGAACCTCACGGGCGCCTTCCTCGTGGCGCGCGAAGCCGCGCGCGAATTCACCCGGCGCGGCATGCGTGATGTGTCGTGCGCGCTCGGCAAGATCATCTTCACCAGCTCCGTGCACCAGGAAATCCCATGGGCCGGGCACTGCAACTACGCCACCACCAAGGGTGGCATCAAGCAGTTGATGGAATCGATCGCGCAGGAATTGGCGCCGCAAAAGATTCGCGTCAACTCGATTTGCCCCGGCGCCATCGAAACCGCGATCAACCGCAAGGCTTGGGACACGCCGCAGGCCGCCGCCGCGCTGAAGAAACTGATCCCGTTCGGTCGCATCGGCGTGCCCGCCGACATCGCGCGCGTCGCCGCGTGGCTCGCCTCCGACGAAGCCGACTA
>DAIUEL010000303.1:0-2225 GCA_036845145.1 Rhodanobacteraceae bacterium | reverse complement strand
TCGGCAACATCTATGCCAGCGAAGCGTTGTTCGCAGCCGGCGTGCACCCGAAGCGTGCGGCCGGTGCGGTATCGCGCGCACGCTACGCGCGGATCGCCGCCGAGATCCGCCGCGTGCTGGAGTACGCGATCACCCGCGGCGGCACCACGCTGCGCGATTTCCTGGCACCGGATGGCGCGCCCGGCTACTTCGAGCAGGAACTCAACGTGTACGGCCGCGCGGGCGAGCCGTGCAAGGTCTGCGGCACGCCGGTCCGCGCCGAAGTGATCGGGCAGCGCATGACGTACTGGTGTTCCCGGTGCCAACGCTGAACCGGCGTCAGGGAACCTGCATGACAAACGACACGTCACCCGCTCCCGGTTTTCGTGCAGAATGCGGCCGTTGCGCACGGAGGCCCCTTGCCCATGACCCCCAACGTCATCGCGCCACTCGTGGTCGCGCCGCTGATCGTGTGGCGGCTGTACGCGCGCACGCGCCGCAATTTCGGCCGCCAGCCGATCCAGCCGAAACGCATGTGGACCCGCGTGGCCATGCTTTCGGTGGTCACGTTGCTGGTCGCGACGCAGGGATTGATCGACCCGCGCCTCGCGGTCGGACTGACCGCGGGACTGGCCGGCGGCGTGGTGCTGGGCATGCTGGCACTGAAGCTGACGCGCTTCGAGATCGACGGCCGCAACGATTGCTATTTTCCGAATCCGTGGATCGGCATGGCGCTGACCGCGCTGCTCCTCGGCCGCCTGCTGTACCGCCTCATGGTGCTGTACCCCGGGATGGCGCACGCGGCGTCGGGCGGTTATGCCGCCTACCAGCGCAGCCCGCTGACGATGGCGATCCTGGGCTTGCTGCTGGGTTACTACATCGCCTACTACGTCGGGCTGCTGATCCACCATCGGCGGGTGACGGCCGACAGCATCCAGTCCGGATTGAAGTAGCCCGCGAAGAACCGTCGCGAGCGGGCATTCGGGATTTCATCCGAAGCGGCTGTCGTGGGGAGTCAGGCCATGGATGGCCGTTCCGGTATCCGCTGCGCAAGTGCGTATCGGATAAACCGGTGCCGCAACGAGGCAGCGATCAGGGATGATCGCCCCTACAAAGCATCGGCGTCGAGTTCGCCAGTCCGAATCCGGATCACCTGATCCAGCGTCGAGATGAAGATCTTGCCGTCGCCGATCTTGCCGGTGCGGGCGGCATGGCTGATCGCCTCGAGCGCGCGCTCGACCAGATTGTCCGGCAGCGCGATTTCCAGCTTCACCTTGGGCAGGAAATCCACCACGTACTCGGCGCCGCGGTACAACTCGGTATGGCCCTTCTGGCGTCCGAAACCCTTGACCTCGGTGACGGTGATGCCGTTGACGCCCACTTCCGAAAGCGCCTCGCGCACGTCGTCGAGCTTGAACGGCTTGATGATGGCGGTGATCAGTTTCATGGTGGCGATCTTACCGGAGTGAAATGCCAAAGTGCTTCGATCGGGCCGTCGTGGAACATCAGGAAATGGAACCCGTGTTTCGCCGGCGTCATCCCGGACGCCGTAAAGCGGCGATCCGGACTGGCTTGCCGAAAAATCAGGCTTTCCCCTCGGCGCTGAGCGAAGCCGCATTCATGGACGAACCCATTACCCTGTAGGAAAATCCCTACACCACAACGCGGCGCCCGCTGATAGGCGCGTCAATCCCGACGCCCTAATCTGTGCGCGCATCGAGGCGACGGCATGATCGACGTGCACTCCATAGACCAACTCGCGCACCGGCTGGCTACCCTGGTTCCTCCGGGACTGGCGCAGGCGCGGGACGACATGGAAGCCAATTTTCGGGATGTGCTGGCGCATGGATTGCGCCGCCTCGACCTTGTCACCCGCGAAGAATTCGACGCCCAGCGCGCCGTCCTCGAACGGGCGCGTGAACAGGTCACGCAATTGGAAAAGCGCGTTACCGAGCTGGAATTGGCGCGCAAGGGCTGAAGCCTGCAGCCGGATGGGGACGATGATGCCGGCCTCTGGCCGGCGTCGTCGTCTTGGGGAATCAAAGGTGGCCGCGAGGGAGTATTCGATCAACCATGTTCGTCATCCGCGCGCAAGCTTGGGCCCGATGACTTCTGCGCCAATCCAGTACATCAAGGCGCTGGGTCCCGGATATCGCTTCGCGACTGCGTTTGCAGGATTGCAAACGCGAACGCCGAAGGCGGCGCGTAGCGCGAGCGCCATGGATGGCGCGAGTATTCCGGGATGA
>DAIUEL010000302.1:0-2232 GCA_036845145.1 Rhodanobacteraceae bacterium | reverse complement strand
ACGCGGCGCGTGCTGGGTTACCTGCCGCAGGAATTCGGCGTGTACCCCAAGGTCAGCGCGGAGGCGATGCTGGACCACTTCGCGGTACTGAAGGGCGTCACCCGCCGTGGCGAACGCCGCGACCTCGTCGATGCTTTGCTGAAACAGGTGAATCTGTGGGACGTGCGCAAGCGCAAGCTGGGTGGATTCTCGGGCGGCATGCGCCAACGTTTCGGCATCGCGCAGGCGCTGATCGGTGATCCCAAGCTGGTGATCGTGGACGAACCCACCGCGGGGCTCGATCCCGAGGAACGCCAACGCTTCTTGAACCTGCTCGCGGAGATCGGCGAACGCGTGGTGGTGATCCTTTCGACCCACATCGTCGAGGACGTGACCGAACTTTGCCCGCGCATGGCGATCATCGCGCAAGGCCAGGTGCGCCTGACCGGCGAGCCGCGCGAAACGATCCGCGCGCTGGAAGGCAAGGTATGGCGGCGGGCGATCGACAAGGCTTCGCTTGCGCAGTATCGCGAACGCATGACGGTGCTTTCGACCCGGCTCGCGGGCGGCGCCACGCTGATCCACGTGCTGGCTGATGCGAAACCCGAGGACGGTTTCGAGAGCGTGCCGCCCGATCTGGAGGACGTCTACTTCGGGCAATTGCACCGCGCCACCCAAGCCAAGGCGGCCTGACGTGCTGCGCGAAATCTTCCGGTTCGAGTTGCGCCAGCAGCTCAGGAGCCCGCTGTTCTGGCTGATCGCGTTCGCGCTTGCGGCGCTGGCGTTCGCGGCGGCGTGTTCCGACAGCATCACGATCGGCGGTGGCGTCGGCAACGTGCACCGCAATGCGCCGATCGTCGTGATCTCGATGCTGGGATTCTTCTCGGTGCTCGGGCTGTTCCTGATCACGATCTTCGTGGCCGGCGCGGCGCTGCGTGATTTCAGCCACAACACCGCCGAGCTCGTGTTCGCGACGCCGATGTCGCGCTTCGCCTATCTGGGCGGACGCTTCGCGGCCGGCTGGCTGGTCAGCGTGCTGGTGCTGGTCGCGGTTGCGTTCGGGATATGGCTGGGTTCATTGATGCCGTGGCTGGACCCGGCGCGACTGGGCCCGACCTCCTGGCATGCCTATGGCTGGGCATTTGCGGTCGTGGTGCTGCCGAACCTGTTTTTCATTGGGGCGCTGCTGTTCCTGCTGGCGACGCTGACGCGCTCGATGCTGGGCACCTACATCGGCGTGATCGCATTCTTCGTGCTGTGGCAGATCGCGCTGGTGACGCTGGGCAACGGCAACATCGAACACCAGACAGTGGGTGCGATCATCGATCCGTTCGGGCTCGGCGCGCTGGACCTGGTAACGCGTTACTGGACGCCATCCGACCAGAATGTGCGGATTCCCGAATTGGCCGGCATGCTGCTGGGCAACCGCGGCTTGTGGTTGGCGATCGGCATCGGGCTGCTCGCCGCGACCTTCGTGCTGTTCAAGCCCGACCGCGAAGGCTTGCGGCTGTTCCGTCGGCGCAAGCGTGCGGCGGTGGTGCCGGAAGCGCCCGCCGCCATGCGCACGGCGCCAATCGTGTTGCCGATGGTGACGCTGCGCAACGGCGCTGGCGCTCGCACCCGGCAGTTCCTGAAGCTCGCGTGGTTCGACACCCGTGGCGTGCTTCGGGGCGTGCCGTTTCTGGTGATGCTGGCGTTCGGGCTGGCGAACCTGGGCGGCAACCTTGCCTTCAGCGACCAGATCTACGGCACCAGCGTGTGGCCGGTCACGCACCTGATGGCGCAGGCGATGAGCAGCAGTTACACATGGCTGCTGTTGTTCGTGCTGGCGTTCTACGCCGGCGAGTTGGTCTGGCGTGAACGCGACCGGCGCGTCGGCGAGGTGATCGATGCGTTCCCGACGCCGGACTGGATTCCGCTGCTGTCGAAGGTTTTCACGCTGGCCGTGGTGACGGTGCTGTTCCTCGCGGCGGGTTCGCTGTTCTGCATTGCGTACCAGTTGCTGCGCGGATACTCCGAGCTGCAGCCGCTGCTGTACCTGCAATACATCGGACTCGACCTGCTTTCGTTCATGTTGTTCGCCATCCTCGCCGTGGTATTGCAGGTGTGGTCCAACAACAAGTTCGTCGGCTACGCGCTGATCGTCGCGTTCTTCCTGGCGATGATCGCGCTGGTGCAATTCCACCTGTCCGATCATCTGTACCGCTACGGCAGTGCGCCGGGAACGCCGTATTCCGACATGAACGGCTTCGG
>DAIUEL010000301.1:0-2254 GCA_036845145.1 Rhodanobacteraceae bacterium | reverse complement strand
CATCAACGAACCGGCCCGCACATGGCGGGCCGGCGAGGATTCTTCGGGGTTGGCAACGCCTCAGGCGTGGCCCATCTGGCTCCACATTCGGGTCAGGCGATCTTTCAGTTGCAGCTTTTCCTTTTTCATGCCGAGCAACTGGTTGTCGTGCATCGGTAATACGCCGAGCTCCGCGTCGTGGACCTTGCTGTCCAGCTCCTGGTGATACTGATAAAGGCGGCGGAACTCGGGATTCGCCTTCATCACGGCGTCTATATGGTCTTTCTGCTGTTGTTCGAACATTGAGCAGCCTCCTCTTGCGTAGCCAGCGCTTGACGGATTGCGGCGCGCGCACGACCACATCCACGCGCCGCGACTGCGGAGCATGGGATTCGAACGAATGCGGGATTCATGCGATGGCGCCTCGGGGCCGGCAGGAGGCCGGCCTCGAGAATGACCCTACTCCAACCAGCGGGGCTTGGCAAACCGATTCGGAAGGCTCCGGACAGATCACAAAATATTCATTCATCACAATGACTTGCGTCGTTCAGGATCAAGTCTTTTGTGTGGCGGTGATGTGCGCGTCTGATGTCTGGACGACGAGCCCACTCGGACTGTTTCCGCCCTTGAAATCCGTGTACCTCAAACGAAATCGCGCTACTTCTCCGCGCGAATTTCCACGTTCGCGCCCTTGCCCGCCGCACGCACGGAGCTAATCGACACCGTGGTGGCGCCGGCGGCTTCCAGCGCGGCGCGGACGGATACGGCGCGGCGCCCCGCGAGCACCTTTTCGCTGCTCTTGGAAGCGCGCGGTTCGACCACGATGCGCTGGCTCGCATGGGCACGCGCGAAGTCACCGATGCGGCGGCGCCCGGAAGCGCTCAGGTTGTCGGAGCCGGATTGGAAAGACGCCGATGACAGATGCAGGCGACCGACGGCAGGACTGCTTGCGACCGACGCGCCGCCGCTGTCACCGCCGCCCTGCAGTGCCTTGGTGGCCGCTTCGGCCAGGCGGGCTTCCTTGCGTGCCAAGGTGGCGGCACGCGCCTGCGCGGCGGCCAGCCGCTTGGCCTGTTCGGCTTCGGCTTGCGCCTGCTGGGCTTGCTGGGTCGCCTCCGCGCCTTGTTGCTGCAACATCTGGGCCTGCTGGACGGCCGCTTCGTATTGCAGCCGCTGACGCGCCAGCTCCGCACGCGCGACGGCCGCATCGGCCTGGCTGGCTTGCAGCATGATCTGGTCGTGTTCCTGCCGAAGCTGGTCGAGCTTGGCACGATCGGCTTCGGCCGTGGCCGAAGCTTGCGCCAGCGCGACGCGCTGCTCGGCCATGAACAACGCGTGGTCGTGCCCGCTGCGACCGGCGTTCTGAAGGTCGTTGATCGCGTTGCGCGCGAGGACCTGCTGGGCCAGCGCGTATTGCCCGAGTTCGGGATCGGCGCTCAATTGTTCGAGCTGCGCCGACAGCCGCGCCACGTCGGGATCTTTCGTGGCCGCGTGGACGGGCGAAACAGCGCCAAGGCCGAATGCCAGCGCGCCAATGAGCGCGACGGTGGTTATCGCATGCCTCATGGGTACACCCCCGGTTGTCCTGAGGTACTGGCCGGCGCGGGTTCGCCGGTGCTGGAACCCGGCGCCGGCTGGTCGAGCTGGATCGCGGGCAGGTCCACCGGCCCGTTGCCGCTGGACGATGCGGCGGGCGGTGCCGTCACGGCTTGCTGGGCGGCGGCGGCCGCGGCCTCGCGGCGTTCGAGGTCGGCCTGCAAACCGGCATTCACTCGGGTCTGCTGGTCGATCTGGCGATCGAGTTTCGCGGCCTCTGCGCGCGCCCGCGCGGTGGCGGCGGCGGCTTCGGCTTCCGCGGCCTTGTCGGCGGCCTTGCCGTTGTCGCCGTTGGCGCTGAACTGCTGCGCCGCGGCCAGCCGGCGTTCGGCCTCGCCCAACGCATCCGGCGCGGTGGTGGCGGCCCCGGCACTGCGTGCGGCGCGAATCTCCATCTGCGCGTGATCCATCATCTGGATCGGTGGAGGTGCGGTGGCACAGCCGGCCAGCAGGGACGCCAGAACGGCCAACGCGATCAAGCGGGGGCCATGGATTTTTCGCCGCGTGCGTGTCATAAACAACACTCCGGGATGCATCGACGCATTGTCGGCGTACCATTTCGGCTTTGCAACGCCGCGCGTAGGGCGTGCATGGGGTTTCCTGATCGGGGATCAAAGATGGACATCGGATACTTCCTCAAGCTGATGATGGATCGCGGTGCGTCGGACATGTTCCTGTC
>DAIUEL010000300.1:0-2269 GCA_036845145.1 Rhodanobacteraceae bacterium | reverse complement strand
CGGCCTCGGACACCGGCGGTGCCAGGCCGCTGCGCGGGATGTCAATGGTGCGGCAACAGCGCCGTCGCGAACATCACGATCGCGGCGACGCCCATCACGCAAGTGGCGGCCCAGCCCAATCCTTTCAGTGCGACCGGCACTGGAAAGCGGCCCATGGTTTTCCTGCGACTGGCAAGCAACATGATCAGCACCATCAGCGGCACGGCGACCACGCCATTGATGACCGCGCTCCAGTACAGCATCTTGATCGGGTCCAGCGGGGTGAAACTGATGATCATTCCGCCGAGCGTGGCGGCGGTGATGGCGCCATAAAACAATTTCGCACGGCCGGGTTTTTGCTCCAGGCCGGTGCGCCACTTGAACGTTTCGCCCAGTGCGAACGCAGCCGACCCCGCCAGCACCGGGATCGCGAGCAACCCCGTCCCGATGATGCCGCTCGCAAACAGCAGGAAGGCGAAGCGGCCCGCGGCCGGTTGCAATGCCATTGCTGCGTCCGCGGACGTGCGGATGTCGGTTTTGCCGTGCGCGTGCAGCACCGCGGCGGCCGCGAGAATGATGCAGAACGCCACGATCTCCGACAGCGCCATCCCGATCACGGTATCGAGATAGATGCGTTTCAGCGCACGCGGAGCCTGCGCCGGCGCGTGCTTCAATGGCGTGCGGCGCGAATCGGTCTTGATCTCGTTTGCCTCCTGCGAGCTTTGCCAAAAGAACAGGTAAGGGCTGATCGTGGTGCCCATGACCGCGACGATCCCCATCGCGTAATCAGGGGTGAACCTCGCGGTCGGCCAGACCATCTGCTTCATGACCTCCAGCCACGGCACCCGGATCATCAACACGGTGGCGACGTAAGTGAACAGGCTGAAGGTGAGCACCTTCAGGATCGGCATGTACCGGTTCAGTGGCACGAACACCTGCAGCAGTACCGACAGCACCGCGGCCAACGCCGCGTACAGGGCCGCGGGACCACCCAGCAGCAATTTCGTCGCGGCGCCGATCGCGCCGATGTCCGCGGAAAGGTTGATGATGTTGGCAATTGCCAGAAGCACCACCGCGGGCGCGACGATCCGGACGTGGAATTGGGATCGGAGGTTCTCGGCCAGGCCCGCGCCGGTGACGCGTCCCACCCGTGCGGATACCGCCTGGATGCCGATCATCAGCGGCAAGGCCAGCAGGACGGTCCACAGGATGCCGTAACCGAACCTGGCGCCGACCTGCGAGTAGGTGGCGATGCCGCTGGGGTCGTCATCGGCCGCGCCGGTGATCAATCCAGCGCCCAACCTTTTCCACCACGACGGCTTGCCTGCCTTGGACATGACACGCTCCCTGTGTCCGGATTCTGCACGATTGCGTAGCGACCGATCTTCGCCCGGCGCACGTGAATGGAAGGTGCGGATTGGGCCCGCGTGGCAGGTTCACCTTGTGCGTAACCGTCGGCAACCGGGCCTGCCTCAGTGGTCGAGCACCGCCGCGACGCTCCCCCCCAGCACTTCGCTGACGTGATCGAGCGCACGCCGGTTGCGCTTGGGCGTAATCGACGCCGTGGTGTCCGCCGGCACCCACAATTCGAAATCGCGCATGTGCGCATCCATCGCGGTGGTGAGCACGCACTGATCGCCGGCCACGCCCGCCAGCACCAGATGTTTCACCTTCAGGTGTTCCAGCAACGCCGGCAACGGCGTCTGGAAGAAGCCCGACTGGCCGGGTTTCAGCACGAAGTAGTCGCTCGCGCGCGGCGCCAGCTTTTCCGCGATGGAGGCGCCGGGCGCACCGTTTCGACGGCAGTATTCGATGACTTGATCAAAATTGGATCGCCAGCGCCCGAAATTGTCGTTCACGTGGATCACCGGCCGCTGCAGGGCATCGGCGCGGCGGCGCAGCGCGTCGATGGCTTCGACCACCGGCGGCATCTGTTCGAGCAGTTGGTCGCTGCCCGGAAACGCGAAATCGTTGATCACGTCGATGATCAACACCGCGCTGTCGGCGAGCGGGTTGTCGGCACTCATGGCGGTCGTCCTTGCCTGCCAGATCGCATCCTCGCTGCGCGCGCGTGTGGGCGGCGTGATTTCAGGGTGCGATGGATTTTCGCGCGAGAAGTCCGGTCATCGCACCACGTTCAGCACTTCGTAGCACGCGCCCATGTTGTGGTAGTCGGTCTTGCCGGCCGGGCTTTTTTCGTCGTCGACCTTGCGGCCGTCGCGGGTGAGGATACGGTACCAGCCGCCGTATTCGTGGTCGACGAAATGCGCCCACGCGTATTCCCACAGGC
>DAIUEL010000299.1:0-2304 GCA_036845145.1 Rhodanobacteraceae bacterium | reverse complement strand
GTGGTCTTCAACTCGCTGACGTTCATCGCGTTCTTCGCGATCGTGCTGGCGATCCATTCGCTGCCGCTCGCGTGGAAAGTCCGCAAGCTCAACCTGCTGGTCGCGAGCTACCTCTTTTATTCCGCGTGGAATCCGCCGTTCGTGATCCTGTTGTGGATCTCGACGGTGGTCGATTGGTACGCCGCGCAAGGGTTGGTCAGGGCGCAACGGCCGGCGGCGCGCCGCGCATGGATGCTGCTGTCGGTGGTCGCCAACCTCGGCATGCTCGGCTACTTCAAGTACGGCGGCTTCCTGCTGGCGAATTTCACCGCGTTGCTGGCTTCTTTCGGCGTGGTCTATCACCCGCCGGCGCCGGACATCGTGCTGCCGGTGGGCATTTCGTTTTACACGTTCGCGACGATGTCGTACACGCTGGACGTGTACCTGCGGCGCGCGTTGCCGGCGCGCAATTTCCTCGACTACGCGTTGTTCGTGACATTCTTCCCGCACCTCGTCGCCGGTCCGATCATGCGGCCGACCGAACTGGTGCCGCAGTTCGAGCAGCCGCGCCGGGCCAATCGCCAGCAGCTGTTCTTCGGACTCGCACTGATGACGATCGGCATGTTCAACAAGGTGGTGCTGGCCGATGGCTTTCTCGCGCATGCGGCGGAAACCGTTTACGACAGCGACAAGATTCCCGGCGCGCTGGATGCGTGGATGGGCACGCTGGCTTTCAGCGGCCAGATCTTCTGCGACTTCGCGGGTTACTCGACCATCGCGATCGGGGTGGCGATGTGCCTGGGTTTCGCGATGCCCGACAACTTCCGGTTTCCGTACGCGGCGGTCGGGTTTTCCGATTTCTGGCGACGCTGGCACATCACGCTTTCATCGTGGTTGCGCGATTATCTATACATCCCGCTGGGCGGCAACCGCCACGGTCCGCGTCGTACCTACGCCGCGCTGATGGCCACGATGCTGCTGGGCGGGCTGTGGCACGGGGCCAATTGGACGTTCGTTGCGTGGGGCGGGTTGCACGGCATCTATCTCTCCATCGAACGCTGGCTGCGCAAACGCTTCGCGGGATTCCGGCCCAACGTCTGGACGCTGCTCGCGCTGGGCCTGGTCACCTATGCGCTGGTCAACGTGACCTGGGTGTTTTTCCGCGCCAAGACCTTCTCCCGGGCGTGGACGGTGTTGCGTGGCATGTTCGGCGGTAACGGCAATCCGGTGCCGATGCTCAACACCGAATCGCTGGTCGTGGTGAGCTCGATCATCACCGGACTGGTGATCACGCACTGGCTGATGCGCAACCGCACGCTCGAATCGGTGCTGGCGCGCGCACCGGCGGCGGTGCTGTCGTGTACCTGGGCTGTCATGGCGTTCGCGATCATTGCGACACAAGGCAATGGCAATGCATTCATTTATTTCCAGTTCTGAAGAATAGACGGGCGCCGCGTATTCAAGAGCGTCATGCCTCCATAATCCCAAACCGTCGCTTCGCAACGGTTTCCGCCCCTTGATACAAGCGGACTGAAACCCGGAGCCCATCGCCATGAGTCAGGACAAGGTATTTCCTGAATCGGCCGGATCGGAACTGGTTGTCGAGCGATCCGCCAGTGCCGAGGCGCGGATCGCGTTGCGTCCGGGCCTGCGCCAGACGGCTGCCGATCGCCCGGGCCAGGCGCAACCGGTTCCGGAACGCGACATTCCCGATCGGCGTTGGGGCGCGATCTTGCTGGCCGCATTGGTGCTGACGCTGTTGATGTTGGGCGCGTGGGAGTGGCATTGGCGCAGCTTCGGGGTGGAACCCAGCATTGCCAACAGCGATGCGCTGTGGGCGACCCAGCGCCGCCGCATCGACCGCGGCGAAGGCAATGGCGCGACGGTGCTGATCGGTTCCTCGCGCATGCTGTTCGACCTGCAATTGCCGGTCTGGCAGAAGCTCTCCGGCAAGCGCCCGATCCAGCTCGCGCTGGAGGGAACCTCGCCGATGTTCGCGCTGGAAGACCTTGCCGACGATCCGGATTTCCGGAACGGACGCCTGCTGGTCGGCGTGGCGCCGGATATCTTCTTCAGCGGGTTCGCCTATCGCGGTGACGTGCTGAAGTACACCCGCAAGCAGTCGCCCTCGCAACGCGTGGGCCAGTGGCTGTCCATGCACTTTGTCGAACCGTTCCTGGCCTTCGACGACACGGATTATGCGCTGCCCACCGTGCTCGAGCGGCAGGACTGGTGGCCGGTGCGGCCAGGCATGCACCCGCGCAAGGACGTACGCAAGTTAATGGTGGTGACGGCGCCGGACCGCGCCAGTCATATCTGGGACAA
>DAIUEL010000298.1:0-2315 GCA_036845145.1 Rhodanobacteraceae bacterium | reverse complement strand
CCCTTGCTGCCGATCGGATCCTTGATCACCTGCACGACCACGCGCTGGCCTTCGTGCACGAGTTCGGTGATGGGGCGCACGACGGGCGCCGGCGCAGACATGGATGTCGTGCCTTCGATCGCGTCGCTGTTCAAACCGGGATGCGCCATGTCGCCCGCGTGCAGGAACGCACTGCGTTCCAGGCCGATGTCCACGAACGCGGCCTGCATCCCCGGCATCACGCGCTTGACGCGTCCGCAATAGATGTTGCCGACGTAGCCGCGATGCCCGCTGCGCTCGACGTGGACTTCCTGAAGCATGCCATTCTCGACCACGCCGACGCGCGCCTCCCGGGGCGTCACGTTGATCAGGATTTCCTCGGTCATGTCGGGCGCTCGGAGTAGGCATTCGGCAGGCAGTCATCCATGCGGCGATATCCGCCCGCATATCCATGTGCGTTCGTCGGCAAGGCGCGAGCTGCAAGACCGCCCACACCTGCTTGCCCGTTATAGCCCGGGCGGTCTGTACCTGTCGATGCAGCAATCGCACCCGGTTCAGTCGCGGTCAGGCCAAGACACCGGCGCCGCGCAGCAACCGCGCCGTTTCGAACAGCGGCAGGCCCATCACGCCCGAGTAGCTGCCGGACAGGTGTGCGATGAAGGCGGCTGCCTTGCCCTGGATCGCGTAACCGCCGGCCTTGCCGAACGGTTCGCCGGTGGCGACGTAGTCCGCGATCGCGCGCTCGTCCAGTTCGGCAAACCTGACCATCGATTGGCACACCGCGACGTTTTCCGACGACGCGCTCGCGCAACATACGACCGAGATCACGGCATGCTGGCGACCCGACAACGCGCGCAGCATCGCCATGGCGGCCCCGGCATCATGCGGTTTGCCGAACACGCGGCCACCCAGTACCACCTCGGTGTCGGCACCCAGCGCGATCGCGCCCGGATCGCCCGCGCTCACCGCCCGCAAACCCGCCCGTGCCTTCGCGCACGCCACGCGTTCGACGTACGCACGGGGCGCTTCATCCGCGCCACGCACCTCCGGCACGTCCACCTCCACGATTTCGAATGGCACACCGATCTGCGCAAGCAGCTCGCGGCGGCGCGGGGATTGCGATGCGAGATGGAGCATCGCGCAAGCATAACCGCAGCGATCAGGCGGCCGCCGCATCCACGCGCGCGCCCTGCTGCGGCGGCACCAGCGCGATCACAGTCCAGCCGGGGCGCGGCCCGGCCTTCTCCCGATTGCTGTTCACGCGCAGTTTTCCGTTCGGCTCCAGCCCGAACAGCAGCACCGTATCCGCGCCGTGCTGCGCGACGAAATCCGGCCAGTCGAACGTGGCGGTCAGCGCATTGGCTTTGATGCGCCAACCGCCATCCAGCAACTCGACGAAACGGGCGCGCGTCATGTCGGCGCCGAACAATGCCTTCGCGCGCAGGTTGCCGGCAAAGGCGGAACGATTGCTGGCGTCGTCGGGTGCCAGCACACGCAAGCGATAGACGTTCTCGCGTCCGAATTCCTGGCGGTAGTGCAGGCACGCCAGCGAATTGAGTTCGCGCCGGCCGGACATCGCCAGCAGGCGACCGATGCCCGTCAGGTCCAGATTCAACGCGGCGTGCTGCGAAGTGGGATTGCCGAAGAAGGTTGTCAGCCCGGCCATCCGCGCCTTGCTGATGCCTTCCCAGTCATCGTCCGCCAGCACCACCTGGAATTTCTGGTCTGCGAGCGCCCGCGCGATGCCGCGCGCAACTTCATCGGAACCGAAAATCAGCACGCCATCCGGATCGGGGTCGGCCACCTTCAGCCAGCGCGCCAGCGGACTTGCGGTCGCGCTTTGCAACACCACTGTTGCGATGATCAGGATGAATACCAGCGGCACCAACGCATCCGCGCCGCGGACGCCGAGATCGCCCAGCCGCAACGCAAACAGCGACGACACCGAGGCCGCGACCACGCCGCGCGGCGACACGTATGACAGCAACGCGCGCTCGCGCCAGTTCAAGAGACTGCCGAACGTCGCCACCACGATCGACACCGGGCGGATCACGAACTGCGCCACCACGAACACCAGGATGCCCGCCATCAACATGCCCGGCGGCAGCGGCCAGTGCAGGCGCGCGGCCAGCACCACGAACAGCAGCGACACCAGCAGCGTGGACAGGTGTTCCTTGAAATCCATGATGTGGTCGATGTGGATGCCGCGCAGGTTGCCCAGCGTGATGCCCATGATCGTCACCGCCACCAGTCCCGATTCGTGGGTGATCTGGTTGGACAACGTGAACGCGCCCAGCACCGCGATCAGCGTGCCGTAGGCCTGCAGGTATTCGGGA
>DAIUEL010000297.1:0-2327 GCA_036845145.1 Rhodanobacteraceae bacterium | reverse complement strand
CCAGTGCCGCGAGCGTCTCGATCAGCACCGCGGTTTCCTTGGTCATGTGCAGCGATCCGGTGACGCGCACACCCTTCAGCGGCTTCTGCGGGGCGTAGCGGGCGCGAATCTGCATCAGGCCCGGCATTTCCTGCTCGGCCATGGTAATGCGCTTCCTGCCGAGGCCGGCCAGTGAAATATCGCGGACGTTGTAGTCTTGTTTGGCAGAATCTGTGGGAACGGCGTTCATGTGGTTGCTCCGTTGTTGGAGTCGGATCGACTCTTGAACGGGCGCGGTTGAAAGGCGAAAGCCGCGCCGAGCCTGGCTCCGGATTGCCCGGAGTCGCAACGCCCCTCGGCGGACGCCCATTGTATCTTTTCGTCGCGATGAAAGGATGAATTGGACGCGAAAGCACGCGCGGACCACCCGCAGGGGTGCCCCGCACGCGTTCGAATCGCGGGTCAATGCATCGGGTCGAGGGGGACGCGCTTGCCTTGGGCGTTACCGCAAAGTTCCACGACGGGATTCCCATGGGGGTCGAGCACACGGGCGTCCAGTACCGATGCATACGCGCTGCCGGCCGGGTCCAGTGTCAGTTCCTGGTGGACGTCCGCCAGGCCGCTGGAGGTGCCGTCAGGCAGGAATGTGAAGAACTGCACGTGGAGCACGTAGCTTCCATGGCCACGATATTCCCAGATGCCCTGGGCCGGACCGTTCGACGGCTGCGGGGCATTGTCGGTACTGTTCAGGGTGCCGCCGGCGTGGAACGTATTGAGTGCGTGGATCGACGTCGCGGGGCCACCCGAACACGGTGCGAGCGTCAGCGCGGCTTGCCACAGGCCGACGATCCGGTTTTCGCCGAGGGGTGGAAGGTTGCCTTGCCAGAACGCGACGGGTGGTGTGGCGAGAGCCTGGCCGCAGGCTGCGGTCAGCGCCAAGGCAATGAGGGCGTGTCTGATTTTCATGGAGGTCTCCCACGGGGTTGAGCCGAACGCGGGAGCGGGGCCCGCGTGCGGCGTGATGCACCAGGACAGGACGCCCGTCCCGCTGGAGACGGGTATCGTTCCGAAGTGCCACTTGCGACGCTGTCGCTTCGCCGACGTGTCAAGTCGGCGCGAAGCGCTGGTGGGGTGCTCCGCGCCGATGGAACGATGATCATCATCAGTTCAAGGGGACCCGCGTGCCTTGCGTTGTCCCGCACAGTTCGACCAGGAGATTTCCACGGGTGTCGAGCACGCGGGCATCGACGATGGAGGTGTACGTGTTGCCACGCCAGTCCAGCGTCGTGTCCTGACGGATGTCCGCGGAACCGACGTTGGCGCCGGTGGGCGCGTAGCTGAAAAACTGCATGCGCATGGCGTAGTGGTCCTGTCCCAGATACTTCCAGATGCCTTGGGCCGGGCCGTTCGACGGAACCGGATTGTTGTCGGTACTGGTGAAGGTGCCGCCGGCGTGGACGGCAATGAGGGCAGAAAATGATTTCGCGGGGCCGCCCTGGCACGGCGCGATCGTGGCCGCGACCCTCCACAAACCGACGATCCGGTTTTCGCCGAGGGGCGGAAGGCTGCCTTGCCAGGACGCGACGGATGAAGCGGCGAGGGACTGGCCGCAGGCTGCGGTCAGCGCGAGGGCAATGAGGGTGTGCTTGATCTTCATGCTGGTCTCCCGTGGGTAGGCCGAGCCGCGCTAGCGGCGGGAATGTTGCATCGGCTTCCTTCGGGATTCAGCGGTGACGATTACAGCACCCGCCGTGATCGGACCCGGGCAAACGGGTCTCGGGACGTGCAAAAGAAAACGGGCCGCGATGCGGCCCGTTTTCTTTTCCTGCGATTGCGTGCAACCGATGCCTACTTGACGCCCGCCGCCTTGCGCAGCTCGTCGGCGCGGTCGGTCTTTTCCCACGAGAACGCGGTGGCCGTTTCGGACTTCTTCACCAGTTTGCCGCCGTCGCGCTCTTCCCACTTGTAGGTGACCTGGAACGGCTTGCGGCCGAAATGGCCGTAGGCCGCCGTGGACTGGTAGATCGGGTGGATCAGGTCCAGCATCTTGATGATCCCGTACGGGCGCAGGTCGAAATGCTTGCGTACCAGCTTCTCGATCTTGTCGTCGGAAACCTTGCCGGTGCCGAACGTCGTCACCGAAATCGAAGTCGGTTCGGCCACGCCGATCGCGTAGGAAATCTGCACCTCGCATTTGTCGGCGATGCCGGCTGCGACGATGTTCTTGGCGACGTAGCGCGCGGCATACGTTGCCGAGCGATCGACCTTGGACGGGTCCTTGCCCGAGAACGCACCGCCGCCGTGGCGGGCCATGCCGCCGTAGGTGTCGACGATGATCTTGCGGCCGG
>DAIUEL010000296.1:0-2363 GCA_036845145.1 Rhodanobacteraceae bacterium | reverse complement strand
CGCCGTTGATCACCCAGTCGCCGCCGTCCTTCTTCGCGACGGTTTTCATGTTGGCCGGATCGGAACCGCCGTGCGGCTCGGTCAAACCGAAGCAGCCGATCACCTCGCCCGCCGCCATCTTCGGCAGGTATTCGCGCTTCTGTTCTTCGCTGCCGAACGCGAAGATCGGATACATCACCAGCGACGATTGCACCGACGCAAAGCTGCGCAGCCCCGAATCGCCGCGCTCCATTTCCTGGCAGATCAGGCCGTAACTGACCTGGTTCATGCCGGCGCCGCCGTATTCCTCGGGAATCGTGGCCCCGAGCAGGCCGAGCGAGGCGATTTCCGGAATCAGTTCGGTCGGAAAGCGCGCCTGGTCGAAACAGTCGCCGATGATCGGCAACACCTTGTCGTCGACGAAACGCGCGACCGAATCCTGCACCATGCGTTCCTCGTCGGAAAGCAGCGCGCGTACGTCGTACAGATCGAGGGGATTGAGTGGTGCGTGCGGCATGGGAAATCCGGCTTCGTGGACAAGCCGTTCATTGTAACGGGAGTCAGGGGAAGTCCGTAGGTTGCCGCGTGTGCATCGCGTCGGGCTTCCTTGCATTCAGCCCAACCTTACGGGTTGGCTTTTTCCGCACGTCCGCGGCTGTTCGAAACGCCGTGCGGCACATGCCCCGTCGCGACGTGCCGGCGGGCGGATTCCACGTTGACCGGTGAATCGTCGAAGAACAGGTCGGCGCCGAACGCCTCGAGGAATGGTCCCTTGTCGCGGCCGCCGAGAAACAGCGCTTCGTCGATGCGCACGCCCCACTGGCGCAGCGTCAGGATCACGCGCTTGTGCGCGGGCGCCGAGCGCGCGGTGACCAGCGCGGTGCGGATCGGCGAATCCTCGGGTGGAAAGGCAGCCTGCAAACGGTGCAGCGCGGCGAGGAAATTGCGGAACGGGCCGCCCGACAACGGCTCGTTCCAGCGCTCGGTTTCGTTGCGGTGGAAGGCGTCGAGCCCCTGCTCCTGCGACAACCGCTCGGATTCGTCGCCGAAGATCACCGCGTCGCCATCGAAGGCGATGCGCAACTGGCCCGGGTGCGAATCGTGCACCAGCGAGGGCAGGATAGTCGCCGCGGCCACGCCCGAATTCAGCGCGCGCGCGACGTTCTCGGCATTGGCGGACAGGAATAAATCCACCCCGAAGGGCGCAATGTATTCGCTGGTCGCTTCGCCCGAGGTGAATGCGGCGCGGCTGATCGCAAGCCCATGGTGCTGGATCGAATTGAAGATGCGCAGCCCGGTGTCGCCGGAATTGCGCGACAACAGCACGACTTCCACGTACGGCGTATCCGGCGCCGGGCGGTTCAACGCCAGCAACTTCTTCACGACCGGAAACGCGACGCCCGGCTGCAGCACGTCGTTTTCATGCGCGATCTGGTACTTGCGATAAGCCTCCAGGCCCTCGCGCTCGAACAGCTCGTGGGATTCGTTGAGATCGAACAATGCCCGCGACGAAATCGCGACGACCAGCTTGTCGTCGCGCGCGGCCAGCTTGTCATGCGGCACGGTTGCGTTCACGCGCGCAGTGTATCGCGCCCGCTAACCCCAGAGCGGCCGCGAAACCTCGACCAGCACCCACGCCATGAACGCGCTGATCGGCAGGGTCAGGATCCATGACCACACCATGCGCTCGACCACGGTCCAGCGCACCGCGTTGAAGCGCTTGGCGGCCCCGACGCCCATGATCGAGGACGACACCACGTGCGTGGTGGAAACCGGCAGGCCGGAAATCGACGCCACGATGATCACCGCGGCGGCACCAGTCTCGGCTGCAAAGCCGTTGATCGGATGCAGCTTCACCATCTTGTGGCCGAGGGTCTTGATGATGCGCCAGCCGCCGCCGGCGGTGCCGGCCGCCATCACCAGCGCGCACACCACCTTCACCCACACCGGAATCGGAAACTGCCCACCGACGTCCGATATCCGCAGGAAGTGCAGCCACGAGGGCAAGTGATCGAAATTGTGCGCGAGAGTGGCGTCGGCAAGCGCCAGCGCGATGATCCCCATGGTCTTCTGCGCATCGTTCATGCCGTGCGATATTCCCATCGCGGCGGCCGAAAACAGTTGCGCCTTGCCGAAAAAGAAATTGACGAATGGCGTACGCCCGAACCGGCGCAGGAAGCCGGTGCGCTGGCCGAACCACGCGAACAGCGCCAGCAGCGCGCCCATCACCACGATGCCGAGCACGAAACCCCCGATCGGCGAAGCGATCATCGGCACCAGCACCTTCGGGATCAGACCGCCACCCTCCCACCAGCGATTCGGATCGGTCGCCCAGATGATCGCGCGGAAATTGCCGTCGGACGCGGCGAACGCGGCGCCGCACA
>DAIUEL010000295.1:0-2375 GCA_036845145.1 Rhodanobacteraceae bacterium | reverse complement strand
CGAAATCCGTGGCCACGAAGAACCCGTGTTCCAGGTTGTCGATGCCGAGATCCGCCGCTTCGCGGAAGGTCACCGAGCACAAGTGTCCGGTGATCTTGTCGTGATGCACGTGCGCGGCGTCGATGGCGGCTTTCAGTTGCGCGCGGGTGATCTGCATGTAGGCCTTGAACGAAGTCACGCCCTGTCCGGCCCAGTAGTCGACCGTGCGCGTGGCATCGGCCGCATCGGTGAGGCGGGGCAAATCTTCGGTGAACCCTCCCGGACCGTTGAGATAGGGGCCGGTAACGTCGATGTCGGGACCGATGCGCTTGCCGGCGTGAATGTCGTCGCGCACGTTCAGGTCGACGTACGGCGTGATCGAGCCGGTGGTGCGGATGCTGGTTTCGCCGCCCGCGAGGTACAGCGGCGGGAAGCTGTAGGGCATCGGCGAGATGTAGTAGGGGCTGAGGCGGGTCGTGTAGAACAGGTGTTCGTGCATCATCACGAAGCCAGGCAGCAGGGTCTTGCCGCGCGCGTCGATCACGGTGGCGCCGGTCGGCACTTTCGCATCGGCCGTGGGGCCAAGTTCGGCGATGCGGCCCTTGACGATCACCAGCGTCTGGTCATGTTTCGGCGCCGCACCGGTGCCATCGACGATCGTGGCGTGGATGAAGGCAATGACCGGTTGCTTGTAGGCGATCCAGTTGTCCGGATCGGCGTGCGCGAGTGGCGCGAACGCCAGCAATGCGAGCAGCAAAACGAGTGCGCGTTTCACGACGGACCCCTTCGGCGATGGGTGCCGGTCGCGTTGCGCGCCCGACGGTAGTTCAACCGCCGGGATGGTACACCCGCGTCGTGTGGTCCTTGAGTTGCTCCGGCCAGAAATACACGGTGCGCAAATCGCCGCTGGCCCAACGGTGTTGCTGGTCGGTGAAGTGCGGTGAGTTCGGATCGCCGCTTTGGCCTCCTACGTGGATGGCACGTGCACTGACCTTCGGGCCGAATTCGATGGCGGCGACGAAACTGTTGCCGCTGCGGCCGTAATATTTTTTGGTGCCCGGCCATTGGTGGGTATTGGACGCCGCGAGCGAGCCCCAGCGCGATGAGGTGAACGGCACCGCGATGCTGGGTTTCGTATCGTCGAAATGCGGATGCACCGAATCATCCAGCCGCTGGTAGCGATTGACCTCGCCCCACGGCACGCCCCAGTAGCCGAAATCCTTTTGCAGGCGATCGACGACGGTCGCGAGCGCATCGAGGCGTGTCTTTGAATCTGCCTTTTCGGCGATGTAGTCGATTTCGCGCATGTCGGTTTCGTGCGCGTCGAGGCCGCTGGCTTCCGCTTTCGCGGAAACCTCGTTCCACAGCGTGTCGCCCCACCACACCGCCAGCGTGGTCGGGATCGATGCGATGCCCCAGCGATGGTTCCAGGAACGCAGCACGCCGATCGGACCTGCGAGTTTCGCCTTCATCGGATCGTTCGCCGGCAGGCCGTCGTAATCCTTCACCAGGATCGGGACCAATCGCGCGAACGCGGGCAGGTACGAATCGAACGCGTCGGTGATCAGCTTGGCCGTGGTGAAACCGCTCGCTCCGGTCAGCATTTTGGTGGCATGTTCGCCGCGTGCATTGGGCCCGAACGAATCCATGTACTGCGGAAAGTCCGCGCGCTTCGGGCTGTATTTGCCGGCCGCCGAATAGGGCCAGTCGTTGGTGTTGAACACCCAGCCGTTGGGCGGATTGATCGCGTTCGGCATGTCCGTGATGGGCGTCATGCCTTGCCATGCGGTTGCAGGGTTGCTGCCGTCCACCGGCTTCAGGTAATCGAACGCGTTGTCGCGTTTCGGGATGAATTGTGGCGCGAGGAACGCGATCTCGCCCTTGTCGTCGGCGAACAAGGTGTTGTTGGAGGAATTGGCCTTGAGGTCGGCCACTTTCATGTAACTCGCAAGATCGCTCGCCTTGGTGCGCAGCCAGCTCTGTTGCAGCGCCGGGATCGGACGGTTCATCAGCGCCTCGGCGATCCATTTGCCGTTTTCTTCCGCGACGATCGGGCCGTGCTGGGTGAAGTAGGCGGTGAACGTGCGAGCCTTGGTCGTGCCGTCGTCGGCGCGGTACTGGATGGTGATGTCGCGGCTCGTGACCGGCAGCTCCCTGTCGCCGAACCTGTAGAAATATTTGCCGTCCTTCTTCGAAATGGTTTCGGCAAATTCATCGACCGCATCGACGCCGGTGGAGGTGTGCATCCAGCCGATGTGCCTGTTGAAACCCTGGTAGATGAAGAACTGGCCCCAGGTCGAGGCGCCGTAGGCATCCAGGCCTTCGTCGCTGGACATCTGCGATTCGCTGCGGAAATTGAAGGTGACGTGCGGGTTGATCAGCAACAGCGCGTGGCC
>DAIUEL010000294.1:0-2384 GCA_036845145.1 Rhodanobacteraceae bacterium | reverse complement strand
CTACAAGAGCGATTATTTCCGCGGTTATTTGGGTTTGGGCCCGCGCATCGGCACCGCGTGGCCGTACAGCGACGCCGGATCACGCGAAAGATTGTTCTTTTCCAGCGCCTCGAGGTAGGACTTCCAGTTCTTGTCCTGGTTGCTGCCGAGGTCGTGCAGCGTCTCCCATGAATAGATGCCGGTGGCGTGGCCGTCGGTGAAGTGCAGTGAGACGGCGTAATTGCCGACCGGCTGCAGTTCCATGATTCCGACTTCGCGCTTGCCGGCGACCAGTACCTGCTGGCCGGGGCCGTGGCCCTGGACTTCGGCGGACGGTGAGTACACCCGCAGGTACTCGGCAGGCAACACGAAATGTTCGCCGGAGTCGAACACGACTTCCAGCGTGCGCGATTTCTTGTGGAGGGTGATGTCGGTGGGTCGGGGCGTGGTCATCCGGTGATTTTATCGGCGCACGACACCGTGGGCCTGATGCCGGTCAATCACGCGTGACGCACTAATGCACGCTGCCGAAGCCCGAGCCCGCAAAGTCGATCCGCGGCGGCTGGCCGGCGACATCGAGCAGCACCTGCGCGTACGGTTCGTCGAAGCTGACGGTGGAGATTTCGTCCCAGCCGAAGAACGACGGCTCGCGCAGCCATTCGGCGTCGGGCGTGATTTCCTGCAGGGTGAAGCCATCGTCCTCGATGCCGAGCGGGCGCCCGATATAGCAGACCTCGTGTTCGTCCTCGGTATCCACGTGCACGCACATCACCGCCGCGTATTCGGCTGCGGCGCGCACCACCTGGGTGATGTCGTCCAGCGGGAAGTTGCGCGGCAGGCGCGGGTGGATGTCGCGGATCGCCAGTGCCTTTTCGATGAAGACGTGATGACCGTCCGGCGCCTCGACTTCACTGATGTCCGCCAGCCGCAGCGCATATAGTCCATCGAAGCTGATCTGGTCGCCGACCACCCACATCAGCAGCCACTCCTTGCCCATGCCGGCGAGGTAGCCACAGAAGCTGCCGTCTTCGAGATCGCTGCGCCACACGCGCACCAGTTCGCCGCGTTGCAAAGCGCCCCGCAGCTTGGGGCGCGGGCTGGCGGACTGGAATTTCAGAACCTTGCCCATGACGTCATTCTAGCCGGACCGGGCCGAGACTGCCCGGGATGCCGGTCTCACAGGATATAGCGGGAGAGATCTTCGTTCGAAGCCAGGTCTTTGAGGTTTTTGTCGACGTATTCGGCGTCGATCGAGTACTTTTCGCCACTTTTGTCCGCGGCCTCGAACGAGATCGATTCCAGCAGCCGCTCCATGACCGTCTGCAGTCGGCGGGCGCCGATGTTTTCGGTGCTCTCGTTGACCTTGAAGGCCACTTCGGCCAGCTTGGCGATGCCATCGCCGGTGAACTCCAGCTTCACGCCCTCGGTGTTCAGCATTGCGGCGTACTGCTTGGTCAGTGCGTTGTGGGGTTCGGAAAGAATTCGCTCGAAATCCTTTACCGACAGCGCCGACAGCTCCACCCGGATCGGCAGGCGGCCCTGCAATTCCGGGATGAGGTCCGAAGGCTTGGCCATCGAGAACGCGCCCGAGGCGATGAACAGCACGTGGTCGGTCTTGACCGGGCCGTACTTGGTGGACACGGTCGAGCCTTCGACCAGCGGCAGCAGGTCGCGCTGCACGCCTTCGCGCGACACGCCCGCGCCGCCCCAATCGCTGCGCTGGGCGACTTTGTCGATCTCGTCGATGAACACGATGCCGTTCTGCTCGCAGTTCTCGATCGCCTGCGCGCGCAATTCGTCGTCGTTGAGGAGCTTGCCCGCTTCTTCGTCGATCAGCATCGGGCGCGCGGCCTTGATCTTGAGTTTGCGTTTCTGGGTCTTGCCGCCGCCCATGCTCTGAAACATCGAACGCAGTTGCTGCGACATCTCCTCCATGCCCGGCGGCGCCATGATTTCAACGCCCACGTTCATGGAAAACTCGAGTTCAATTTCACGCTCGTCCAGCGCGCCCTCGCGCAACTGCTTGCGCAGCTTCCCGCGTGTGGAAGTGTCGGATTCGACCTGCTGCTGGTCGCTTTCCTGATCCCAGCCGCCGCTTGCTTCGCGGCGCGGCAGCAATGCGTCGAGGATGCGCTCGTCGGCGTGCTCCTCGGCCTGCGAGCGCACGCGCTCCTTGGCCTGGTCGCGGGTGAGCTTGTAGGCGACGTCGGCAAGGTCGCGCACGATCGAATCGACGTCCTTGCCGACGTAACCGACCTCGGTGAACTTGGTCGCTTCCACTTTCACGAACGGCGCTTTTGCGAGCGTCGCCAGGCGTCGCGCGATCTCGGTCTTGCCGACGCCGGTCGGCCCGATCATCAGGATGTTCTTGGGCGTCACTTCGTTGCGGAATGCGGGATCGAGCT
>DAIUEL010000293.1:0-2385 GCA_036845145.1 Rhodanobacteraceae bacterium | reverse complement strand
TTCATGCTGTCGGCCGAAAACAGCATCCCGCGTTCCTGGTAGCGGATGTGACCCTCGGCGTCGTAGGCGGTGGTGTCGGCGTTGTAGGTGAGGTCGTCGGCGCGCAGCAACTGGTCCAGCCGTTGCAGCGCGGTGTTGCCGGAAAGATGAAAGAGGTTGCTGTCGGGACTGGAGAATCGATCGCCGTAAACCTGCGCCGGGCTGGCTTCCCGATTGCCTTCGGTCGGCAGGCCGGGCTCGTAGAAATTCAGCAGGTCGTTCTTCCTGCACAGCGCGAAGTCGTTCTTCACCACCGGGCAGGTGAACGCGCCGAGCGGACAGACATCCACGGAGCCCTGCGCCAGCGCCATGCCGGGCGCGACCGCCAGCGTGATCGCAAATGCCAGTGCACGCGGGGTCAGCGGCATCGGTGGGCGCGGCACGGGCAATCCTCTGGGACGGAACCCGCGTAAGCTAGCAGAACGCACCCGTTCTGTTGAGACGTTTGCATGGGTCGTTCAGGCCGCCTTGGCAACGCCGAGCGGTGCGCAGCGCAGGTCCAGCCATGCGCGGTCGGCGGCGTCGTCGAGCAGAGGGGCGAGCCGTTCGCGCACGCTGGCATGGTAATCGTCGAGCCATGCGGTTTCGGTCGCGTCCAGCAGGGACGGCTCCAGCAGGCGCGTATCGATGGGGCACAGCGTCAACGTTTCGAAAGCCAGGAACGCGCCGAATTCGCCGGCGCCGGCGGGAATGGTCGCCGCCAGGTTTTCGATGCGCACGCCATGCCGTCCGGGCTTGTAGATGCCGGGCTCGATCGACGTGATCATGCCGACCTCCATGGCTTCCAGATGCTGGCCCGAACGCGGCGGCCGGATCGATTGCGGTCCTTCGTGGACGTTGAGGCAATAGCCGACACCGTGCCCGGTGCCATGGCCGTAGTCGATACCCGCAGCCCAGATCGGCGCGCGTGCCAGCGCATCGAGTTGCTGGCCGGATGCACCGCACGGAAATTTCGCGCGCGACAGCGCGATCACGCCCTTCAGCACCAGCGTGACGTCGCGACGTTGCTCGGGCGTGGTCTCGCCCAAGGCCCACATCCGCGTGATATCGGTGGTGCCGCCGAGGTATTGCGCGCCCGAATCGATCAGCAGCATGCCCAGCGGCTTCAATTCCGCATGCGATTCCGGCATGGCGCGGTAGTGCGGCAGCGCGGCGTTGGCCTGGTAGCCCGCGATCGTCGAAAAACTTTCGCTGACGAACCCCGGTTGCTGCGCACGCAGTTCGCGCAGTTTTTCGTCGACGTCCAGTTCCGAGAGCCGCCTGCCGTCGCGAAGTGATTGCTCGAGCCAGCGTGCACCGCGCACCAATGCCACGCCGTCGCGACGCATCGCTTCGCGCACGTGGTCCATTTCCTTGTCGGATTTGCGCGCCTTCGCGGCGGTGACGGGACCCGGTGCTTCGACCAGCGTGACGTGTTGCGGGATCGTGTGCGCCACGGAGGCAGAGATGGCGCCGGGCGCGAGCAGCAGCTTCGCGTCGGGTGGCAAATCAACGAGCGCGCCACCCGCCTCTGCGTAAGGTGCGATGCGGATGCTGTCGCTGGCCAGCAGCTTCTGCAGGGGCGCATCGAGTTTCGACGCTTCGACGAACAGCGTCGCGCCATTTGCGTCGATCAGCAGGTGCGCGAGGAACACCGGGTTATATTCCACGTCACTGCCGCGCAGGTTCAGCACCCACGCGACTTCGTCCAGCGCCGAGACAATGTGATGCGTCGCGCCGGCACGCTTCATCGCCGCGCGCACCTCGGCGAGTTTTTTTGCACGGGTATGGATCGCGTATTCGATGGGATGTTCGTAGATCGGCGCGTGCGGCAGCGTCGGCCGATCGCTCCAGACGGCGCCGGGCAGGTCATCCTGGACCAGTTCCGCGCCATGTTTGGCCAATTGTTTGCGCAACGAGCGCTCGGTCGCCAGCGAGAGCATGTCGGCAGCGCACGCGACCTTGTCGCCGGCGTGCACGCGTTCGCACAGCCACTCGACGTGCTCAGGCATGTGCGGCACGTTCAACTTCACCAGTTCCACGCCGCTGCCGGCGAGCTGGCGTTCGGCTTGCGAGAAGTAACGCGAGTCGGTCCACAGGCCCGCAAATTGCGGCGTCACCACCAGCGTGCCGGCCGAGCCGGTGAAACCCGAAAGCCATTCGCGCGCGGTCCAGTGTCCGGGCAGGTATTCGGACAGATGCGGGTCGGCGGTCGGCACGATGCAGGCGGCAATGCCGCGCTGCTGCATCACATCGCGCAGCGCGGCGATGCGTTCGGGAACGGTGGCGAAGTTCATGACGGTGTCCGGCACAGATGCAAGCCGCCATTGTGGCGCGACCGCTATTGCGTCGCCACCGCATCGGCGG
>DAIUEL010000292.1:0-2415 GCA_036845145.1 Rhodanobacteraceae bacterium | reverse complement strand
GATTGCGTTCCGCATACCAGTCGCGGTAGTCGACGTGCCAGCCGTCCTGGTCCAGGGTGGCGGGCAGTCCATTCGCGCCGAAGGTCAGGATGGCCGGGCGACCGGGCGCGCGCAGACCGCGCACCCACCACGCCAGATCGGCCACGGGCACGTCCCAGCCGAACTCGGCATTCAGCACTTCGCCGGCGTCGCGGCCCGTCAGCGGCTGCCTGCCGGCGCCGGTAAGCACCGCGCCGTTCGGGTCGCCATTCAACTGGACGGTCTTGCCGGTGACGGGCGCACGCAACGTGAATCGATACTGCCGACCTTCTTGCTGCCAGGCGATCCCGCCGCTGCCGCCGTGATGGCCATCCGATGCGGCGAAGCGGCCTTCGAGGTTCCAGTCCTGCTGCGCGCCGAGCTTCTGCTCGCGCGCGGCCTGGGCCGCGAGTTGCTGCGCGGTGCCCGGTTGGCGCACTGGCACCGGCGCGCAGGCCGCCAATACCAGCATCGCCGACGACGCGATGCTTGCGAGCCGCCACGGCCGGGTCACGGCTTCAATCTCCGCTCGGCTTGCAGCAGCGCCGGATTGTGCGGATCGAGCTTGCGCACTTTGCCGAACACTTCGCGCGCGTGCTCGTGCTGGCCCAACTTCCACAGCACTTCGCCGAGGTGCACGCCGATGTCGGGATCCTGTTGCTGGCCCCAGGCGCGCTGCAGATAGGTTTCGGCCTGATCGAGGTGGCCCAGCCGGTATTGCAGCCAGCCCCAGGAATCCATGATCGCCGCCGCATCGGGTTTGGCGGTCAGCGCCTTGCGCAGCAGCCGGGTCGCTTCCGGCAAATCGCGATCGGCGTCGGCGAGCGTGAAGCCCAGCGCGTTCATCGCCTCGACGTTGTCGGGATTCTGCGCCAGCACCTTGCGGAAATCATTGAGCGCCGCGTCGGTGTTGCCGGCATTCGCATATTCGATGCCGCGGTCGTAGGTGAGCGCGGGATCGCCCGGCATCGCGTCCAGCGCGCGGTCGTAGGTGGCAACGGCCTCGGCGTGCTTGCCATGCTGCGAATACATCTGCGCATCCAGTTCGTACGCGGTGCGCAGGCTGTCGGGGTCGTCCGCATAATCCTGTTGAAGCTGCGCGGCCAGCGCGTGCGCCTGCTCCGAGCGTCCGGACTTGTCCAGCAGTACCGCGCTGCGCACCTGGGCATCGAACGCATGGGGACCGTCCGAATCGACTTCGCCGTACCACGTGAGCGCTTGGGGATCGTGCTTCAGCAATTCGGCGAGTTGGCCCAGCAGGAAGGCATTGCCCGTGCGCTGCGCTTCGGGTGCGCGTTGCAGATCGGCGTACAGGGCGCGCAAGGTGGCGTCATCCTTGGCGCGTGCGGCGTACGCGACCCGCGCCGTCCACGTCGCGTCGGTTTGCGGGCCGCGCTGCAGGATCTTCAACGCTTCGCCGTATTTATCGCCCTCGGCCAGCAACGCGGCGTAACCCAGCCGCAGTTCGACGTTGCGCGGGTGTGCCGCGACGCCCTTGGCGTAGAGCGCGATCGCGCCCGCGCGATCGCCGGTGGTCACCCGCAGGCTGGCAGCCCAGCGGATGGCGTCTGGCGCACCGAACCGCTGCACGGCCGCGTCCGCCAGCTTGCGCGCGAAGGCGTGGCGACCCAAATGCTCGCCCAACTGGCTCAAAGCCACCCAGGTGCTTTCGTTGGCGGGCAAGCGCTCAGGCGTCGCGAGGTCTTCCAGCACGTGCCCGGCCAGCGCAGTGTCGCGCGCGGTCAGGAGCGTGGCGGCGAAGGTTTTCCAGTCGTCGGTCTTGCCGGACGCGAGCAGCAACCGGTACTGGTGCTCCGCGTCGGCACGATCCCCGCGCAACATCGCGAGTTGCGCACGGACCGCCGCGAGATCGTGGGCGTCGGCGCCCAATGCTTGCCAGCGATCCAGCAGCTTCTGGGCGCCGGCGGCGTCGCGCGTGGCCAGCGCAAGCTGCAGCGCACGCTTGGCCACGGCCGGATCGTTCGAAATCTGCGCGGCTTCGCCATAATCGGCCGCGGCCTTGTCCACATGATTGTTCTGCAGCGCGAATTCGGCCGCGATCACCAGCGCCGTGGCCCTGCCATTGGTGCTGCCCACCGGGAGGTCGAGTCGCGCCAGCGGCTGCTCCGGCGCCGTGCCGGAACGGCCGTGGACCGGTGCCTGCGCGCACCCGCCGAGCAGCGCCGCCACGGCGAGCGCGGCCGCAAACGCGCTAAAATGTGCGCGCGTCCTGCGCCGTGTCTTGAACTTGTCGGGTTGGGTCCGCACACTCCGCACCGGGATTCCGGTCCTCTTTTTGTCTTGTTGCCATGCGACAGCTTAGCCTGTCACAGCATTCGTTCCCATGCCGCTGATCGCACTCGGGCTCAACCACCTCACCGCGCCGGTCGCCCTGCG
>DAIUEL010000291.1:0-2438 GCA_036845145.1 Rhodanobacteraceae bacterium | reverse complement strand
GCTGGTGGTTCTGGGATCCGGTCGAGAACGCCTCGTTCATGCCGTGGCTGATCGGTGCCGCGCTGATCCACGCGCAAGCAATCACCGACAAGCGCGACGGCCTGCGTGCGTGGACGCTGCTGCTGTCGATCTTCGGATTCGCGTTCTCGCTGCTTGGCACGTTCCTGGTGCGCTCGGGCCTGCTCACCAGCGTGCACGCGTTCGCCTTCGCGCCCGCGCGCGGCGTGTTCATCCTCGCCTATCTCGCGGTGGTGGTCGGCGGCTCGCTGTTGCTGTACGCGTTGCGCGCGCCAAAGGTCACCGGCGGCAAGTCATTCGCGCTGGCCTCCCGCGAAACCCTGATGGTGATCGGGAACCTGATGCTCACGGTCGCCTGCGCGATGGTGTTGCTGGGCACACTCTATCCGCTGGTCGGCGAAGCGCTGAACATCGGGCGCATTTCGGTCGGGCCGCCCTACTTCGGACCGTTGTTCCTGATCCTCATGGCGCCGCTGGTGCTGGTGCTGCCGTTCGGGCCGCTGTCGCGCTGGGGCAAGGCCGATTTGAAGGTGTGGCGCAACGCGTTCATCCGCATCGTCGCGCTGGCCGTCGCGGCCGGCATCATCGGTTTCATCGTCGGTGCACGCGGCGCGTATCAGTTGCTCGGGATCACGGCGTCGCTCTGGGTGATGGCTGGCGTGGTGCTGTTCGCGATCAAGCGCTGGCGCGAAGCGCCGCGCGGCCATCGCTATCCGTTCGAGATGCTGGGCATGATGCTGGCGCACTTCGGGATCGGCGTGTTCATCGCGGGCGCGATCCTGACTACCTCGATGAGTGTGGAGCAGGACGTCAGCATGAAGCCGGGTGCGAGCGTCGACGTCGGCGCCTACGATTTCCACTTCAGCGGCGTCACCGAAACCGAAGGGCCGAACTATCGCGCGCAACAGGGCACCGTGGCGATCACGCGCAATGGCAAGCCCGTCGTGACCCTGCATCCGCAGAAGCGCACGTACTCCGGCGGGCAAGTGCAAACCGAAGCCGCGATCGAGGCGGGCGTATTCCGCGATCTGTATGTTTCACTCGGGGATTCGATCGGCGATGGCGCGTGGTCGCTGCGCGTGTACGACAAACCGTTCGTGCGCTGGATCTGGGGCGGCGGCGTGCTGATGATGCTCGGCGGATTCGCGGTGGTGCTGGACAGGCGCTTCCGGCTGCGCCGCGCGGTGGAACCTGAAACCGCACACGCTGGCCCCGAACCCGCGGCGCCGCGCAAACTCGCGGAAGGCGAAGCATGAACGAGGTTGCGCGCAAGCCCGTCGGGCGGTTCGTGCCGGTAATCGTTTTCGCGGCGCTGGTGGCGTTTTTCGTGATCGGGCTGGTGTGGAACCAGACCCACGACGCGCGGTTCGTGCCCAGCCCGCTGATCGACAAGCCGGCGCCGGAATACCGGCTGCCGCGGCTGGAACAGCCAACGCAATTCGTCACCAAGACGGACATGCTGGGCAAGCCGTACCTGCTCAACGTGTTCGCGAGCTGGTGCTTCGCCTGCGGCGACGAACATCCGGTGCTGATGGCATACCGCGACAAATTCGGCATCCCGCTGGTCGGCTACGACTACAAGGACGCGCCGCAGGATGCGCGCGCCTGGCTGGATCGCCATGGCAACCCGTATCACGAAGTGATCACCGACCAATCGGGCGAAACCGCGATCAATTTCGGGGTGTACGGCGCGCCCGAAACCTATCTGATCGATGCCAAGGGCATCATCCGCTACAAGCACATCGGGCCGTTGACGCCCGACGTGATCGCGAAGGAGCTGGAACCGAAGATCCGCGCGCTCGATCAGGAGGGCAATACGTGAAGCGCCTGCTCGCCATCCTGCTGTTTGCCTTCGCGCTGGCGCTCAGCGCCGCCGCGTTCGCGATCGATCCGTTGCCATTCAAGGACAATGCCCAGCGCGATCGTTTCCAGCACCTGACGAGCGAACTGCGCTGCATGGTCTGCCAGGACGAAAGCCTGTTGGCGTCGAACGCGGATTTTGCCAAGCAGTTGCGCCGGCAAATCTTCGACATGATGCAGCGGGGCAAGAGCGACAAGGAAATCAAGGACTGGCTGGTCGAGCGATATTCCACGTTCATCCTCTACGACCCGCCGCTCGCGCCGTCGACGATCGCGCTTTGGTTCGGCACGCCCGTGATCCTGCTCGCGGGCGGCGTCGTGGTGGCCGTGCTGCTGCGCCGGCGCACGCGTCCTGCGAGCGCCATCGCCGAAGATACCGGAGACGATTGGTGACCACCCGTTTTCTTGTCGTCGCTGCAACAGCAGCCACCGCGCTGGCCAGTGCGTACGCTGGTCGCGCCGCTGCTGTTATTGGGCAGTCCGGAGACGATTGATGACAACACGATTTCTCGTCATCGCCGCCATCATGGTGGTGGCCGCCCTCGCCTGCGTGCTGGTGC
>DAIUEL010000290.1:0-2458 GCA_036845145.1 Rhodanobacteraceae bacterium | reverse complement strand
TTCAGAAGATTTCGGCGACACAGCAGCGCAGGCTGCCGCCGGCCTTCTCGATTTCGTCCAGCGGCACGCTGCCGATTGCGAAACCCCATTCCGCGAGCGAAGCGCGTTGCGCGTCGGTCAGCGACGATGCGGCGCGCTCGCTCATCCACGCCCGGTTCGCTGACAACGTGATCGCGTTGCCGGCGTAGGCGCGCTTCTGTGCCGGCGTCAGCCAGATCACGCGATCTTCGAATGCACGCGCGATTGCGCGCGGCACCTCCGGGTCGGCGAAACCATCGGGCGCGAGGATCGCCGCGCGCCCCGCCAGCGACGTCATCACCACGTTGGTGTGGTATTCGCCTTGTGCCAGTTCGAAGCAGAATGTCAGCCGCAGGCCGAACACTTCGTGTAGCGCGCGCGCACCGGCCATGTCGCAGCGCTCGCTCAATCCGCAATAGCCGATGCCGCGCGCATGATCGATCACCAGCGAACCGGTCAACTCCGCGACGCCATGGTCGCCGCGCGACAAATCGATTTCCTCGCAGCCCATCACGTCGCGGAAAAAACCGCGGATGTCCGCGCGCGCCGCCTCGCGCTGGCGCACCGCATGCCGCATCCGGCCGACGATCAACTTGCCGGACACGGTCGCGAACACGTTGTTGGGAAACATCGCATCCGGCGTGGCCGCATCGCCCGGAAACACGACCGTCGGCACGTCGCCCCGCAGCACCTGCGCCAACTCTGCGTGCTGCACCAACGCGCGCTGCGCGTCGAACGGCGCATCCATCTGCATGTAGCGATTGTCGCGCGCCGATTCGGACGCCAGCTCCTTCGCCGCCGGCGCAATCAGGAATGCCGCCCGCGCCGTCGCGCGCGCATCCGGCGAAAGCGGAAGCTCGGCAAGGGCGGAGCGGAATGCGGCGGCGGAGGTGGCGATCACCGGCGGAACTGTATGCATCCGGGCGGCTGACCGCAACGTGCGGTGCATGAGTTCGGCATGCCCCCATCTTGGCTGTCCGATTCGCAATCCTGGAGCCACGGCCGAAGGACGCCCGCGTACCATGAAGGCCGCTGTCGGTTCGTTGCGGACACCGTTCGCTGGAAACTTGGCACAAGACACCGCGATTACTCACCTGGGGACTCGGCACATGCAAACAACCCGTACCATCTTGGGAATCACGGCCGCCCTGCTGCTTGCGATCCCGCCTGTCGCGCCGGCGCGTGCAGCCGGGGAAACGCTGCGTGCCAGGGAGATCGCGGCGGGTTACGAGGCCATCTTCCTCTGCAGCGACACCTTTATCGGGCACATGTCCGAGGCCGCGATCGGTGACACCGACCTGGCGGGATGGCGGTTCCCGCTGGATTCCCTGCATGCCACCATCGATCGAAAGACGAAGAGCGTGAGCGTCCAATTCGATCCAGGGATGCCGCCGCGCATCGCGGCCTGGCGCCCGCTGCTTGGCTGCGCGCACCTGCCGATCGGGGCGAGCCCCGACATGGCGAACGCGGTGCCGAGCCTGCCGAAAGACCTGGCGCCGCCTTCCCTCGATCACGCCGATTGGCCGCGCGGCGACGCGAACGCCATCGCGCCATTGCCGGCAGCACGGAAGGCAGCCCTCGACACGCTGGTCGCCAAGGCGTTCGATGGCTCGACCTACGGCAAGGGCAGCAAGACCTCGTCGGTTCTCGTGCTGCTCGACGGCCGCATCGTCGCCGAACACTACGCGCTCGGCGTGACCATGCACACGCCCCAGCGCACCTGGTCCATGGCAAAAAGTCTGGTGGCGACCCTGATCGGACGCGCGGTCGAGTTGGGACGCATCAACGTCTCGATGCCCGCCAACATTCCGCAATGGCAACATCCCGGCGATCCGCGCGCCGCCATCACCCTGGATCAACTGCTGCGGATGAACTCCGGACTCTGGACCGACGGCCCCGGAAACCGCACCGACTCGCTCTACTGGGGCGGCTCGACGGTGCCGGAAACCGCGGCCGCGGCGCCGCTTGAGGCAGCACCCGGCAGCCGGTTCAACTACGCCAACAACGATTTCCTGCTCGCCACCTACAGCCTGATGACGACGCTCGGACCCGATGCGCTGGCTTTCCCGTTCAAGCAAGTGCTGTGGCCGCTCGGCATGACCCGCACCACGCCGGAAACCGACTGGCAGGGCAATTACGTGATGTCGAGCCAGGTCTGGATGACGGCGCGCGATTCGGCGCGGCTCGCGTTGCTGTATGCCAACGATGGGATGTTCAACGGCAAGCGACTGCTGCCGAAAGATTGGGCACGCTATGTTTCGAGCACAAGAGGCGCCCAGCCGGACGATGCGCGCAGGCCGCGGTACGGCGCGGGCTTCTGGGTGCTGGATTCGCGCCAGGGGCTGCCTTCAGGGACGTTCGCCATGGAGGGCAGCCGCGGCCAATACGCGGTCATCGTGCCTTCCGCGAACGTCATCGTCGTGCGGCGTGGCTTCGATCC
>DAIUEL010000289.1:0-2462 GCA_036845145.1 Rhodanobacteraceae bacterium | reverse complement strand
GATGACGTCACGCGTTCGCCGACCACTTCGCCGCGCAGGAAACGCAAGCCCGCATCGATGGTGGCGGCATCGTTGACGATGCGGCTGTGGCCGAGCCCGGACGTGCTGAGCAGCCGCGCGCCCGGCCAGTGGCGCGCGTAGCTTTCGCCTTCTTCCCACGGCACTTCGGCATCGGCGAGGTCGTGGATGATCAATGCCGGCACCGCCAATGACGGCGCGCGCACGTGCGCCGTCAGGTCGTGCACCGTGACGCCGGTCTGCACTTCGAGATGCCGCTGGATGCGCGGCACGATGCCGCCGACCAGGCCCACCTTGCGCGCGAAGCGGCTGGTCGCGGCATCGGGATCGGCGGCCGGCGCAATCAGCACCGCACGCTTGGCCTGCGCCCCGTCGGCCAGCGCCAGCATGACGGCCGCGCCACCCATCGAATGGCCGACGATGGCTTCGAAGGGACCGAGGCGATTCGCGACGCCGCGCAGCGTCCGCGCAAAGCACGCCATCGTGCAGCGGCCCGCATCGCTGCGGCCGTGTCCCGGCTGGTCGAACGCAACCACGGCGTAACCGGCCGCGCGCAACGCGCGCACCCACGGCAGGAAACGCAGCGCGTAGCTCGACCAGCCATGCGCGAGCAGCACCCGCGGCTGCGCTTGCGCATCGCCCCATCGGTAGACAGCCACGCGGCGTGCCCCGATTTCGATGTCGCTCCGCAACGCGCCGCCGTCATCGGCATCCCGCGCACGCAGCCGCCCCGAAGCGAACGGCGTGCACAGCAGTCGTGCGGCGCGCCGGGCGGTGGCGTCGGGCGCGAACTGGCCGCCGAACCGGTTGACGGTGCGCAGCATCGCAAGCGAAAACATATTTAGAACGTTCGTGCTATTTCTGCGAATGGCGGTGGACATGTCGTGACTCGGGCTATGGGAGGTCAGGCCGCGTGATCGGCGATCAGTCGATCGAACGCGCGGGTGGCGCGCACGATGGCGTCGGTGCCCCCGAACAGGCGGGTATCGTGATGCAGCACCAGCACGATGCCGAACATTTCGAAGGCGAATTGCGCCGGGTCGATATCGGCGCGCAACTCGCCGGTCTCGATCGCCAGTTCCACGGCACGGGTCAGCGCGTCGCGCAAACGCCGCTGCCAGTGCACCACACGATCGCGGATCGCGCCCGGCCGGTCGTCGTATTCGATGACGGCCGCGATCATGGGACATCCTGCGCCATGCGTCCAATCCATCCAGCCGGCCAGGATCGCGCGCAGCCGCTTCACGCCGCGTGGCTGGTGGAACGCCTGCGCCAGCACCCGCTGCGAGAAATCCTCGGCGACGGCGTCCAGCACCGCCAATTGCAGATCTTCGCGCGAACCGAAATGCGCGAACACGCCACTCTTGGACATCGCCGTGGCCTGCGCGAGTCCACCGATCGAAAGACTTTCCAGGCCTTGCTTGCGCACCAGTTCGATGGCGCGCTCGACGATGGCACTGTGGGTGGCGACGCCCTTGGCGGTGGCGGCTGACAAAATCATGCGCCACAAAATAGCATGACCGTTCTATTCGTTCAACCGTCGGTGTGGACGTGTTCCTGCCGCAATCCGTAACCGAACAGCCGCGCCGGAAGATGCCGGACACTGCGAAAACCCAGCAGGAAGCGCAGCGGCGCCGGCACACGCGGCGGTTCGCCGGACTGTTCCAGCACGCGCGAGATCAGCCGCTTCTGCATCGCGATCTGCACGCGCTGGACGACTTTCACCGGCCATTCGCGGCGTTGCTGGATGCGTGCAAGCAGCGACTCGTCGATCGCACCGCCCTCGCGCAACGGCTTGGCCAGCGCGTTCGCCGCAGCCACGGCATCCTGGATCGCCATGTTGATGCCGACGCCGCCGATCGGCGACATCGCGTGCGCGGCATCGCCGATCAGGAGCAAGCCCGGCGCGTGCCACCGCTGCAGCCGATCCACCTGCACTTCCAGCGTTTTCACCGTGTCCCAGGATTCGATCGCGTCGCGACGATCGGCGAGGAATGGCGCGAGCTGCGACACGGTTTCCCGCAATGCGTCGATCGAACGCGCGCGCAGCGCGGCGTCGCTGCCTTTCGGGACGACAAAAGCGACCTGCCAATAGTCGGTGCGGTTGAGCAGCACCATCACGTGACCGCGATCGACGATCCCAAAGGTGTCCTGCGGATCGGATTCGCTGCGCGGCATCCGGAACCACAACACATCCATGGGCGCGCCGTACTCGCGCGCCTTCAAACCGGCTGATCCGCGCAGGGTCGAATGGCGGCCGTCGCAGGCGATCACGAGATCCGCGCGCAACGCGTAATCGCCTTCCGGCGATTCCACGCGCACGCCGACGGTGCGGCCGTTTTCCTCGATCAGCCCGGTTGCCTGATGCCGCATGCGCAGGTCGAAGCCCGGCAGCTTGCGCCCGGCGTCGGCCAGCATGTCCAGGAAATCCCATTGCGGCACCA
>DAIUEL010000288.1:0-2474 GCA_036845145.1 Rhodanobacteraceae bacterium | reverse complement strand
GGCGATGTCGATCGTCGATGCGGCATCCTCGGCAGCGGCCGCGCGCGTGCAGCGCGGATTCGGCATACTGAACTCGAGAATTGCGGCAAGCGAAAGCGTCGCACCGGGCGTGCTGCGAGGGGCCGCCGCAATCCAGCGCGCGGCAACGCCTGCATCGGCTCGTGCGACGTTGCAAAGCCTTTCGGGACAACTGCACGCCGCGAGCGCCGCGATGCTGCTCGACGGGATCGCCGCGACCAGCGACGCACTTTCCGGACACTTCGATGATCTGCTCGACGGGCGCGCCAAGGCCGGCATGTGGTACGGCGATCCCGGTTGGCAGGGTGACCTGCAGCGTGGCGGGTATGCCGGGGCGAGTTTCCGCAGCAGCGGCAATCTTGTCGGCACGGATTTCCGCGTGGGCACACACGGCGTGTTGGGCTACGCCGTCGGTGCCAGCCGGGGTTACGGACAACTCGATGCGTCGTGGGACCACAACCGGACGTGGACCGAGCATGCAACACTTTATGGCGGCGTGGCGAACGGTGCGTGGTACGCAAAAGCGCAGATCGGTGGCGGCTGGTTCCACGAAGACATGCAGCGCCTGTTGCTGCTGGGTGGGCTCGTGGCACCGGTCGGCAGTGACCTATCCGGCCGTTACTTTGCGGGATCACTGGAAGGCGGTCACCAGTTCCGCATCGGCAGCACGCGCCTCACGCCATTCCTGGACGTCCGCTACCAGCGGCTCGAGCAAGGTGCATTCGCGGAACAGGGTGGGTACGGTTTCGGGTTGGCCGCGAATACCCGCACGGTGGGAAGGTTGCAGGCGGGCGCCGGCGTGCGCGCGCAGCGCGCATGGCAACTCGCCAATGGCATGCTGATGGAGTTCGACGGCAGCGCGTCGTGGCGCCGCGCGATGCACCAATACGGTGGTGCGTTCGAGGCCAGCTTCACCGGGTTCGATGACTGGATGCCGGTGCAGGGGATCGGCCTTTCGCGTGACGAATCGGTGCTGCGCGCCGGACTTTCGTTGTGGCCCGCGCGCACGTTCGGCTTGCGGCTCGGTTATGCGCGCGAGCAGGGCGAGCGCCAGAGGGCGAACAGCGTGATGCTGCAGGGCGCCTTCGGTTTTTGACGTCCGCCGAAGGGGCGGGTGGAGGTCGCTGCGCAATGCGACCTTGAATGATCGCGCCCGCGACCGCACCTGAAAACAACGTCCGCCGCGTTCCCGCGACACCCGTTTGCTGAACCCCAAAATGCGATCGGCGCCGTTGGACGCCGAGACCGTTACGTTGCGCGTTTCGCACGAGAAATGCAAGACGTGTCAAACGAAATTCATGCGCTAAGATCGACCCATGCAATCCGTCGTCGCTCCTCGTCAATCCATCCTGCGCAGGCGCTCGTTCGCCGCCTCATTCCTGCCCGGCCGTTTCGATTGGCTGATGGGTTTGTACGCCGAAAACCACAAGCGGCTGGCGCGCTTGTTCGCGCCGGAACGATTGAGTGTGGGCGAATACGTTTCTTCCGTGGGCGACGGACTCGACGTGCACCTGTCGGTGCAGGAGCGTCACCCGTACACGCTGGAACTCGGCCTGAGCTACGCGCTGGTGGACGAGCGCACCGGCCATCCCGCACCGTCGGCACAGTTGCGCACCTACCTCGACGCGCACATGACCGAGGCGCTGCATTGCGAGCCCGGCCGCGAATTGTGGCAAGTGCTGGGCCCGCTGACGCCCGCGCGCAATATCGTGCAGCACCGCCTGCGCATGAACGGCTTCCTCAACCGCTGGCTCGAATACCTGGCCGAGCAGGGCCATTCGCTGGCAACGTTGGAACGCTTGCAGCCGGCGTCCGAGGCTGCCTAAGCGCAACGACCGGTGTCGTTCGCTCCTCCCGCAATGCGGGTACGAATGCGGTGGTGTTCTTTCGTAGCGTGGTGTCGGGTTTCGACCCCACTCGCTGTGCGAGCTACGCTCAATGCGACCGGGGAACGGATCGCTACCAAAATCAGGCCCGCTTTCGCGGGCCTGGCTTTGTACTTATGGACTTTCCGAATCAACCGTCTTTCGAATCGAGGCCCCGGCGTTCCAGCAGCGGCTCGATGCGCGGCGCGTGCCCCGCGAAGTCGCTGAAGAGTTCCATCGCATCTTTGCTGCCGCCCTGTGACAGCAGCTTCGCGCGGAAGCGATCGCCGTTCTCGCGGGTCAGGCCGCCGTGCTGCTTGAACCATTCGACCGTGTTGGCGTCCAGCACTTCCGACCAAATGTAGGCGTAGTAGCCGGCGGAATAGCCGCCCATGATGTGGCTGAAGTAGGGCGTGCGATAGCGTGGCGGAACCGGCGCGAAATCGGTGCCGTTGGCCTTCAATGCCGCTCTCTCGAACGCCATCACGCCATCGGCCGCGGGCACCTTGTCGACCCCGATCTGGTGCCAGCTCTGATCGAGCATCGCGGCGCCGAGGTATTCGGTGGTGGCGAAGCCCTGGTTGAACTTCG
>DAIUEL010000287.1:0-2481 GCA_036845145.1 Rhodanobacteraceae bacterium | reverse complement strand
TTGCGCGCCCCCAACCAGATACGCGATTGCGACACCAAGCGTGTCGCGCGCATGCTGCCCTACGCGTAAGGAGAGACGACCATGGCACGAGTCAAGCGTGGCGTCACCGCGCGTGCGCGTCACAAGAAAACCCTGAAGGCCGCCAAGGGCTACTACAACGCCCGCCGCAAGGTCTATCGCGTCGCCAAGCAGGCCGTCACCAAGGCCCAGCAGTACGCCTACATCGGCCGCAAGCAGAAGAAGCGCCAGTTCCGCGCGTTGTGGATCGTGCGCATCAACGCGGCCGCGCGCCAGTTCGGCCTGTCCTACAGCCGCCTGATCGCGGGCCTCGACAAGGCCGGCATCACCATCGACCGCAAGGTGCTGGCGGATCTCGCCGTGCACGACATCGCGGCGTTTGGCGCGATCGCCGAGAAGGCCAAGGCCAGCCTGGCTGCTTGAAGCATTCCGGCGTTCGCGCCGGACGTTATGATGCAAGCGAGCGGGGAGAAGGCCCAAGCCTTCTCTCCGCTTTTCTTTTGTGCATGGGGTTGCGATGGACACGTTGGGGCAACGCACCGATGAAGCGCTGGGCGCGATCGCCGCGGCCGAAACGCTGGATGCGCTTGAATCGCAGCGCGTCGCATTGCTGGGCAAGAATGGCGCGATCACCGCGGAACTGAAGGCGCTGGGCAAGCTGTCGCCGGACGAGCGCAAGGCGCGCGGTGCGGAAGTCAACGCGGCCAAGGAGAAGATCTCCGCCGCGATCGCTGCGCGCAAAGAGACGCTGGAACGCGCGGCGCTGGAGCAACGACTGGCATCGGAAAGCATCGATGTCACCCAGCCGGGTCGCGACGGCATGCGCGGCACGATCCATCCGCTCACCCGCACCCGCGAACGCATCGAGGCGATCTTCGCGCAACTCGGCTATTCGGTGGCCGAAGGTCCGGAGATCGAGGACGACTGGCACAATTTCGAGGCGCTCAACTTTCCCGCGCATCATCCCGCGCGGGCGATGCACGACACCTTCTACTTCGGCGACGGGCGTCTGCTGCGCACCCACACCTCGCCGGTGCAGATCCGCGCGATGCGCGGCAAACAGCCTCCCATCCGCATCATCGCGCCGGGCAAGGTCTATCGCAGCGATTCCGACCAGACCCATTCACCGATGTTCCATCAGGTAGAAGGCCTGCTGGTGGATGATTCGGCCACCTTTGCGGATTTGAAGGGAACGCTCGAAACATTCGTGGCGGCGTTTTTCGGGCAGGCGCTCGGGATGCGCTTCCGGCCAAGCTATTTCCCGTTCACCGAACCGTCGGCGGAGGTAGACATCCGCTGGCAACGCGACGACGGCGGCACGCGTTGGCTGGAGGTGCTGGGCTGCGGCATGGTGCATCCGAATGTATTGAAAAATTGCGGCATCGATCCCGAGCGTTACACCGGCTTCGCATTCGGCATGGGCGTGGAACGCCTTGCAATGCTGCGTTACGGCGTCACCGACCTGCGCGCGTTCTTCGAGAACGACGTGCGGTTTCTGAAGCAGTTTATGTAGGGCGGGAGAAGCGCAGCGACAAATTCGTCTGGAACGAATTTGGACGACCGAAGGCCGGCCCCGAGCGTAAGCGAGGGGGTGAGCACCAGGGACGATGTGAACAACCCCGCCCATTACTAGCCCCGTTTGATCGACCGGCGGGTTGTCACCCGCCCTACAAAAACAAAGTCCATGAAATTTTCCGAAAACTGGTTGCGTTCATTGGTGGACATCCGCGCCGACAGCGCCGCGCTGGCGCGGCGGCTGACCATGAGCGGACTGGAAGTGGCCGAGGTCGCGCCGATCGGCGATTCGCTGGATGACGTGGTGGTGGCCCGCATCGTCGCGTGCACGCCCCATCCGGACGCCGACAAGTTGCGCGTGTGCCGCGTCGACATGGGTACGGGCGAAGTACAGATCGTGTGTGGCGCACCCAATGCGCGTGCGGGTCTGGTCGCGCCGCTGGCGACGGTCGGTGCCAAGTTGCCGAACGGCATCACGATCAAGACCGCAAAACTTCGCGGCGTCGAATCGCAGGGCATGCTGTGTTCGGCGAAGGAACTCGGCATCGACGCCGATGCGTCGGGCTTGATGGAACTGCCCGGCGATGCGCCAGTCGGCAAGCCGCTGGCCGAGTACCTCCGCCTGCCGGACATGGCCATCGAAGTCGAGTTGACGCCCAACCGCGGCGACTGCCTTGGCATGCTGGGGCTGGCCGATGAAGTCGCCGCGGAGTTGGGCGCCCGCGCCAAGGCGTTCTTGGCACCGTCCGTGCAATCGGTCGTCCTGGCCCCGCGCGAAATCTGCCTCGAAGCCGGCGCCGATTGCCCGCGCTATCTCGGGCGCGCGGTGCGCGGTATCGACATGACCGCGCGCACGCCGATCTGGATGGCGCAGCGTCTGCGCGCGGCCGGCGTGAAGCCGATCAATGCGATCGTCGACATCACCAATTACGTGATGCTGGAAACCGG
>DAIUEL010000286.1:0-2485 GCA_036845145.1 Rhodanobacteraceae bacterium | reverse complement strand
GCCTGCACCAGCACCTGCCCGGTGTTTTCCTTCATCGCGTGTTCTTCGATCAGGCGCAGCGCCGACAGCGACAGCGATTCGATGCCGCGGATGCGGCCGTGGCCGTCGCAGCGCGGGCACACGATCTGCGTCGATTCCTCGAGGCTCGGCCGCAGGCGCTGGCGCGACAATTCCATCAGGCCGAAGCGCGAGATGCGGCCGAGTTGCACGCGCGCGCGGTCCAGCTTCAGCGCATTGCGCAGTTTTTCCTCGACTTCGCGCTGGTGGCGCGAACTTTCCATGTCGATGAAGTCGATGACCACCAGGCCGCCCAAGTCGCGGATCCGCAACTGGCGCGCGATTTCGACCGCGGCCTCGCAGTTGGTGTGGAACGCGGTGTCCTCGATGTCGCTGCCCTTGGTGGCGCGCGCCGAGTTGATGTCGATGGAAGTGAGCGCCTCGGTGGGATCGATCACGATCGAACCGCCCGACGGCAGCCGCACATTGCGGTCGTACGCGCTTTCGATCTGGGTTTCGATCTGGAAGCGGGTGAACAGTGGCGTGGTGTCGTCGTACAGTTTCAGTTTGCGCAGGCTGTTCGGCATCACCTGCTGCATGAACTGTTTGGCGTCTTCGTACAGCGACGGTTCGTCGATCAGGATTTCGCCGATGTCGGCGCGGAGATAATCACGCAGCGCGCGGATGAACAGCTTCGATTCCTGGTAGATCAGGAACGGTGCGGATTTCTCGGCGGCGGCTCCGGAAATCGCCTTCCACAGTTGCAGCAGGTAATCCAGGTCCCACTGCAGTTCCTCGGCGTCGCGGCCGACACCGGCGGTACGCACGATCAGGCCCATGCCGTCCGGCACGGTGACGTGATCCAGCGCTTCCTTGAGCGCCTGGCGATCCTCGCCCTCGATCCGGCGGGACACCCCGCCCGCGTTGGGGCTATTGGGCATCAGCACCATGTAGCGGCCGGCCAGCGAGATATAAGTGGTGAGCGCGGCACCCTTGTTGCCACGTTCCTCTTTCTCGACCTGGACGATCAGTTGCTGGCCTTCCTTCAGCAGATCGCGGATGCCGGCCTTGTTGTGGTCGGCGCCGGGCGTGAAGTATTCGCGGGAGATTTCCTTCAGCGGAAGGAAGCCGTGGCGTTCGGCGCCGTAGTCGACGAAGCAGGCTTCGAGGGAGGGTTCGACCCGCGTGATGCGGGCCTTGTAGATGTTCGACTTCTTTTGTTCGCGGGAGGGGATTTCGAGGTCAAGGTCGTACAGGGCTTGGCCATCGACGATGGCCACGCGCAACTCCTCACGCTGAGTTGCGTTGATCAACATGCGTTTCATTGTGGATTCCTTGAGGTTGCCGTCGCCGCGCGCGTCGTCGGCGGCGCCTTCAGGGGGCGGCCGGCTGGATGACGCGCCGCGCCTGGCGGCAGTCGCCGGGACCGATCAATGGTCCCGGCTGGTGATGAATGGAATGGCTCGCGTCCCGATGTCCCCGCACCATCATGCCGACGGTGGGCAAACATCGACCCGAACGTTACGATGGCGAGGTACCGGCTGCTCCCGGTCAGGAATGGCAGGCGGAAGCCTTGTCCGCGCGGCGAACGGGTGCAGGGTCGCCCATGTGGGACCAGAGCCTGCTTGACGTCGGGCAATCCTATCATCACAAAAGGATTTTTTTCAATGGGGACGGCAACTTCGGCCAAGGATTTCAGTTCGGTACGAACCGTGGAGGTCGGTCCCGAGCGTGATGGCCAGCGTGTGGACAACTGTCTGGCAACGCTTCTGAAGGGGGTGCCGAAGACGCATATCTACAGGTTGCTCAGGACTGGCCAGGTGCGCGTGAACGGCAAACGCGCCAAGCCCGACACCCGGCTCGTGGCAGGTGACCAGTTGCGGATTCCGCCGGTGCGGATGGCCGAACGCGCCGAACCTGGCGCACCACCCGCGGCGATGCTGGACCAGATCCGCCAAGCCGTGATTTTCGAGGACAAGGATTTCCTGGCCATCGACAAACCGGCCGGTATCGCCAGCCATGGCGGCAGCGGCGTGACGTTCGGCGCGATCGAGTTGCTGCGCGCGGCGCGGCCCAAGGATCACCTGGAACTGGCGCATCGGCTTGATCGGGATACCTCGGGCGTGCTGGTGTTCGCGCGTTCGCGGCGTGGGCTCATCGGCGTGCAGGACCTGATCCGGGCGGGCGAGACGAAGAAGCAGTACCTGTGCCTGATGACCGGCAAGCTCCGGCGCGCGAAGTTCGACGTCAATGCGCCGTTGCGAAAATCGGTGCTGTCGGGCGGCGAGCGCATGGTGCGGGTGGACGAGGACGGCAAACCGGCGCTCACGTTCTTCCGCGAGATCGAGCATTACCCGGATTGCAGCCTCGTCGAGGCGACGCTCGCCACCGGCCGCACCCATCAGATCCGCGTGCACGCCGTGCACGCAGGCTATCCGCTGGCGGGCGATCCGAAGTACGGCGAGCGCGAGGCCAACAAGCGCTTCGC
>DAIUEL010000285.1:0-2495 GCA_036845145.1 Rhodanobacteraceae bacterium | reverse complement strand
ATTCGCTGCGGAAATTGAAGGTGACGTGCGGGTTGATCAGCAACAGCGCGTGGCCATCCGCGGTGAGCTTGGGCGCGATCGCGATGCCGTTGGAGCCGGTCGGCTCGATCCATGTCGGGGGCACGGTTTGCGCCAGCGCGACCGTCGTTGCATGGTCTGCGCCATAGAACTTCGCGAGTTTCGCCAAGTCCACGCGCTCGATGTCGCCGCCGATGCTGCCCTCGGTGAAGGAAAGCGCCATCCACGGTTCGTAATGCTTGATCACCTTGGAGTGCACGTCGGGATGCGAGGCCAAATACCAGTTCATCCCGTCGGCCCAAGCATTCATCAGTTTCTTCAACCACGCGGGACTTTTCGCGTAATCCTGCTTCAGCACGACCGGGTCGATGAAAAGCTGGTAGCGCAGGTTGTCCCAGATCGCGGACTCTCCCTCGGCCTGCGCGCTCCAGCCGAGCGCGGTGAGGTAATTCATTTCGACGCGATTGAAATCGTCTTCGCACTGCGCGTAGATCATCCCGAACACCGCATCGGCATCGGTCTTGCCGTGGATGTGCGCGATGCCCCAATCGTCGCGGGTGATCGTGACGGCTTGCGCTTCCTTTTGCAGCCGCGCGTATTCGGCGCCGGTTTTGGCGACGGGCGTTTGCCATGCCGGTGGCGTGGCCGCGTCGGCACGCCCGATTGCGCTCGCGCCGAACGACGTTGCAATAAGCCCCGCGAGCAGTACGCCCGCGCAGCCGCGCTGAACTTGGTCGAGATGCAACGACATCGGCTACCCCTCCGTGATCCTGCAATCGCGCAACCTTAGCGCGAAAACGCGGGCGTCGCGCGGTGAAGCGCGATGTATCAGGAAGGTTGGACGATCGGGCGGCGCCGTTCCCGTATTGCAGGTACATGACGGAGCCGGCCGTGTCGCGGCCACTCTCGCCCCAGTCCCTTCGCCAACTCGGAGGCGTGGAGAGCGCGTGGCTTCAATGTAGGGCGGGTGGCGACCCGCCCTTATGCCTGCGCACGCGGCGGGATGCGCTGCGCTACTCCCGCCCTACACCAGTTACTGGCGTGAAGCGTCGATGGAGGGGGAGAGCCGCGCCGAATCAGCCGTTGTCGTCCGAGCCGGTTGAATCCGGTTGCGAATGGGTCACGTCCTTGCGGATCCAGGTTTGCGTGCGGCCCAGCATCGGCATGCCGATGTAGCCGCGTACGTCGAGCTTCTGTCCGTCCTCTTTCAACGACAGCTTGACCTTGTAAGTCTTGCCGTTGTTTGGGTCGAGGATCTGCCCGCCTTGCCACTGGTCGCCATCCTTTTTCACGCCCCACATGATGACCATGCCTTCCACCGGCTGGTTGTGGCGCTCGCCCTCGCACTTGTCGCAAACAGGGTGCGGTCCCTGATCCGAGAACAGCACTTGCTTGACCACGCCTTGCAGCGAGCCGTCGGGTTGTTCGGTGATTTCGATGATGGATTTCGGCTTGCCGGTGGCGTCGTCGACTTGCGTCCAGGTACCGACGGGGGTGTCGTTGGCGGCATATGCCGCGGTGGCGAGCACCAGCGCGAATGCGATCAGGAGGGAGCGAAGGGTGGCGCGCATGGCAGCGACTCCGGAATGGGCAGGTGGGGTTAGCCTGCGCGAGCCGGCGGTGCACGTCAACTGCGCCGCGCGCGTGACAAGGATGACGCGGATCAGGGCCGGTGCGGAACCCTCTGGCATAATGAAAAACCGTCTTTTTGCAACGTGATGCAACCATGACCGACCTCAGCGAAGCCCGCGTCCGCGAACTGCTTGCGGGCATCGTCGATCCGCACAACGGCGTTTCGCTGGCCGAAGGCCGCGCGATCCGCGGGGTGGGCATCGATGGCGACAAGGTCGCGGTCGAAATCGCGCTCGGCTATCCCGCGCGCGACTGGCGCAGGACGTTTGCTGCGGAGATCGAGTCTACTTTGGAGAAGGACCCCGCGATTGCACGCGCGACGGTTTCCGTGACGCCGCGCATCGCCACCCACAAGGTGCAGGGCAATCTGATGCCGCTGCCGGGGGTCAAGAACATCATCGCGGTGGCATCGGGCAAGGGCGGGGTCGGCAAATCCACGGTGGCGGTGAACCTCGCACTCGCTCTGGCCGCGGAAGGCGCGAACGCCGGTGTGCTGGATGCCGACATCTATGGCCCGAGCCAGCCGCTGATGCTCGGCATTGCGGGTCGGCCGGAATCGCCGGATGGCAAGACCATCATCCCGATGACCAATCATGGCTTGCAGGTGATGTCGATCGGCTTCCTGGTCGGCGAGGACACCCCGATGGTGTGGCGCGGCCCGATGGTGACGCAGGCGCTGACGCAACTGTTGCAATCCACCCGCTGGCGCGACCTGGATTATCTCGTGGTGGACATGCCACCCGGCACCGGCGACATCCAGTTGACGCTCACGCAGCGGGTGCCGGTGGCGGGTGCGGTGATCGTGACCACGCCGCAGGATATCGCGCTGCTGGACGCGAAGAAGG
>DAIUEL010000284.1:0-2533 GCA_036845145.1 Rhodanobacteraceae bacterium | reverse complement strand
CTGAAGCCGGACCTGGTGCAGACGTACAACATCGGCACGCTCGATGTGGCGCCCGTCGCCTGGCTTGCGGGCGTGCCCCGGGTCGTGCACGCCGAGCACGGCCGTGACGTGGCCGACCCGGATGGGACGAACCGCAGGTATCGGGCAATGCGGCGCTGGCTGGAGCCTTTCATTGCACGATACGTTGCGGTCTCGACTGATCTGGGGAAATGGTTGCGCGAAAGTGTCGGCATCGCGCCAGCGAAGGTCGTCTGCATTCCCAATGGCATCGACATCGAGCGCTACGCGGGGGCGGCCGGATCGCGCGAGCTTCGCCCGTTGCTGGGCGCGTTCGCTCCGCCCGGCACGCTCGCGGTGATCAACGTGGGCCGACTGGATCCCGTGAAAGACCAAGCGGGACTGATTGCCGCGTTCAAATTGTTGTGTGATTCGTCGCCCGCCACGGCCGCGCGGTTGCGGCTTGTCATCGTTGGCGAAGGGGCTTGTCGAAATGATCTTGAGACGCAGATCGCGCGCCTCGGCCTGCACGGTCAGGTACGCCTGCTGGGCGACCGCAAGGACGTGCCGGAAATACTGGCCGAGTGCGACGTGTTCGCGTTGTCGTCCGTTGCGGAAGGCATTCCGCTTACACTGCTCGAAGCAATGGCGGCCGGGTTGCCCATTGTCGCCACGCGCGTTGGAGGCGTGGGCGAAGTGGTCGTCGATGGCGTGACCGGCACGCTCGTCGAGCCGAGTAACCCCGTTGCACTGGCACACGCATTGCGCGGCTATGTAGAAGACGAGTCGCGTCGCGGCAAGCGTGGTGACGCAGGGCGCCAGCGTGTGGAGCAACGCTTCAGCTTGCCCGCGATGCTGGCAGGTTACACGTCGCTTTACGACGAAATATTGGCGAAGCGCGACCACGCGTCGTCGTCAAGAATGTCCATCGGATTCGCCGAAAGAAGGGAACGCTGACATGTGCGGTGTGACGGGCATCGTCAAAGCCCACCTCGACGAGACGCCGAACGAAAAGGTGCTGCTGGCGATGCGTGATGCCATGCATCACCGCGGACCGGACGAGGCGGGGATGTACCTTGCGAAGGGCATCGGCCTCGGCCATCGCCGTCTGTCCATCATCGACCTCAGCCATGGCCAACAACCCATGGTGGACGAGGCCGTGGGGCTCGCGCTTGTCTACAACGGTGAGTTGTACAACTTCGAGCAGATCAGGGCCGAACTCGAAACCGCGGGTGTCGAGTTCACCAGCCACAGCGATACCGAAGTGCTGTTGAGGGCTTGGCAGCAGTGGGGCGAGGCTTGCGTCGGGCGGCTGCGCGGGATGTTCGCGTTCGCGATGTGGGACATGCGTGCGTCGCGCATCTTCCTTGTTCGCGATCACGTCGGCATCAAGCCGCTGCTTTACGCTTTCACGCGTACCGGCGACCTTGTGTTCGCTTCCGAACTCAAGGGTCTGCTGGCGCACCCGGATGTAGAACGCACGCTGGATCCGCAGGCGCTGGAGGATTATCTCGCACTGGGCTACGTGCCCGATCCGAAGTGCATCTATCGCGGCATCTACAAGCTGCCGCCGGGCCATTGGCTGAGCTGGCGCGCGGGCGAAGCCCGCCCCACGGCGCGCCGATACTGGGACGTGCCGTTCGCCACTGCCAAGGTCGATGAGAGCGCCGCGGTGCTGCAGCTTCGTACGCTGCTGAACGAATCGGTCGCCAGCCAAATGGTGGCGGACGTTCCGCTGGGCGCATTCCTGTCCGGCGGCGTCGATTCCAGCGCGGTGGTCGCCAGCATGTGCCGTGCGGGACGCGGCGCGGTCAATACCTGCGCGATCGGTTTCGATCACGCGGGATTCGATGAAACCGCTTACGCGCGCCAGGTCGCGCAGCATCTTGGCACGACCCACTTCGAGGAACGCGTCGACTCCGATGATCATGACCTGCTCGATACACTGGCAGGCATCTACGACGAACCGTTTGCCGACAGCTCCGCCTTGCCGACCTACCGGGTGTGTGAATTGGCGCGCAGGCATGTCACGGTGGCGCTTTCGGGCGATGGCGGCGACGAGAATTTCGCCGGATATCGCCGTTACCGCTTGCACACGTGGGAAAGCGGCTTGCGCGCCGGCCTTCCGATGGCCGTCAGGGCGCCGGTGTTCGGCTTGCTGGGCAGCCTGTATCCCAAGGCCGACTGGGCGCCGCGACCATTGCGCGCAAAAACCACGTTCCAGGCCTTGGCCCGTGACGATGTCGCGGCGTATTACCACAGCGTCAGCACGACACCCGCGGCGCTGCGCGCGGAACTCTACAGTCCGGCGTTCAAACGCGAACTGCAGGGTTACTCCGCGTTGTCCGTCTTCCGCGATCACGCCGCCGCGGCGCCGACGGAGCATCCCCTCCTGTTGGCGCAATACCTCGATTTCAAGACATGGTTGCCGGGCGACATCCTGACCAAGGTGGATCGCGCCAGCATGGCGCACAGCCTCGAAGTGCGGGTGCCGGTACTCGATCACAAATTGGTGGAGTGGGCATCAAGCCTGCCG
>DAIUEL010000283.1:0-2542 GCA_036845145.1 Rhodanobacteraceae bacterium | reverse complement strand
CGGCATCGGCGGATGATCCTGCGGAAACCAGTCCGGCGCACCGAACATGTCGTCATAGTCGGCGAGCGTGTAGCTGCGTGCGCTGCCCGGCACATGCAACGACTTGTGCATGTCCGGCTTGCGTGCATCGGGATCGGGCGGCGGGTTCAGAGGAAAGGCCCAGGCCATCGCGGCACGGATTTCGGTATCGGGATGGATCGGCAGAGCCTGCGCGAATGCCGAAGCGCACACGATGGCAAACGAGATCCCCGCCAAAAACAATGCAGGTTTGTGCATGGGTGCGTCCTGTTTCAGGTTCAGGGCTCACGGGAGGCGGCATAGGCCGCAACGTCGATCATGTCTTTCAGGGTCAGTCGCGAGGCCTCCAGCCGCATCGGGGCGGCGCCGGGGTTGGTGCGCTGGCCCAGTCGAAACCGGATCAGCTCGCGAACGATGTAGGTCGGCGAACGGCCTGCAAGCGGTGGAATGCCTCCGACGCCCCGCAATGTCGGCCCGTGGCAGGACTCGCACGGTAATGCGTTGCCGGTGCCTTTTGACGCAACCACGGCTCCATGCATGATGCTGCCCGGCGGCACCCAGGCGATATTTTCGACGCGAGAGTCGCCGACGATGTGAGACTCGATATCGGTCGATGTTTCGACGATGCGCTCGCCGATGGGTTCGCGCGCGCCGTTCCGGTTAGGAACCAGGACGAAGTCGACCCAATGCGTTTTCGGCACCGTCGCGGCTTCGATCACCCGCGTACGCGGCTTGTAAGCCAGGTTCGAGAAGTAGCTCGACGCAAGGTCCATATCCGCGTCATTGATTGCCCGCGCCTCCCGGATCATCACCAATGGCGTGCTGCGCGCACCCTGCCGGAATGCCGTGATCTGTTCGATGATGTACGCCTTGGGCAACCCCGCGATGGCTGGCGAAGTGATGTCGCCCTGACCGTCCGGCATATGGCAATCCGCGCACGGCAACGGGAACCCCGATTGGCCGTGCATCACGATCCGCGGCGCAGGTGGATGATCATCAGGAAACCAGTCCCGAAAGGAATCGTCCGCGTCAAGCTGGGCCCGTGTGTAACTTTGCGTACTGCCGGGCACGTGCACGACCTCGTTCGGTTGCGGCTTTGGCTTCCGCGCCGCCCGCGGCGCGCTAGGGTCCGGCGAATGCGCTTTCGGGAACACCCATGCCATTGCTGCACGGATTTCCGCATCCGGCGACAGCGGAGCGGTTTGCGCATACGCGAATTCGCAAGAAGCGAAGACCAGGATGGCCGCACCGAGCAACATTGCCGGCATCGTCGATCTGCCCATGTGCATCGTTTCGCCCCTTCAATGCATGTCGGAAAATCTGGTCGGCTGCAGCGGGTACCGCTTCGACTCCCGCTCGACGCTCATCTCGTTGCCGCCGTGTCCGGCCGATACGGCAGGCCCAACTTCGCCAGCGCCGCCTTGAAGCGTGGATCGTCGCGAATCGGATCGAACGTGGGCAGGCGCAACCAGCGCACGCCATTGAAGCGCTGGCCAACCGGCGCGGTCCGCACCCACGTTTGCAGGCTGGCGAGCGCCTGGTCGCCTGCGCCCAGCTGGCTGTACCAGAAAGCCCTGGAGAGATCGTCCAGCTTGGCGATCTGCACGCGGTCGATGCCGACAACGCGCTTCAGCGCTTCGGGCCGCAACGCCGGATTCTTGCAGGCGCGCAGCAATACCTCGATCGTTGCCGGGTCTTGCCCTGCCTGCAACGCGGCGGCGCGGCCGATTTTCAGGGCTTCGTCATCGTGGCCTTCATACAAATTGGTCAGGGCAAGATGGAAGCGCGCAGAGGCATAGTCCGGCGTCTGCTCCAGCACCTTCTCGAATTCGGCCGCGGCTTCCGGATAGCGGTGTTGGATGACCAGTTCGAATCCCAGCATGTAGCGCGGATTGGGCGCCAAGGGATCCAGCGAGATCGCGCTGCGTTCCTGTTGCAGCATCGCATCGGAGGCGCCGACCGCGTTCAGCAGTTGTGCGTACTGGTTGCGGATTTCCGACGAACCGGGGTTCAACGCCAGCGCCCTGCGGTATTCGCGGTCGGCGGATGCATAGTCCAGCTTGTCCCGCAGCACGTTGGCGAGTGCCGCGTGCGCCTCGCCGGATTGCGGATCGAGCGCCAGCGCGCGCCGGGCCGACTGTTCCGCCGAGGCCAGCGAGCCGGGCCACTCCGCCAGTTCGTACCAGGGCAGCAGTTCGTAAGCCTGCGACAGCGCCGCCCAGGCACTGGCGTAGTCCGGATCGCGCGCGGTTGCCTGTTGCAGCAACAGCACGGCGTCCTTGAGCGCCGGGCCGCGACGGGCGATCGCGGCGATGGCGCGCAGATAAAGATCGTGCGCACGCGGATCGATTCGCGTCTGCGCCACAAGCGCCCGGTTGTCGCCACCGACCAGTTGCACCCTCAGCTTGTCTGCGATGGCTTTGGAGATTTCATCCTCGACGGCGAAGATGCTGGTCAGCTTGCGGTCGTACTTCTCGCTCCATAGGTGATAGCCGGTGCGCGTATCGATCAACTGCGCGGTGAT
>DAIUEL010000282.1:0-2546 GCA_036845145.1 Rhodanobacteraceae bacterium | reverse complement strand
TAGGACACTGCCAGGGGCTTCAAACGAAAACCCCCGTCGAAAGACGGGGGTTTTTTTGTCGCATGGGACGTCCGTGGACAGCCGCGGGTTGCACCCTCATTCGACGATGGGCGGCTTGCCGGCGGCGACGCCATTCGTGCAACCGCCGATTGCCTCGCAGCATTGCTCCAATTGCGCCCAGCAATAGGCCTGCGGTTGCCCGGTCATGGCCGTGTGAAAGCTGTCGCGATCATCGCGAAAGCGTGAAGGCAGTCGCATTTCCGACCCGCCGCAGGCGCAAGGTGCAGCAAACGATCTTCTCAAATCCAGCCGGACAACTGTCCGAGCGCGATCGATGCCAACGCGTCGGCATGCGCCGAGCCGTCATTGAGCGCCGGGATGTACCGAAAGCGGCGACCGCCATGGGTAAGGAAAGTCGCACGGTAGCGCAGCGCCACTTCTTCGAGGGTTTCGAGGCAATCCACGGCGAAACCCGGACATGCCACATCGAGGGTGCCGAGGTCTTGGCGAGCGAGTTGTTCGATCGTTTCGTCGGTGTAAGGACGGAGCCACGGCTGCCGGCCCAGGCGCGACTGGAACGTCACCAGCAGGTCGTCATCCTCGATCCCGAGTACGTCGCCAAGCCGGCGCGCGGTTTCGCGGCACTGGTCGGGATAGGGATCGCCGGCCGCGGCATATTTCTCCGGGATGCCATGGAAGCTCAGCAGCAACTTGTCGCCGCGTCCTTGTTCCACCCAATGGCTGCGCACGCTGCTGGCCAACGCCGCGAGATATCCGGCATCCGCGTGATAGTCATTGATGGTGCGCAGCTCGGGCGGCCAACGCAAGGTTTGCATTACCCGGTTCACGGCATCCAGCGCGGCGCCCGTGGAAGTCGCCGAATACTGCGGAAACAGCGGCAACACCAGTACGCGGCGTACGCCCGTACGCGTCAACTCGACCACCGTCCCGCGGATGGATGGTTCCCCGTAGGTCATCGCCAGCGCGGTGAGTACCTTGCCGCCCGTACGCCGCGAAATTTCCGTTCCCACGGCTTGCGCCAGCCGATCGCTGAATACCAGCAGTGGCGAACCGTCGTTCCGCCAGACCTTGGCGTACGCCTCGGCCGACCGACGGGGTCGCGTGCGCAGGATGTAGCCGTGCAGCACAGGCCACCACAGCCAGCGCGGCGACTCCACGATGCGCGGATCGGACAGGAATTCGGCAAGATAATCGCCGACGGCGTCGGCAGTGGGCGCGGCGGGCGTACCCAGGTTCAGCAGCAATACCGCCGTACGCGCATGGGCGTCGGGCTGATCCGGAAAACCGAGATAACGGGACATGCGGCGAATTCCAGTTCGTCCGAGGCGAAGGTGCGAATCTGCGCAGTCTGCCATAGCGCGGCGGCGCCGGCCGGCGGCCATGCGGCAGCGGGCTGCGGTACACTGGGCAGAAGCGGAAAGCCCGCGCCGCATCTTGCGGCGGTGGGCATGATTTCGCACGAGGTTCTTATGGGTTTTGACAGCATCTGGCATTGGCTGATCCTGCTCGTGATCGTGCTGGTGCTATTCGGTACCAGCAAGTTGACGAAGATCGGTCCCGACCTCGGCAACGCGGTGCGCGGATTCAAAAAGGCACTGGGCGGCGAAGAGGATGAAAAGAAGGCCGCCGCGTCCAGTGAAAAGCTGCAGGCCGATCCGCCGCCTGCGGCCGGGACCGCAAATCAGGAACAGCGCGACTCGACCGGGTCGAAGCACGCTGAGTAGCCGGGGCGGTGCGCCGCGATGATCGAGCTCAGCTTTTCGAAGCTGCTGCTGTTGGCCGTGATTGCGCTGGTGGTGTTGGGGCCGGAAAAGCTGCCCAAGGCCGCCCGCATGGCCGGCGCGATGCTGCGCCGGTTGCGGCTCGGCTGGGAAAGCGTGCGCAGCGAGGTTGAACGCGAGCTCGAGATCGAAGAGATCCGGCGTGCCGCGAAGGAAGCCGCCGATCGTGCCGACGCGATGCGCAAGGCCGCCGACACCGAAATGCATGCGGCACATGCGTCCGTGAACCGAACCATCGCGGAAGTCGCGAACACGGCCGACACGCCGCCGGGCGGGACGCCCGCCATCCCGAAGGAGTCGCACGATGGCGACGCCTGAGCACGATCCCGACAAGGATTCCGGTTTCGACCTCGAGCAGGGCATCTTCTCGCATCTCCTCGAGTTGCGTTCGCGCCTGATCAAGGCGATCGCCTGCGTGGTGATCGTGCTGGTGTGTTTGATTCCGTTCGCCAACCGGCTTTATACGTGGCTGGCCGAGCCGCTGGTGAAGCGCCTGCCGCACGGCGCGCATCTTATCGCCACGCAGGTTGCCAGCCCTTTCATCACGCCGTTGAAGCTGGTGTTCTACATCGCGCTGTTCGTCAGCATGCCGGTGATCGTCTACCAGCTGTGGGCGTTCGTCAGCCCCGGTCTGTATCGCCACGAAAAGCGCCTGGCGCGCCCGCTGCTGGTTGCGTCGGTATTCCTGTTCTACTGCGGCTGCGCGTTCGCGTACTTCCTGGTGCTGCCGGCGGCGTTCCGGTT
>DAIUEL010000281.1:0-2547 GCA_036845145.1 Rhodanobacteraceae bacterium | reverse complement strand
GAATCACCGAGGCGATCGCGATCCAGTTGGCCCACGCCGCGATGAAACCCACCAGTGTGCCGTGCGAATACTGGCCGTAGCGCACCATGCCGCCCGATTCCGGAAACATCGCGCCGAGCTCGGCGTAGGTCACCGCGATGAACAGGATCACCACCGCGCCGATGATCCAGGCCCAGATCGCGCCAGGGCCCGCAAGCTGCGCCGCGCGCCACGCACCGAACAGCCAGCCCGATCCGATGATCGAGCCCAAGCCGGTGAACATCAGTGCCCACGCGCCGACGTTGCGGCGGATTGCGTTTTCGTGACTCATCGCGACGGTCCTTCCGGGCAAAACAGTTCCCGATGATCGCAGAACTCGCCCCGCGTGTCCGCTTGGGATGGTCATGCACCTTTCGTTCCTCTCCCTCCAGGAGAGGGCGGCGCGTGGCGCCGGGCGAGGGTTCGCACTCGCGGTCGACCACTTCAGTGCGAGAGTGCCAAGTTCTGGCGCACCGTACACTCACCCCGGCGCCTTCCGGCGCGAGGGAGTCGAGCGAATGCGCGGCGCACCTGAATCCCTCGCCTCAATGAACTACACTCGCCGTAGCGGAGGCCGGGGCGTACCCGGCGGGGAATCCTTGCAAGGTTGGCATTCGACAAGCCCAGTCTTTTCGAAGAACTGAAGCGCCGCCACGTGGTGCGCGTGGCGATCGCGTACGTGGTGGCGGCATGGTTGCTGGTGCAAATCGCGACGCAGCTGTTCCCGTTCTTCGACATCCCCAACTGGGCGGTGCGCTTGGTGGTGATCCTGCTTGCAATCGGCTTGCCGGTCGCGGTGGCCTTCGCATGGATTTACGAACTCACGCCTGAAGGCATCCGTCGCACCGAGGCCGCCGATTCACCGGGTGCGCGCAGCGAGCATGCCAGCCGCCAGATCGGCCGCAAGTTGAACACCGTGATCATTGCGGTGTTGGTGCTGGCGGTGGCGTTGCTGGGCTGGCGCCTCCTGGCGTTGCGGCGTGCATCGGCGCCATCCGCCGCGGCGCAGGCGGCAGCGCCCGCAGCCCCGGCCGTGCCGCAAGCACCCTCCAACACTGCTAACCCCGCGCCCGCCGTCATTCCGGAAAAGTCCGTCGCGGTGCTGCCTTTCGAGAACGACAGCGGCGACACGTCCCAGCAGTACTTCTCTGACGGCTTGTCGCAGGACCTGATCACTGCACTCACCCAGTTCGCGGGCCTCAAGGTGATCAGCCGCGATTCCGCGTTCCAGTTCCGCGATTCGAAGGACAGCAGCAAGGTGATCGGTGAGAAGCTGGGCGTGGCACATTTGCTGGAAGGCAGCGTGCAACGCGCGGGGGACATGGTGCGGATCACCGCCACGCTGGTGAACGCATCGGACGGCAGCGCGCTGTGGTCGCAGCGCTACGACAAGCCGTATAAGGACCTGTTCGCGCTGCAGGATGCGATTACGCATTCGGTTGCCGATGCATTGAAAGCCAGGCTGCTGACCGCACCCGGCGCGGTAGTGCAGAGCGATCGCCCGCCCAGCGGCAATCTCGATGCCTACACCGCGTACCTGCGCGGCGTCACCGATTTCACGCGCACCGACGAAACGCACGCACGCCAGGCCATCGACGCCTACCAGCGCGCGGTCACGATCGATCCCGGCTATGCGGCAGCGTGGGCCGCGCTGTCGCGGGCCTGGGCACGCCTGGGCGGGGCCTTCATGGGGGGCGCGGCACAGCAACAGGCGTTCACGCAGGCGCGGCGGGCGAGTGACAGGGCGCTGCAACTGGCCCCGGATCTCGCCGCCGCGCACAGTGCTCGCAGCTACCTGGCCTTTTCCGAGTCCGACTGGAAGGGAGCGCAGGCCGAGATCCAGCGTGCCTTGCAACTTGCGCCCAACGACGGCGACGCGAAGTATCTGTACGGTTCGGTGCTGGCCACGCTTGGCCAGTGCAGGCGCGCGGCCGACCTCGTGCAGCAGGCTTTGATGACCAATCCCCGCAATGGCGATTGGTATTACGCCTTGTCGCAATACCTCGCTTGTGGCGGTCGCATGGCCGATGCCCAGCAAGCCCTTCGTACTGCAATCGCACTGCAGCCGCAGGGCACGGCCTACCATGAGTGGGCGGCGATTCTCGCGATCCTGCGTGGTGATGCCGCGGCTGCGCTGGCGGCCGCGCAAGAGGAAACAGATCCAGGGTGGCGCCGGATCGCACTGGCGCTCGCGACCCAGATCGGCCCCGACGCCAAGGCTGCCGACGGCGCGCTGCAAATCCTGATCGCCCAGAACACCAGCGATGCGCCTTACCAGATCGCCGAGACGTACGCGTTGCGCCGCGATCCGGATGCCGTGTTCCAGTGGCTGGACCGCGCCTGGAAGCAGCACGACCCCGGTGTCTCTTACCTGCTCAACGACCCCTTGATCCTGCGCTACCGTGACGACCCACGCTTTGCCGCGTTCTGCCACAAGGTCGGCTTGCCCACCACCACCGACGCGGCGGCGATGGAGTAGGCTGGCCGGCACCGTCACTTCTTGTCATTCCGGCTTTTGGGGACGACGAC
>DAIUEL010000280.1:0-2586 GCA_036845145.1 Rhodanobacteraceae bacterium | reverse complement strand
AAGCTGGATGGCCTGTTCATGCGGGTCGATCCCAAGGCCGAGTACGCCGAGATCTTCAACGACGTGTGGCGGCGCTATCGCGATTACTTCTACGTCGCCAACATGAATGGCTACGACTGGAACGCGTTGCGCGCCAAGTACCAACCGCTCTTGAAATACGTCGGCGATCGCACCGACCTCAACTACGTGCTGGGCGAGATGATCGCCGAGCTTTCCAACTCGCACACCTACATCGCGGGCGGCGACCTTGGCCTGCCGGACAAGCCGCACGTCGGTTTGCTGGGGGCCGACTTCAAGCTGGATGCCGCGAGCGGCCGTTACCAGATCGCCAACGTGTTCCCCGGCGAAAACGACGAGCCGCGCTACCGCTCGCCGCTCACCGAAGTCGGCGTGGACGTGAAGCCGGGCGATTACATCCTTGCGATCAACGGCACGCCGCTGACGAAGGACGAAAATCCGTATCAACTGCTCCGGATCGCGCCGGGACAGATGGTGCAACTGCTCGTCAACGCGCATCCGAGTACGGATGGCGCGCGCACGGTATTGGTGAAACCGATTGCCAGCGAAATGGGCCTGCACTATTACGACTGGGTGCAGGCCAACCGCGCGTACGTGGCCAAGGCCAGCGACGGCCAGATCGGCTACCTGCACATTCCCGACATGGGCGTCGACGGCGCGCGCGAGTTCATCAAGTGGTATTACCCGCAGTTGCGCAAGCCGGGCCTGATCATCGACGTGCGCGACAACGGCGGCGGCTTCATGTCGCAGACGATGATCGAACGGCTGTCGCGCAAGGTGCTGGCGTACAACTATCTGCGCGGCACCTCCATTACCGGGACCTATCCGGGCGCGACGTACCTCGGGCACCTTGCCGCGCTCAGCAACGGCACCACCGCGTCGGACGGCGACATCTTCTCGTACATGTTCAAGCAGGCGAAGCTGGGCCCGCTGATCGGCACGCGCACCTGGGGCGGCGTGATCGGCATCGGCGGACTAGGGCCCTTGATCGACGGCGGCGACGTGTTCGTGCCGCAATTTGCGGGCATCGTCGGACTCGACGGCAAGTACACGGTCGAAGGCCATGGTGTCGATCCCGACATCGTGGTCAACGAAGATGTGTCGCAGCAACTGGCCGGCAAGGACCCGCAGCTCGACAAGGCGATCGAGGTGCTGGAAAAGGCAATCCGGGCGCATCCGTTGAGCCTGCCGCCGCAACCGCCGGGGCAGGACAAGGCGCCGCCGCACATGCGGCCGCCGTCCGCCGCCAGCACTGCGCCGGCGGGTTGACATCACTACCCGTCATCCCGGCGAAAGCCGGGATGACGAACAAGCCAGAACCAACGTTGAAAACACTGGACGCGCATCACGAGTGCGCGCTCCCGGATTGCTGCATGCGCAACGCTTGCGTCAAGACTTCGGCATCGCGCCAGGTCAGCGGGGGCTGTTTGCGCAAGAGCTTCAACATCCGGCGGGCACGGCGCTGTTTCGAAACGGCGCGCAGCCAGCGCGGATTGAGCGGCTCGGTCGTGAGAGTGTGCAGCATGCGGCCATCACTGGCGAGGTGGCGGCCGAGCCTGTTTGCGAGGACCTGCAGGCTGGCGATCGTGAAAAACCCGACGTGCTGGCCGGTTTCGGGCGCGTAGTAATGCCATTCGCCGGGACGGTTGTGGCGTTCCGGCAGCAGCTCGGTGGAAAAGATCAGGATTGGCGCGCGTGCGATCAGGTGTTCGAAAACCGGCAGCGGTTCGGTCAGGTGTTCGGCGACTTCGAAACACGTGACGAGGTCGAGCGTTGTATTCGCGTCGACTTCGAAGCCCAGCGCGAACAGGTTCTCGCAGTGCGGATCGCTCCAGCGAAAATCGTGGCCGCGATCGCGCATCAGTCGCACGAACAAACCGGTGCCGGCGCCGAAGTCGAGCGCCGTGCGCACCTCGCGAAAGCGCCAGCGCAGCAAGGCATCCACCGCATCGGCCAACCACAGGTTGCGCATCACGATGCCGGTATCGAGCGCGGCGATCGCATGGTCGGCGTACGCTTTTCCCAGCCAGTGCGGATCCTCGACGGCGACGTAACCGCATTCCGTGCAGCGCGCATAACGCGCGCGGTGGCGGCCGAGGACGGTGAGTTCGCCGAACGACTCGGTCGCGCCGCCGCACAGCCTGCACGCGGTCATCTGATTTCGCGCACGGCGTCCGCGGCATCGCGCAGGTGCGCCGCCGCGGACATCGGCGCGACGCCGTGCGGCAGCACGCCGAGGCACGGTGCGGCCAGCGAGCGGTTCAGCATCACCAGGTTTTCCTTGGGGTTCAGCATGTCGGGATCGATGCGGTTGCCGATCCAGCCCAGCAGTTCGCAGCCGTCGGCGCGGATTGCGCGCGCGGTGAGCTGCGCGTGGTTGAGACAGCCGAGTTTCAGGCCCACCACCAGGATCACCGGCAATTGCAGGTGCAGTGGAATCGCGTTGGCGCGCATGGACTCCGAAAGCGGCGCGAGCCAGCCGCCCACGCCCTCCACCACGATCGCATCGCCGTGCATGATCGCGAGCGAATCGTAGGCATCCTCGATCGGCGGCATTGTCACTTCTTG
>DAIUEL010000279.1:0-2629 GCA_036845145.1 Rhodanobacteraceae bacterium | reverse complement strand
GCTTCGGCGATCGTCGCAAGGCGATGCTGGAAGACATGGCGATCCTGACCGCCGGTACCGTGATCTCCGAAGAGGTCGGCCTGCAGCTCGAGAAGGCCACCGTCAAGGATCTCGGCCGCGCCAAGAAGGTCGTCGTCACCAAGGAAAACACCACCCTCATCGATGGCGCCGGCGACACCAAGGGTATCGAGGGCCGCATCAAGCAGATCAAGGCGCAGATCGAGGAAACTTCCTCCGACTACGACCGCGAGAAGCTGCAGGAGCGCGTCGCCAAGTTGTCCGGCGGCGTGGCCGTGGTCAAGGTCGGTGCCGCGACCGAAGTCGAGATGAAGGAAAAGAAGGCGCGCGTCGAAGACGCCCTGCACGCCACGCGTGCGGCGGTCGAGGAAGGCGTGGTGCCGGGCGGTGGCGTGGCGCTGGTGCGTGCACTGGCCGCGATTGGCAAGCTGAAGAGCGACAACGAGGACCAGGAGCACGGCATCGTGATCGCCAAGCGTGCGATGGAAGCCCCGCTGCGCGAAATCGTCGCCAACGCCGGCGAAGAGCCGTCGGTGGTGCTGAACAAGATCGCCGAGGGCAAGGGCAACTACGGCTACAACGCCGCCACCGGCGAATACGGCGACATGGTCGAGATGGGCATCCTGGATCCGACCAAGGTCACCCGTTCGGCGCTGCAGAACGCGGCATCGATCGCCGGCCTCATGATCACCACGGAAGCGATGATCGGCGAAGCGCCCAAGAAGGAAGAGCACAACCACGGCGGCGGTGCCGGCGGTGGCATGGGCGGCATGGGTGGCATGGGCGGCATGGACTTCTGATGGCTCGGGCGCGAAAGCCTCCCTGCTTTCGCGCCCGGTCACGGCAGCACATCCGTGTGCTGCCGCAGAAGCGAAGTCCAAAGCGACAAAGCAAGGCCCCGCGAGCAATCGCGGGGCTTTTTTTGTCGACGAGATTTCACGCGCGGATGCGCCATCGCTGGAAGATTGCGACCGTCCGGCATCATGCGGACGATTGGGGCCCAGCTTGGACTGAGCGCGTCGTCGGCCGATGAGGGTTCGTCCCGCGTTGCATCGAGTGTTACAAGCCGGAGTCCCTCGGACAATCGTGGGTTTTTTGCATGCCACGCAGGCGCCCACTCCAGCGCCGGTTTCCGGACGAACGTGTAGGCGGATGCGAGCGGCAACTCCCGCGCAGACCATTGCGCGGGAGACGTCAAGGCGCTGCACCTTCGGTACCCGTATCCCTTGATCGATCCGCGGTTGTGTCGAAAAAAATTACACTTTTGGGGGTGTGGACCAATGACGTTGCAAGCAAGATATTGAAAAACAAACTAATCTGATTTGGCATGAGGGATGCTTCGCAAACTTGCCTTTGAAGAGGCAAGCACCCAGCGACTCACGGGCGCATCGATGCGCAAGGGTTGGGACAGGAAGTCCGGTGATCGAGAGCGTGTGCATGGGGATACGCCACCAGCTGTTCGACCCCGTGATCCCCATGGGCGCGCGCTCCTGGGCTGTCAATCGCAACCCATTAGGAGACTCTCCATGAAAGCTTCAACGATTGCCGCCACCCTTGCCGGGGCCCTGGTCGTTGCCGTTGCAGGCGTTGCTTCGGCGACGCAAACCACCAGCAGCCTTCAGGTTTACGACGGCGTCCAGGGCGACATGATTGCCGGTAGCGGCATTCCCATCGACAACTTCACCCAGAACAGTTATACCGACATCGCCAACGACTCCAGCAACACCATTTACGTTTCGCTCAAGGCCCGCGATCGCGATACCGGCGAGGCCAACAGCCAAACCGGCAATGACTACTACATCGATCCCGGTTATTCGTCGACAAGTCCTTCGAAACCGAACCTCGAATACGACTATCAGTTTGATCCGGGCAGCGACGGAATAACCGATTTTTACCTGCAGTTGAAGGTGGATTTCGATCCCTCGGCAGGGACCGATTTTGCAACCATTGGGGGGAATGTCAGCAGTTTCTGGGTGGCGACCGAGGAGTTTTTCTTCAACGGCACCGACGGCTCGGGCGGGACCAATGCGTGGAATACCAACGCGGTTCCCTACGTCGTCAGCAACTCGGGCAATCTCGGCTTTTCGTTCTGGAGCACAGCCTTCGGCAAAAGCTACGACCCCAATCAATCGGGCGACTACGAAATAGAGTTCAACGTGTTCGATCCGACCGACACGACCTACCTCACCGGCTCAACCATCCATGCCATCGTCGGCAATCCTCTCGAGGTGTCCGTGCCTGAGCCCGGCGAAATCGAATTGATGGGCCTTGGCCTGCTGCTGATAGGCGGCCTGACATGGCGCTCGCGCAGGAAGCAGGCGCGCCTCGCCTGACCGTCGGAGAACTTCAACCAGGCGCACGAAGCCCCCTGATCGGGGGCTTCGTTTTGCACGCCGCGGGAAGTCCAGGGGCGCCAAAGCGGCAAGCCATTGCGGGGCCGTGCCGCGCGCACCGCTATCCTCGCGCGATGATCGCGACCCTGAAAACTTGCCTGCACGGTGTTCGCGCCCGTACAGCTGAAACGCACGTTGCTGATCGCGTTCGTGGTCGGTACCTGGCTGAACCTGTTCAACCACGGCGACGAGCTGCTGCACGGCGTGATCAACGCGCA
>DAIUEL010000278.1:0-2655 GCA_036845145.1 Rhodanobacteraceae bacterium | reverse complement strand
TAGCCCGGCACCGCGGGCATTTGCGTGGGCAGCGTGCTGCGCTGGATCGCGCGCGCGACTTCCACTTCGCTGTGCAACGAGTTGGCCGCGCCGGATCCTGGATGGCGCAACGCCAAGGCGCCTTGCGCGGCGAGCACCTGTGCGAGCAACACCGTGTTCGGATCGAAGCCGCGGCCCGATTCGTACAGGAGCTGCAGGACTCCGAGCACGGCGCCGCCTGCCACGAGTGGCAGGCTCAGGACCGCGCCCGTGCGTCCGACGCGGTCGGGGTCGAGCGTGGTGACGGCGATGACGTCCACGGCCGTTCCCGCATCGACTTCCAGCAGCATGCGACCGCCCTCCGCGCAGCGTCCGGCAAGTCCTGCCCCGGCTGCGAGCCGCGGTGGCGGATCGCGGACCGGCACCAGCAGGGTCAGCTCGCCGTTCTGCACGTCGCGGCGCCACACCGCCGCGACACGGGCGCCGATGTGCAAACGCGCGGCCTCGGCCAGCTCTGCTGCAGCCGATCCGGTTTCCGGGCCGCCCAGTGCACGGGTGGTGGCCAGCAAGGCCTCCAGCAAATCCTTGCGGCTGACGTCCTCGCCTGCCTGCTCGATGCTGTCCACGCTCACCTCCCCATCCCCACCAGTGACAGTCGAGCCCCCAGACAGCGGCAAGTCTCGTACCGCGAATGTCGCGATGCAAGCAGCATGGCCGGTACGGGGTAATGCGCTTGACCAAGTCCCCTGCGGCAACACCGATCGCCATGGACTGCATTGCGATCGAGCCGGCGAATTGGAGCTATAGTTGCGCCGTGTGCTCTCACGGCGGTAGCGCGCCGCCAACGGTTGCCAAGCCCGTCGGGCGTACTCGGGGAGGATGGGGAACCGGTGGAAATGACGTTCAAGCGTTCCATCCACGAACTGCAGGCCATCGTCGCCGCGACCGATCTTTTTTTTTCCGAACGGTGCATCGGCCCTGCATTGCGCTTGCCGGTCGACCTGTCGATCGAGGAGTTGTTCGTGAACATGGTCAAGTACAACCGGGGCACGCACCACGACATCACGTTGCGCCTGGACTGGATTGGCGATGCAGTCGAGGTCAGCCTGACGGACTACGACGTGGAGCCCTACGATCCAACCCGCGCCCCCGAACTGGATGTCGATGCGCCCCTTGCGGCGCGGCGGCCCAGCGGCATGGGTCTTTACCTGGTTTCGAAAATGGTGGATGCGATCCGTTACGAATACCGCAACCGCGAGAGCAAGGTCACCTTCACCAAGAGCATGGTGCAGGGTCATGCTTGACATCCGTTACGGAGAAGACCGCCACGTACTGCTGATCGGGCGACTGGATGCGGCCCAGGCGGCCGTGGCGCAGGCGTTTCTGGACGACGTGGCGCCACCTTGCGTGATCGACGCGGGCGGACTGGAATATATTTCCAGCGCCGGCCTCGGCGTGCTCTTGAAGACCCACAAGCGCCTGGCCGCGGCGGGTTCGGGGATCCGCCTGGTCAATGTCAACCCGCACGTCCACGATGTTTTTCGTTACTCCGGAATGGACAAGCTGTTCTCGGTGACCTGCGGTACGTGATGCACGACTGACCCGCGTCGCGTGGTCCGGCCGGACACGGCGAACCCTGCCAACTTTTCGGAGCCTGAGGCGTATATGGCGCATATGGGGCGGATGAGCGACGAACCCGACGCGACATGGGTGGCGCGCCTTCGCATGCGTGATGCCGGTGCTTTCAGCGATTTGATCGAGGACTACGAGCGTCCGATGTTCAACATCGCCTTCCGGATGCTGGGCAACGTCGCGGAGGCGGCGGATGCCACCCAGGACGTGTTTCTGAAAGTGTTCGAGAACATAGCCGCATACGACGCGAAATACCGCTTGTTCAGTTGGATCTACCGGATCGCGGTGAATGAATCCATCGACCGGCTGAAGCACCGGCGCCACGCGGAGGTGGTTGCAATCGACGTGGAGGACTTCCCGCTGGCAAGTGCCGAGCGCGGACCCGAGCAGGTAGCCGGAGATGCACAGATGCATGACTTGGTCCAAACGGCATTGATGGAATTGCAATACGACCATCGCGCCGTAATCGTCCTGAGGCACTTTGCCGAATGCAGTTACGCACAGATGGCCGAGATCCTGCACATCCCGGAAAAGACCGTGAAATCGCGGCTGTACAGCGCCCGCCAGGAATTGCACGGGAAACTCTCCGCACGCGGAGTGGCGGCGGCATGATGGATTCTCCGGAAATGGATTGGCTGCACGCGGAACTGGACCATGCCCTGGATTCCACCGCGCGGGTGCGCCTGCAGGCCGCACTGGACCACTCGCCGGCGTTGCGCGCCGCCCGTGCGGAGCTTCTGGAACTGGACGCGGCCCTGCGGGCGGCGTCGCCCGCGCCGGAAGCCCCTCGGTCGCTGCATGCTCGGCTGGTGGAGATCGCTGCGACTGCGAGCGGTCGGGGGGCACAGCAACCGGATTCCACGCAACCACCAACTTTCCGCGGCGCCCGCCGTATTGGAGGGCGTGAGGCGCGCATCGGATGGCGCATGTCACGAATCCACCACAGACACGAACCAAGGGGCAGCACAATGGCAAACATGACGAAGAAGAAGGCATTGGTCACCGCAGTGGCGGTCGCGATCGTCGCGGTGGCGGTGGGTGTCG
>DAIUEL010000277.1:0-2681 GCA_036845145.1 Rhodanobacteraceae bacterium | reverse complement strand
CCGATCAGGACGTCATTGCGCGGATTGGCCTCGCCGGTGCCAACCCAGACGTCCTTCGGGTTCGACGGCGCCAGCGCGACCGCGCCGATCGACGCGGCGTCGCCGTGCTTGAACACGTTGTCCCACTTGATGCCGTTGTCGGTAGTCTTCCACACGCCACCACCCGCGGTGCCGACGTAATAGATGTTCGGCTTGCCGGGAACCCCGGTGACCGTGCTGACGCGTCCGCCCGAAACCGCGGGACCGAGGTTGCGGAACTTCAGGTTGGCGAACGGACCGGTTGAATCGGTGGTCGCGGCCAGCGCGGTGCCGGCGAAGGTCAGCAACAACAGCGCTGCAACGGATCGTGCTTTCACGGCTGTCTCCGGTCGAGGGGAAAAACCCGTCGACCGTAATCCTCCAACGGAACGTGGAGGGAGTGCCGGAAGTCAGGGTAACGCGCCGTGCTGCGCGAAGTTCGGATCAATGAGGCGACAAATGTCTTCAGCTACCACCCCTTTCGTCATTCCCGGGCGGCCTGCAGCTTTACCGCAGGCCGAACCCCGGGAACCAGTGCCTTGGCGCCAATCTTCAGGAAAGGCGCTGGGTTCCGGATCGCCGCTGCGCGTCGTCCGGACTGGCGAGATGAATAATTATCCGGTCACCATGCAGCACAAGTCACTGCTCTTCCTGATCGCGGTTGGTGGTGATCCAGCCGGCGTTCCAGTCGAGCGGCGCGGCGGCTTTCGCCACGACCAGCGGTGGTTGCTTGCTCTCCTGCAACGCCTGGTTCACCTCCGCGAGTGAATGCCCTTTCAACGTGTTCCAGCGATCGATCAGCGATTTCAATTCCGTGCTGGTCTTGTCGAGTGCCGCAAGATCCGCCGCGGTCGGTGCCTCGTCCGCCCCTTGCATGCGAGCCATCAGCATCTGCAGGTCGCCGCCGACGCTGCCGAGGTTCGGCGGACCACGATGGAAGAAGAAGTCAAACGGTGAAGTCGCCTTCGGCCCCGACAGCTTTTCGAGTTGCTTCCCGTACGCTGCGAGCTTGTCCGACGACTTGCGTGCGGCAATCTGTTTCTCCATGTCACGCACCTGCCCGAGCGCACGGCTCGCCGCCATGGCTTCTTCGTAGGCCTGCATGGACTTGTCGAATTGCTGCTGCAGGTCAGCGGTCGGGGTTTTTACCCGCGGATCCATCCGCACCACCAGCGGCTGCGTGTAGGTCTTGCCAGCAATCGTCAGCTTGACCGTGTACGTGCCCGGCATCACCCACGGCGAACTCGCCATCACCGGCGTCTCGTGCTTGACCGCCTGGTTGGCGTCGAGAAACTGCAACGCACCCGGCATCGGTTGCCAGTGCATGTCCCACACGAAGCGGTGCATGCCGGCTTGCGTCGAGAGATTCATCGGCGGACGCGGCCACCAATCCGGCACCTGGAGCTTCTTCGGATCCAGCGGCTTCTCGGAATCGGCACTGGAGTAGTGCCGGACTAGCTTGCCGTCGGACGTCTGGATGTCCAGCGTTACCGGACCACTGGCGTTGCTCGCCAGGTTGTAGTCGATGATTGCGCCCGCGGGCGGGTTCGGCAGCGCGGGCACGCGCCACGGCGTCGGCGGATTCATGCCCCAGCGCACGCGCACCGCGGTTTGCGGCTTGTACAGCGTCACCGGCGCCGTCGCGACCGGCGCATTGATCTGCCGCAACGGCGTGATGTCGTCCAGCACCTGGAAACCGCGGCCGTGCGTCGCCGCAACCAGATCGTCGCCATGCACCTGCAAGTCGCGCACCGAAACCGCAGGCATGTTGAGCCTGAGCGATTGCCAGTGATCGCCGTTGTCGAACGACACCCACGTTTGCGTTTCGCTGCCGGCGAACAGCAGCCCTTTGCGCTCGGTGTCCTCGCGGATCACGTTGGTCGCGGCGTCGGGCGTGATGCCGTTGTCGATCTCGGTCCAGTGCTTGCCGCCGTCCTCGGTGCGGAACAGGTGCGGCCGCATGTCGTCCAGCCACATCGTGTTGATCGCGGCATAGGCGACGTTCGGATCGAAATGGCTGGCTTCCAGCGTGAACACCCGCCACCAGGGCTTCAATTGCGGCGGCGTGACGTTGTCCCAGTGCTGGCCGCCGTCGCGCGTCACCCAGATCAGGCCATCGTCGGTGCCAGCCCAGATGAGATTTCCGTTCAAGGTCGAAGGCGCCAGCGCATACACCACGCCGCGGTCGGTCGGCTTGGCTTCCTTGCCATTGGCGTACTTGCCGACGCTCGCAGGCACCTTCCACGTCTTGCGGGTCAGGTCGGGGCTGATCTGTTGCCAGTCCCTGCCGCCATCCTCGCTCTGCCACACCGTATTCGAAGCGAAGTACAACCGATGCGGATCGGTCGGCGAAAACAGGATCGGCATAGTGCGAACCGTGCGGTAATCCGGATCGCGCGAGGCCATCGGACCCACGTCGGCGATCTGTCCCGTGTCGCGGTCGTAGCGCGTCACGCCACTGCGCGAGCCGCCATAGACAAGGTTCGGGTGCAGCGGATCGATCGCCGCGCCGCCGTATTCCTCGATGCCGACCGGATGCCAATCGTGCGCGGTCAGCTCGCCGTCGTTGCCGCGCGACGACACGCACGCGGAGCCTGAGTCCTGCTGGCCGCCGCAAACCCGGTACGGCCAGGTGTTGTCGATGCCGACCTTGTACATCGCGG
>DAIUEL010000276.1:0-2689 GCA_036845145.1 Rhodanobacteraceae bacterium | reverse complement strand
CGCGCCACGGCATCGTGCTGTTGTTCGACGAAGTGATCACCGGTTTCCGGCTGGGACTGGGTGGCGCGCAGGCGCGCTTCGGCGTGACCCCGGACTTGTCGGTATTCGCGAAGGGCCTGGGCGGCGGTTTTCCCGTCGCGGCCTGCGGTGGCCGCGCGGACATCATGGCGCTGGTCGCCAACGGCACCGTCTCGATGGCCGGCACCTACGCCGCCAACGGCATCGCGATCGCCGCCGCCAACGCGGCGCTGGATGAATTGGCGACGCCCGGCTTGTTTGCCAAACTCGATGCGCTTTCCGACGAGCTGCGGCTGGGGCTGGACGCAGTGTTGCGTGATGCCGGATTGCCGGCGTCCGTCGTGGGCCTGGGGCCGCTGATGCAGGTGTGGTTCGCACGCGAGCCCATCCACAACTACCGCGACGCCGAGCGCCATGCCGACCAGAAGCTGTTCGATCGCTGGTGGCGGGGCATGCTGGCGCGCGGCGTGCTGTTCCACCCGGGCGCGTACGAAAACCTGTTCGTGTCGACGGCGCACACCCGCGATGACATTGCGGAAACGCTGGCTGCCGCGAAGGAAGTTGCCGCCGACCTCGCACGCAGCAGCATTTGAGCGCTTTGGCACGCGTAATGTTGGGCTTCCGCCGGTGAAGCCGGCATCAGCCCAACCTACCGAGCCAAAACCAATGCGGGCCCGACCATGAGCACGTTCCGGTTTTCCCAGGTCAATGTCTTTTCGGCCGCTCCGTTGGACGGCAACCCGCTCGCGGTGGTGCATGCCGCCGAAGGATTGAGCGACGCGAGGATGGCCGCGTTCGCTCGCTGGACCCATCTCTCGGAGACCACTTTCCTGTTGCCCGCGACCGATCCGGACGCCGATTACCTGGTTCGAATCTTCACGCCCGTCGGTGAACTTCCGTTCGCGGGCCACCCGACGCTCGGTTCCTGCCATGCCTGGCTGGCTGCGGGTGGAAAACCGCGCATGCCGGGTGCCGTATCGCAGCAGTGCGGCGTGGGCATCGTGCGCATCCGCACCGGCGGGTCGCGGCTCGAGTTTGCTGCACCACCGTTGCGCCGCACCGGTGCGCTGGAACCTGGCGTGCTGGCGAAAATTGCCGGTGCGCTCGACGTGCCGTTGTCGGAAATCGTCCATCACCAGTGGGTCGACAACGGTCCGGGCTGGTGCGCGGTGATGCTTCGATCGGCGCAGCAGGTACTTTCACTCAGGCCGGATTGGGCGGCGCTCAAGCCGCTGAAACTCGGCGTGGTGGGCCCGCACGATGACGGTCACGAAGCGGCGTTCGAGGTTCGCGCGTTCGCGGGCAGCGGTGGCTACGAAGATCCGGTCACCGGGAGCCTCAACGCGGGCCTGGCGCAGTGGCTGATGCGCGAAGAACTCGCGCCGACTTCATACGCCGCGGCCCAGGGTACCGCGCTGCAACGCGCCGGCCGCGTGCACCTGCGGATGGATCAGGATCAGGTTTGGGTGGGTGGCGACGTCGTGGACGTCATCCGCGGCGAGCTTTGCCTGTAAACGGCGCGGAATCCGGGTCAACCGTTCAAGGCGACGCTTTCCGGCCTGCTACATCGACACGCCGAGTCCGTAGGGATCGTCCTGCGGCAAATCGGTGCCGGTGGCGCCTTCGGCCAGGCGTATCTTGAGCGCGAGGCCGTCGCGCGAGTCGGCCTTCGACAGCGCCTCTTCCAGATCGATCGTGCCTTCCTTGTAGAGCTTGAACAGCGACTGGTCGAAGGTCTGCATGCCTTCTTCCAGGCTGCGTTCCATCGCCAGTTTGATTTCGTGCACCTCGCCGCGGCGCAGCAGGTCGCGGATGTGCGGGGTGTTGATCAGCACCTCGACCGCGGGCCGGCGACGGCCGTCCTTGCCGACCACCAGGCGCTGCGAAATGATCGCCTTCAGGTTCAGTGCGAGGTTCATCAGGATGTTGCGGTGCGCGGCCTCGGGGAAGAAGTTGAGGATGCGTTCGATGGTCTGGTCGGCGTTATTGGAGTGCAGCGTCGCCAGGCAGATGTGGCCGGTTTCGGAAAACCCGATTGCGGCGTCCATCGTGTCGGTATCGCGGATCTCGCCGATCAGGATCACGTCCGGCGCTTCGCGCATCGCGTTCTTCAGCGCCTCGTGGTAGCTGTGGGTGTCGAGGCCGACTTCGCGCTGGTTGACGATGGACTTCTTGTGCTTGTGCAGGAATTCGATCGGATCCTCGATGGTGAGGATGTGGCCTGCGGAATTGGTGTTGCGGTAGTCGATCATCGACGCCAGCGTGGTGGATTTGCCGGACCCGGTCGCGCCCACGACCAGGATCAGGCCGCGCGGCTCCATGATCAGCTTCTTGTAGATCGGCGGCAGCAGCAATTCCTCGATCGACGGGATGTCGCTCTTGATCGCGCGGATCACCAGCGCGACCTCGCCACGCTGCTTGAACACGTTCACGCGGAAGCGGCCGACATCCTTTACCGCCAGCGCCATGTTGTATTCGAGTTCGCGCTCGAACTTCGGTACCGAACCCTCGTCCATCAGCGAATAGGCGATTTTCTTCACCATTCCCGATGGCAGCGGCGAAGTGCCGAGCGCCGCCAACCGTCCCTCGATCTTGATGTGCACGGGCGTGCCGGTCGACAGGAACATGTCCGACGCACCGCGATCCATCATCAGCTTGAGGAAGTATCCGA
>DAIUEL010000275.1:0-2708 GCA_036845145.1 Rhodanobacteraceae bacterium | reverse complement strand
GGATCAAGATTTACGCCGACTACCACTGCGGCAAGTCGCACGGTTCGGTGCCGACGTTCACGCAGGAAGAATTGAACGCGGGCGTGGAAGCCGCGCATTCGCTGGGCCTGCCGGTGTCGGTGCACTCGACCACGCCCGAAGGCATGCGTCGTTCGATCCTGGCCGGCGTGGACACCATCGAACACGGCTTCTACGGCACGCGTGAAGCATTCGAGATGATGGCCAAACATCACGTCGCGTATCTGCCGACGCTGGAAGCGGTGGTCGCGTATGCCGAATACTTCAAGGGTTGGAAACCGGGCGATCCGCCGACCGACGAAATGAAGGCCTCGCAAAACGCGTTCAAACTGGCGATGCAGGCCGGCGTCACCATCGGCTGCGGCAGCGACGTGGGCGTGTTCAAGCACGGCACCAACTACAAGGAAGTCGAACTGATGGTGAAGGACGGCATGCGCCCCGCGCAGGCGCTGCTCGCCGCCACCGCGGTGGACGCGGAAATCCTGCGCCAGCAGGACAAGTTCGGCCAACTGAAGCCGGGCCTCGATGCCGACATCATTGCGGTGCAGGGCGATCCGACGAAAGACATCACCGCGATCGAGCACGTGCCGTTCGTGATGAAGGGCGGCGTGGTCTACAAGCAGCCATGAGTCACGACACGCGTGACCTGCCGCCGGTCGCGGGCGACGGTGGTGCAACGGCGCAGGGCGGGTTCAAGAAGCAACTCGGCCTCATCGATCTCACTTTCATCGGCCTCGGCGCGGTGTTCGGTTCCGGCTGGCTGTTTTCGGCCAGCTACGTGGCAGACATTGCGGGACCGGCCGGTATCGTGTCGTGGCTGATCGGCGGCGCCGCGGTGCTGCTGCTGGGTCTCGTGTATTGCGAACTCGGCGCGGCGTTGCCGCATTCGGGCGGGGTTGTGCGCTACCCGGTGTATTCGCATGGCGCGCTGCTCGGCTACCTGATGGGTCTGATCACGCTGATCGCGTTTTCCAGTCTGATCGCGATCGAGGTGACGGCCTGCCGCCAGTACGCCTCGGCGTGGTTCCCGCACTTGACGCAGGCGGGCTCGCAGTCGCCCACGCTGCTCGGCTGGTTGGTGCAACTCGCGTTGCTGGTGGTTTTCTTCCTGCTCAATTACTACAGCGTCAGGACTTTCGCGCGCGCGAACAACCTCGTCAGCATCTTCAAGTTCGTGGTGCCGCTGACGGTGATCGTCGTGCTGCTGTGGTTCTTCCACTCGGCCAACTTCAGCGCGCACGGTTTCGCGCCGTTCGGGTTCGCAGGCGTCGCCGGGGCGGTGTCGGCCGGCGGGATCATCTTCGCCTACCTGGGATTGACGCCGATCGTCTCGGTGGCCGGCGAGGTGCGCGATCCGCAGCGCGTGATCCCGATCGCGTTGATCCTGTCGGTGGTGTTGTCGATGGGCATCTACCTGCTGCTGCAGATCGCGTTTCTCGGCGGCGTGCCGGCCGCGATGGTGGCGCACGGCTGGAAAGGCATCGACAAGCTGTTCGCGCTGCCGTTCCACGACATCGCATTGGCGCTCGGCATCGGCTGGCTGTCATTTCTGGTGGTGTGCGACGCGGTCATTTCGCCGAGCGGCTGCGGCAACATCTACATGAATGCGACGCCGCGCGTCGTGTACGGCTGGGCGCGCGGCGGCACCTTCTTCAAGCTGTTCACGAGCGTCGATGCCAAATCGGGTATTCCGCGCCCCGCATTGTGGCTGACGCTTGCGCTGTCGATCTTCTGGACGCTGCCGTTTCCGTCCTGGTCGGCGATGATCAACGTGGTGTCTGCCGCACTCGTGCTGAGCTACGCCGTCGCGCCCGTCACCGCCGCGGCGTTGCGCCGCAACGCGCCCGGGATGCCGCGTCCGTTCCGCGTGCGCGGTTTCGCGGTGCTGGGGCCGTTGTCGTTCATCGTCGCTGCACTGATCGTGTACTGGTCCGGCTGGGGCACGGTTTCATGGCTGCTGGGACTCCAGATCGTCCTGTACCTGGTGTACGTCGCCTACGTGGCGCGGCGCCGATCGCGACGCGACGAACTGACGCGCGACGTGCGCGCGTCGGTGTGGCTGATGGGCTTCTATGCGCTGATGCTGATTGCATCATGGCTCGGCACGTTCGGCGGCAGCCGGATCATCGAAGGGCCGTGGGATTCCGTGCTGGTCGCCATCATCGCCATCGCCGTCTACTACTGGGGCGAACGGAGCGGCGTGCCGTACCCGCCGCGCGCAGGGGTTGCAGACGGCGAGGCTTGATCGCTGCGATGGCGCCGGCTCGTTGCCCTAAACGGAGCTTGCCTTCGGATCCACCATGTGCAGGCCGCTGACCCCATTCGTGCCCCTCATCTTCCAACTTGGTCAACCAGGTTGCAGTGAGAACGCGCCATTTCACCACTGGCACATCGATGCCTTGATGCTCGGCGGTGCGGGACTCCTGACGCGATCGTGGCGCCGGCACCATGTGCAATTGCACGCGGTCGACGAGTCGGGGCGTCCGTCGTAACGCCAACGCACCCCGCCGCAATGCAGGAACCTTCGATCATTCCGCGGCATCCGGCGCACCCCTCGAGAGAAGCAAGATGCGTCGCGAACCGATTCAACCAATGACGGCAGGCTGTCGTGCGGTCAACCGGCCTGACCACGCGCGGCGCGCGCGAACAGCCGGCCGGACAACGCGAACAGCGCGACGAAGCCGCCATTG
>DAIUEL010000274.1:0-2726 GCA_036845145.1 Rhodanobacteraceae bacterium | reverse complement strand
AGCGCGGCCACCAGCATGTCCTCGGGATTGTGCTTGGCCGCATCACCGCGAAACATCGGATCGGATGAACCCGCGATCTCGGGTTTGCCCTCGATGCGGATCACGTGTTCCCGCCCATAGTTGCGATAACCGTCCGTGCCGGTGCCGCGATTGCCGGTCCATTCGACGTTCGCGTGATAACGATGCTGGTGGCCTGTCATGTCGCTGTCTCCATCTCGGGTTGGCCTGCCAGGATTGCCATCACGGCCTTCTGCACGTGCAGGCGGTTTTCGGCTTCGTCGATCACGATGCAGTACGGCGCATCCATTACCGCGTCGGTAGCCTTGACGTTACGGCGCAGCGGCAGGCAATGGCTGAACACCGCGTGGTTCGTCAGTGCCATCTTGGCTTCGTCGACGATGAAATGTTTGTGTGCATCGCGGATCGGCTTTTCGCCTTCCCAGCGGCCGAAATACGGCAGCGCGCCCCAGCTCTTGGCGTACACGGCGTCGGCACCGCGGTAGGCATCTTCGATGTCGTGCGTGACCCGCAATGAACCGCCGTTCTCTCGCGCGTTCTCTTCGCCGAACGCCATGTAGCGCTCGTCCAGCACGTAATCCGGCGTGGGACACAACAGCGTCACGTCCATGCCCATCTTGGTGGCGATCAGCAACGCGGAATTGGCGACCGCGGTGTTGAGTGGTTTCGGGTGATACGTCCAGGTCAGGACGTATTTTTTTCCGCGAAGCTCGCCAAGGTGTTCGCGCAGCGCCAGCGCGTGCGCAAGTTCCTGGCAGGGATGCGTGATGGTTTCCATGTTGATCACTGGCACCGTGGCGTACCTCGCGAACGCATTGATGACGCGGTCCTCGCGGTCGATCGACCAATCCTGGAATTTCGGGAACGCGCGAACGCAGATCAGGTCGACGTACCGCGACAACACGCGGGCGACTTCGGCCACATGTTCCTCGGCTTCGCCATCCATCACCGTACCTGCTTCGAACTCGATCGGCCACGCATCCTTGCCGGGCGACAGCACCACCGCGTGACCGCCCAGCTGGAACGCGCCCAGTTCGAAGCTCGTACGCGTGCGCATGGACGGGTTGAAAAACAGCAGCGCCACGGATTTGCCGGCCAACTGCGTGCCGACCGGCGAGCGCTTGAACGCGGCTGCCTGGTCCAGCAGCGCGTCGATCTCGGCGCGGCTCCAGGCCTGGGTGGTGATGAAATGACGAAGGGTCACGGGTTCATTGTTCTCGTGGAAAGTCGGACATGGATGGCCGGTTTGACTTTTGCACGCCTGGACGCGCGTTGAAATAAAAAACAAAAAACCCGGCACGAGGGCCGGGTTTTTGTCGTTCGGTACAAACACCAATGCGCGCGACTGCCTACCCGGCCGTATGTGGGGTTTCCGGTCGGCGCGCGCGCGACGTCATCCCAGCCGCCGCGCGGGCGCTGGTGAGGACAATCACGTCAGTGGAAAAAGCTGTCGTCATGTTCTGGTCGAAACGGTGAGCGGCGAATCCTCGCACACCTCGCGGGGGGATGCAACGGGAGCTGCAAGGAATTGAAGTCGCTCTCACTCGAGTTACCTGCTGGGGCTTATATACATTTGTCATTCCGGGGCCGCCCACGCGCAGCGGGAGCGGAACCCGGAATCGGTGGCTCTGCGCATCTGGCGTGGTGCAGCGGCGCCGGCGATGGGCAGCGCGATCGAAACGCGATGTCGCAGCCGGACATTGGGCAAAACCGATTCCGGATCGCGCTACGCGCGTCCGGAATGACGATCAAAATCGAAGAGCCGCTGCCCTTACCCCTTTGTAGGCGGCGCCGCCGTCACTCTGCCGGCGCAACCGTCACCCTCACCCGCAACCGTTCGCCCGGATCGTATGGCAGGCGCGACATGTACACCTCGCCGCGGAAACGGTATTCCACGTCATAGGCCACGATCTGCTGCGGCGGTGCGTAGTTGGCGACCGGCCGGCACACTGTCTGCTGCGTGGTGTAGCTGCGGTCGTGCGCGGCCGAAACGCGATTCCCGACGGCGCCACCCGCGACAGCGCCCGCCACGGTCGCCGCCTTGCGTCCATCGCCCTTGCCGACTGTGCTGCCGAGTACGCCACCCACGATCGCCCCCAGCACGGTGCCACCGGTATGGTTATCGTCCTGACGGGTAACCGTCTGCGGATAGCATTCCTGCGGCGGCGGTTGCGCGACCGCCGCGTAGACCGGATCGACCCGCAGCACATCGGCCCAGCCGTAGTGGATGTTCGCCGGCCCTGCTGGAGGCGGCGGCGGATAATTTTGCGCATTGGCTGCCACCGCGAGGGCCAGCAAACACGACGCAACGAATATCTTCAACATGGCGTACTCCACCGCGAAGACGCGACCCTTCGGTCATCACGAGTTGTTCACATTGAAGCACGCTCATGCTGAATCCACGCTCAAGCCACGGGCCCAACCTGATAAAATCGCTTGATTATTTGCCCCGAACGCGACGGCAGTCACACGCATGGCCCTGCGCCTCTACAACTCGCTGTCCCGCCGCGTCGAAGCGTTCGCGCCGATCGACCCCAACCGGGTGACGATGTACCTGTGCGGCCCGACCGTCTACAGCTACGTCCATATCGGCAACGCGCGCGGTCCGGTGGTGTTCGACGTGCTGGCGCGGCTGCTGCGCCGGAAATACCCACGCCTGGTGTATGCGCGCAACATCACCGACGTGGACGACAAGATCAACGCCGCGG
>DAIUEL010000273.1:0-2729 GCA_036845145.1 Rhodanobacteraceae bacterium | reverse complement strand
TTCGACATCGCGCGCACCGCGCACATCCCCGTCGAAATCTTCCACCTCAAGGTCGCGGGCCACGAGAACTGGGGCGACATGCCGAAGGTGATCGCGAAGATCGACGCTGCGCGCGCGCAGGGCCTGGACATCAGCGCCGACACTTATGCCTACACGGCGTGGGGCAACGATCTCGCTTCTTTCATTCCGCCGTGGGCGCACGCCGGCGGCAATGCCGCGTTGCTCGAGCGGCTGAAAGATCCGCAAACGCGTGCACGCATCGAGAAAGACATGCAGACGCCTTCGGATGCGTGGAGCAACGACTGGCTGGAAGTGCCGGGCCCGCATGCGGTCGAAATCACCTCGGTGCACAATCCGGCGCTCAAATCATTCGAAGGCAAGCGGCTCGATGACGTCGCCAAAGCGTGGCACGAAAAACCGATCGATGCGTTGCTCGACATCCTGATCAGGGATCACGCCGCCACCGGCGTCGCGGTGTTCGGCATGTCGCAACCGGACGTCACGCTGGCGCTCAAGCAGCCGTGGGTGTCGATCTGCGACGACGCGGCGGCACAGGCGCCGACGGGCAAGCTCGGCCAGGGCCATCCGCATCCTCGCGCCTACGCCGCATTCGCGCGGATCATCGCGAAGTACGTGCGTGAGGACCACGCGCTGGCGTTGCCGGACGCAATCCGCAAGTTGACCGCGCTGCCCGCACAGCGCATGGGCCTTGCGCGGCGCGGCGTCATCAAGCAGGGCATGTGGGCTGACATCGACATTTTCGATCCGGCACAACTGCGCGCACCCGCGACGTTCGAGCAACCGAAGCAGCTCGCGCAAGGCATGTCGTACGTGCTGGTCAACGGCGTGCCGGTTATCGCCGACGGCGAGATGACGCAGGCGCTGCCAGGCAAGGTGCTGCGGGGGCCGGGATTCGAACGGAAGTAGGGCGTTGGCCGCGCAGCGAGCGCGTCCACTACGGGTCCTGACATCAGGGAGCCTGTTCCTCTATATCAGGATGCCGCGCCTAACGGGTCTGCGAGAAAATCGCGCATCCGCTTGGGCCGTTCTGGCGAGGGCCAGCCCATCGCGACCTCGTCGATAATGCGAACCGGCTATGCGTGGCGCCGCATCCGCCTGCCCTGCATCAATGCCGCGACGTGCAACATCAGGAACAGCGGCACGAGGAATGCGGGGACGATCAGCAACGGCAGCGTGGCCATCGGCGCGGTGCCGATCGTTCCCGGCGCCGCCATCGCCATCGTGGCGCCAAGGCCGAGGGCAACCACGAGATCGAGTACGCCGAGCCAGTTCCAGCGGATGAATGCGCTGCTCGCAGCGAAGCGCGGGTGCCGCGTGAGGCCGAGGATCATCCATGGCGCGGCGAACCCGACGGCCATGTCGCCGAGGCCGGCGGGCAGCGCGAAGGAACCCGGCAACACCTTGTATGCATACAGGAACAGGAAACCCAGGCCTGCGAAGCGCCACGCCTGCATGCCGGCAATCAGGCGCAGGTCGAGCGAGAGCATGAAATCGCGGAAGGCGGACGACAGCCGCAACCACCCGAAAAAGAGCAGCAGCGGCGACGTGAAACCGATCGCCATGCCGATGGGCGGCGCCCCCGGCCGGCCGAGGAAAGCGCCCTCGATACCCAAGGTCACGACCAGCGCGAACCAGATGGCAAGAACGAGGATGAGGGTGACGCGGATGCCGCTCGATGCGGTGGTACCGGTGCGGGGCGAGATGACGGTCGTCGACATGGCGATGCTCCAGTAACTTGCATTTTGCAAGTGAGTGCGAACCGTAGCATACTGACTTGCAGTCCGCAAGTTACTTCAATCCGGCATGGGCACTACCAGTCCTTTCCTGCGCTCGCCCTGCGCGGTCGCCAATTCGCTCGACATCGTGGGCGACAAGTGGTCGCTGCTGGTAGTGCGCGACCTGCTGCAAGGCAAGCGCACCTACAAAGAGCTTGCGGCTTCGCCCGAGCGCATCCCGACCAACATCCTCGCGGATCGCCTGCGGCGACTCGAAGATGCCGGCATCGTCGGCAGCGCCCCGTACCAGCAGCGTCCCGTGCGCTATGCCTACACGCTCACGGCCAAGGGCAAGGATCTGGGTGACGTGCTGCTTGCGTTCGTGCGTTGGGGCAAGCGGCACATCCCGGGCACGATAGTGTTGGGCAAAGCCGAGCCGAAGACTGGTTTTGCGACGCGCAAGTCGGCGCCACGCCGTGCAAGTTCGAAGCGGAACCCGGGAAGCCGGTCCTCGCCGAAGGCCGATCGTTAGAATAACGGACTCGGTTGATCGACCGGACCGGCGGCTTCGCGCATGCACCTCGCCTCCAACCTCATCCTCAACACCGACAGCTACAAGGCCAGCCACTGGCTGCAGTATCCGCCGGGTGTCGACGCGACATTCTTCTACCTGGAAAGCCGCGGCGGGGTTTACGAACGCACGCTGTTCTTCGGGCTGCAGTCGATCCTGAAGGAATACCTGTCACAGCCGGTGACGGCGGCGATGATCGACGAGGCCAGGGCATTCTTCCCGGCACACGGCGAACCATTCCACGAAGCGGGCTGGCGCCACGTGGTCGATGCGCACGGTGGACGACTGCCGCTGCGCATCCGCGCGGTGCCGGAAGGCACGGTGGTGCCGACGCATCAGGCATTGATGACGATCGAGAGCACCTGTCCCGATTGCTTCTGGGTGCCGTCCTACGTCGAAACGCTGCTGATGCGGGTGTGGTA
>DAIUEL010000272.1:0-2755 GCA_036845145.1 Rhodanobacteraceae bacterium | reverse complement strand
GTGCTGGAAGGCATGCGCAAGGATGGCAGGATCGGTTCGTCGCTGGACGCGACGCTCACCATCCACGCCGACCCCGCAATCGCCGAACGCTACGAACAGGTCGCCGACGAGCTGCGGTTCTTCTTCATCGTGTCCGGCCTGCGCCTCGACATCGGCGAAGCCCCCGCCGACGCCGTGCTGACCGAACTCGAAGGCGCCAACGTATGGGTCTCGGCATCCGTGAGCGAAGCGCCCAAGTGCGTGCGCTGCTGGCACCACCGCGAGGACGTCGGCAGCCATCCGGAGCACCCCGAATTGTGCGGTCGCTGCGCGGAAAATGTCGCCGCGTTCGAGGGGCAAGGTGCAGGCGAGGCGCGGCGCTGGTTCTGATTTCGCGCTAGTATCGGACTCGGCCGCATGACGTGCGGCCGGGGAAACTACAAAGGGCCGGACCATGAAAGACGCACGACGTTGCATCGTGGGCTTGGTGCTGTGCTTGCTGGCCGGGGTGACGCTAGCAGCTCCGGTCTCGTTCACCGATCTCGCGCGACACTCACGCTACAAAATGGTGAAAATTTCCCCTGACGGCACGCATATCGCGGCCACCTCGGTGCTGGACAGTGGCCAGACCGTGCTGACGCTGATCAATCTGGTGACGAAGAAGGGAGTGAATGTCGCGCCACGCGAAGGCGACGACGTTTTGGATTTCTGGTGGGTTTCGCCAAAATACGTGGTGTACGACGAAGCCCAGCATCAGGGCGGCTGGGACATGCCCCTCGCGACCGGCGAGCTCTACAGTGTCGAGGCAGATGGCGGCAGTCCGACGATGCTTTATGGCTATCGGGCTGGCGGCATGCAAGCCGGCTCGCACATCCACAAGGTGACTGCCGAGAACGGGACGGCCGAGTTTCTGTCGCGCATCGGTGGCGATTCCGATCATGTTCTCGTGAGCATCACGAGTTGGGAGGGATCCGGATCCGCCGGTGGCCTGAGCGCCGTCTACCGGGTGGACGTCCGCGACGGCAACAAAATGCGTGTCACCGGCGCACCAATACGCGAAGCATCGTTCCTCGCCGACCACCATGGACACGTCCGTTTCGCGATGGGCGATGACCTTGACGGCAAGCGTGTGATCTACATCCACCCGGACGGCGGCGATTGGGAATTGTTGTCCCAGGCCAGCAACGATCGCGACTGGCCGATCGCGTTCAGCGCCGACGACAAGACGGCATGGTTCACCTGCCCGGGTTCGCCGGGCTTCGGCGTCTGCAAGTTCGATCCGGACACGCGGAAGATGACGCACGCGTGGAGCAATCCGCACGTCCAGGCCACGGATCCTGCGCAGGGGCTCGCCTACGATTCAGTGATTGGGGTGGAGTTCACCGACGGCAGACCTGCCGTTGCGGTATTCGACAACCAGGCTCCGGGCGTCAAGGCGCTGGTCGAACTGATGCAGCAGTATCCCGGCGAGGACGTGCACTTCGTGTCCGGCACCGACGATGGCAGCAAGGCCATCGCATTGGTCCAGGCCGACGTCGATCCGGGCACGTTCTTCCTGTACGACAAGGCATCGAACACCTTCTCGCCGCTGCTGCAGCGCGCCAAGTGGATCGATCCCAACCAGCTTGGCCGTGCAGCGCCGTTCACCTTCACCACGCGTGACGGACTGTCGGAACAGGGTTACGTCACGTACCCGCCGGGCAAGGACGGTGCGAAGAACCTGCCGATGGTGGTGTTCGTGCACGGTGGCCCGTACGGCATCCGCGACTGGTGGGAATACGACCCTTACGTGCAAGCCATGGCGACGCGCGGTTATGCGGTATTGCAGGTGAATTATCGCGGTTCGGGCGGCTACGGCTTCGATTTCGAGAAAGCCGGTTGGCACCAGTGGGGCGGCACGATGCAGGACGACGTCACCGATGCCACGCGTTGGGCCATCGCCCAAGGCATCGCCGACAGGAATCGCATCTGCATCTATGGCGGGAGCTACGGCGGCTACGCGGCGCTGGAAGGCGCCGTATCGGTACCCGACTTGTACAAGTGCGCAATCGGCTATGTGGGCGTCTACAACCTGCCCGACATGCTGGGACGGCGGGATGCAGCGCAGACGCTGTACAGCCAGCGCTATTGGCAGCGCACCATGGGGACGGACGAAACAGGGCTGGCGCAACATTCGCCGATTTATCAACTGCAGAACCTCAAGGCAAAGGTCATGCTGGTCGTGGGCGGACGCGACACCATTGTGTTGCCGTCGCAGGGCCAGGAAATGCACATGGCCATGTTGAAGCGGAAGATTCCGCATGAATGGCTGTACAAGCCCGACGAGTGGCACGGTTTCTACGACGAGAAGAACATCGCCGAATTGTTCGAGAGGGTGGATGCATTCCTGGATGCGAACATCGGGTCGGGAGCACAGGCGATGGCGGCCGCGACGCACTGAGCGCCCGGAGCCTCGCTACATCAGCCCAACCTGTGGCCCGGCCGCGGGTTGGGCCGGGCAACGCGATGAATACGCGGCTTGTCATTCCCACTCGCCGATGCGCCCCATCCTGATCTGGTTGGCGAACAGCGAGAACGCGAGCTTGCCCGCAAGGCCCTGCGAATGCAGCACCCACGGCGGCAGGTATTTCGGTGGCGCGATCGAGCCGTCGGCGAAACAGGGTTGCAACGCGATCGCATCGTCCAGCGACAGCTTGCCTGCGAACAGATGGTGCATCAGGTCCAGCCGGCGGCGCTTGAACGCCCAGCGGAAAAACGTGTGCACCGTGAGCAGGCC
>DAIUEL010000271.1:0-2777 GCA_036845145.1 Rhodanobacteraceae bacterium | reverse complement strand
GCGCACAACCATCAGGACGTGGTCACGCTTGCGCGGTTGCTGCTGCACTTCGACTCGGCCGACAATGGCGCCACGACCGCGCCATGTGATGCACCGACTGAGGCTGGCTTCGACGCAAGCGCCGCAACACTGCGTTCAACACCAGTCCGCGGCCACTGCGAGCGCCGTCCAACACAGGAGGGATGACCATGCAGAGCAAACAACATGGCGGTATCAACCCGACGATTTTCGCGACCGGCGCGATCATCGTGCTGATCATCGCCGCAATCCTGTTGACGATGTGGCTGCTGCCCAAGTACGGCGTATACCGGCAGGGCTTGGCGGGTGAAGCGGAACTTGCCAACGCCGAGTACAGCCGGCAGGTCGCCGTGCGCGAGGCGCAGGCCAAGAAGGATGCCGCCGTGCTGCTCGCCCAGGCCGAGGTTGAGCGCGCCAAGGGCGTTGCGCAGGCCAACAAGATCATCGGCGACAGCCTGAAGGACAACGAGGCGTACCTTCGCTATCTCTTCGTCAACAACCTCGCCGACACCAAGGACCAGATCATCTACGTGCCCACCGAGGCGAATCTGCCGATCCTGGAGGCGAACCGAAAGGCGTCGCCGCCTGGACGCTGAGGCAACGCGCCGGCGAACAGGCTCCAAGGAGGACTGCCATGTGTTACTCCGCGCAAATCTGGGCCGAGTTCCGCAAGTTCGAGCGGGAGTTCGGCGCGGTCATGAACGTCAATCAGTACGTTCGCCTTTTCTGGGAGCAGAAGAAGGACGGCACTTGGCGAAAGCTCGCCAAGGCCATGAAGGATGCGTTCGCGGACCCACGCAATGAAGACGAACGGAAGCTCCATGACCTGATCGCCGAAGCCGACGCGGAGCTGGCCCGTTCGCTCGAGGCGGAGCTGTTTGCACAGAAGAAGCGCCTCGCCGACGCCGAGCGCGCTTTGCAGACCAAGGTCACCAAGAAGGCGCAGAATGAACAGCGCATCGCGCGCAACAAGATGGAAGCCGCGCAGCGGACGCTTGCAGATCTCCGCCGTACCGAACGGTTGCCGCGCGATGCGCGCATCTTCCCCGGCCAATACGTGCCGGTGATGATCTTCGAGCATGGCAAGCGCACCCTGATCCCGATGCGCTACCAGTGCCGGCTACCGGGGTGGAATGCGATCATGGAACGCAAGTTCCCCGGTACGTACAACGCGCGCCGCGACAATCTGGAAAAGACATGGGGCAAGCTTTTTGGCTACCGCCACGGCGTCATGGTGGTCAACGCCTTCTATGAGAACGTTTCCCGGCACAAGGTGGAGCACCGGGACCTCGCACCGGGCGAGAAGGAGGAAAACGTGGTGCTGGAGTTCCGGCCCAATCCGCCGCACGACATGCTGGTCGCATGCCTATGGTCCTTCGATGCGCGCGATGGGCTGTACTCGTTTGCCGCGATCACCGATGACCCGCCGCCGGAGATCGCGGCGGCTGGTCACGATCGCTGCATCATTCCCATCAAGCGCGAACACTTGGATGCGTGGCTGGATCCTGATCCTGCGAATCTCGCCGCACTGCAGGCGATCCTGGATGACAGGGATCGACCGTATTACGAACACACGGCGCTGGCCGCGTAGTCACTACTGCTCGCCATGGACGGAACCCGGTGCCGCATACACGGCGTGGCGGGTGCCGCATGCAAGGCAGCCACACTCGCCATCGCACCATTCCGCACAATCGACGGTACAGGTGCAGGGGTCACTCTCGGGCTCACCGAAAGCGTCGGTATGGAAATAGCCATCCGGCGGATACCGCTTGACACCTTCAGGTGTGGGTTCAGCCGTTGCCATGTCGGTCACCGGAAAGGCCTTCTCGTAAAGGCTCCAGAAGACTTTCCTTCCCGATTCCGTCAAGTCCCGGCGATGCTCACCGTGTGATTCAAGCAAACCACGCTTGGCGAGCTCCTTCGTCGCCTCGTCAGGATCACCGTGGCCCATTTCCGGCCCGCTCATCATCTGCAGCATGAGATAGTCGTCTGAACCAGGCTCAGGAGCCGCCTTCGCCCACCACCAGTTCATGGCGATTGTCCGATCAGCATCGCTGATCTCGTCCCACAAAATGTTCGCTTGCTCGTCAGGCATGGGATGTCTCCATCGCGCAAAGTCAGCCTAGCAGTCCGCGACTCGTCGCATGAGACGATCGCGGGCACACTGATGCGATGCGCGTCGAGCGGAACCCCAACACGCTGCGGGTCATTGTCTGTGGTGGACGTGACTTCACCGACAAGACCATGCTGTCCCGTGTGCTTTGGTACGTGCATGAAAGGCGTGGCCTTGCGGAGGTGATCCACGGCGGCCAGCGCGGGGTGGAGCAAATGGCGAACCGTTGGGCGTTTGAACAGGGTCTGCACCGCGTTGAAGTCCGGGCGGAGTGGAGCAAATACGGCAATCCACGCGCGATCCTGCATCGCAACAGCCAGATGTTCGACCTGCATCCCCATGGCGTCATCGCCTTTCCGGGAGACGTGAATTCACGGACGGTGGTGCAGTCGGCACGCGAGCGTGCCGTTCCGGTTCTGGATGCCGAGGCGCTTTACTTGAAACTGTGGCCAAGTTGACCTTTGAGGCCAACCATCCGTGAGCCTGCGCCGGGGGCGTCGTCTATCCACAATCCATGGCGGGCCTGACTTCCCGGTGAAGGCAGTGGTGGCTTCCTCAGGATGTTTCCGGAACGAGACTAGTGCCCGACATGTTGCAGGTATCCGACTGCGCCCGCTGTAGGGCAAGGACTACGCGGACAAGACGC
>DAIUEL010000270.1:0-2817 GCA_036845145.1 Rhodanobacteraceae bacterium | reverse complement strand
ATGTGCTGGATGCCCTCGCCCTTGTACTCGTCGAGGTATTCGTTGATCTGCGACTTCGGATCGTTGGATTCGTTGAGCGGAATGCGCACCATGCCATCCGGCGCGGTCATGGCCTTGGAAACCAGCCCCGTCTTGGCGCCCTTGATGTCGAAATACCTGATCTCGTGGAAGTTGAACAGGCGCTCGTAGTAATCCGCCCACTTTGCCATCTCGCCGAACTTCACGTTGTGGGTCAGGTGGTCGATGAAGGTGAGGCCGAAACCCTTCGGATTGCGCCGCGCCTCCGGCACCAGCCATTCGTAATCGTCGAACACGCTGCGCTTGTCGCCGTAACGATCGACGAGGTACAGCATGCAGCCGCCGATGCCTTCGATGACCGGTGCGTCCACCGCGCGTGTATCGGCCTTGTGCACGATCTCCTTCGCGCCGTTTTTCAACGTGGCCTGCAGCACCTCGGACGCCGGGTGCGAAAAACGGATCGCGAAACCACACGCGCAGGGTCCATGCTTTTTCGCGAAATCGGCCGCAAACGAATCCGGCTGCTCGTTCACCAGCAGGTTGCAACCGCCCTGGCGGTACAACGTGATCGCCTTGTTCTTGTGCTTGGCGACGGGCGTGAACCCGAGGCGCCGGAACAGGATGTGCAGCTGTGTCGGATCCGGCGCCGCGAACTCGACGAACTCGAAGCCATCCACGCCCATCGGATTTTCGAAGGTGGTCGGCCGCATGCCGGTGTTGGGTTGTGCGCTCATGGTCTTCTCCGGAACAGATATTTGTGATGAGGGCTTGGGTGAAAAGCCAGGGCAGGAGCCCGTTCTGGTGTGGGTGAGCCGAGAGCCGCTTGGATCACTTGCAATTCGAACTACGCAGCGATCATGGATGGTCGCAAGAACATTATGAAAGGCAGGCGTGGCACCGTTCATGGACGACCGCACGGGTAACGTCTAAGATAGTTTCATATGAAACCATTTGCAAGCCGCGACGCAGATGCCCAGGCACGCCCCGATCGAACTCGAAAAATTCATTCCGTACCAGCTTTCGATCGTGTCCAACACGGTCAGCCAAGCCATCGCGGACGAATACCAGCAACGTTTCGACCTCGGCACCACCGAATGGCGCGTGATGGCGGTGCTGGCGCGTTACGACGGCGAGGGTTTGTCGGCGCGGCAGGTCGCGCGGCTGACCGCAACGGACAAGGTGGCGATCAGCCGTGCGCTGGCACGGCTGGTCGAAAAGGGGCGGGTTTTGCGCCGCGTGCACGCCGGCGACAAACGCCGATCGGTATTGCGGTTGTCGTCGGCAGGTTGGCGCATCCATGACGCGGTGGCGCCGCTCGCACGCCGCCACGAGCGCGAATTTCTGGAACGGCTGTCCACCGAAGAACGGCGCTGGTTGACCGGCATCCTCGACAAATTGATGCCGACGGAATCCTAGCGAATCCCGTGCATCAGCCGGTTCACCAGGGGCGAAATCAGGAGCAGCAGCACGCCCGCGCCCAGGAGCAGCCAGAAACCGAACGTGAAACCCGACAGCGCGGAGGCAACGGTCATCCCGCCGCTGCCGGCGACACGACTGGCGAAAAGTCCAGACAGATTGCCGCCCACCGCCAGTGACAGGAACCAGCCGCCCATCGCGAAGCCGACCAGCCGCGGCGGCGCGAGTTTGGTCACCATCGACAGCCCGATCGGTGACAGGCACAACTCGCCCCACGTCTGCAGCACGTAGCACAGCACCAGCGGCCACAGCGGGATCAGGCCGTTCGCGCCGAGCAACTTCGACAGCGCGAACATCAGCACCAGGAAACCGAGGCCGTTGAAGATCAGTCCGAATCCGAACTTGCGCGGGATCGACGGTTCCATCCTGCGGCGGTCCAGCGCGGCCCATACCAGCGTCACCAATGGCGCGAACACGATGATCGAGAGCGGACTCACCGACTGGAACCAGCCCACGGGAAACGTCCAGCCACCCGGCATCACGCGATCGACGATGTTCTCGGCGAGGAAATTGAACGACGTGCCGAACTGGTAATAGAACATCCAGAACAGCACGTTGAAGGCGAAGATGATCAGCATCGCGATCACGCGGTGCACCTGCACGCGGTCGTGGCGCGCGGCTTCCGCCAGCAGCATCGCCGCGACCGCGACGAACAACAATCCGAGCAGCCACTGCAGGCCGCCCGCGCCGATCTTCGATAGCAGCAGATATACCAGCGGCACGGCAATCGCGACGGCCAGCACCACCCATGCCACGCGTGACAGGCCTTCCGCGCCCGGTGCCGGACGGCCGACCTGTTTCAACTGTCGGCGACCGAACCAGAACCACACGATGCTGATCAGCATGCCGACGCCGGCGGCCGCGAACACCAGCCGGAAATTCTGCTGCGTCGGCGTCGCGGTGAAATACGTCGCCAGCCAACCGGTCAGCAACGGCGCGATCAACGCCCCGGCATTGATGCCCATGTAGAACAGCGTGAAGCCGCGGTCGCGGCGCGGATCGTCGCGCCCGTAAAGCTGCCCGACCATTGTCGAGATGTTGGGCTTGAAAAGGCCGTCGCCGACGATCACCAGCGCCAGGCCGAGCAGCAGCATCGCGCGCGACGGCAGCATCAGCACGAACAGGCCCGCGGCCATCACCAACGCGCCCATCAGGATGGTGCGCTGGTAGCCGATCACGCGATCCGCGACCCATCCGCCGAAGAGGCAAGTGCCGTAGATCAACGCGGTATAGGCGCCGAAGACGCCGCTGGCCCAGGCCTGTCCCGCCGGATCGCCGTGGTAGAACTGCTGCACGATGTACAGCGCCAGCGCCCAGCTCACG
>DAIUEL010000269.1:0-2822 GCA_036845145.1 Rhodanobacteraceae bacterium | reverse complement strand
AGCTTCATGGTCATGTCCGGCGGGGTTCATGAACGCGACGAACGGACCGACCGGAAATCGACACCGATGGTCATGATGGGCCATTCCCGGGCCCAGCCGAGCGACATTCCGCAGCCAGCATTGGCCACGGGGCGAACGCAACCGTTCCACCGGGCGTGCAGCGCGCTGAACGGCACTTGGTTCGAACCTTGCGCCGGGGCACCTTCAGCCTTACGTTGAGGACATGGCCAAGGGTTTTGTCAACGACGACGCGGTACAGGAACAGATCGACGCGACGGTCGCCGACGCGGTGGCGCGTGCGCGCAGCAAGCAGCGCAAGGGGCCGGGCCGGAGCCACTGTGAAGAATGCGATGCGCCAATTCCAGAAGCCCGGCGCAAGGCCGTGCCGGGCGTGCGCCTGTGCGTAAAATGCCAAGCCGAACGCGACCGCGAGGAAGGCGTGTTCAGCGGCTACAACCGGCGAGGCAGCAAGGACAGCCAGCTTCGGTAGTGCGCTTCCGCAGTAACCGTGGACCTGCACGAAAACCCTATCCATTCGACGACGCCCCATTGGCCCGCTTTCACGGGGCATGGGATGGGTGGGGGTGTGTTGAATGAGTGTTCGTGGTGGGCGTTGCCGCCCTACGAGGATGGGGTCCGCTCCACGAAGGCCTTCAGTTGCCGCAACGCCTGGTCCCATTGCGCCGCGATCACGTCCAGCGCGCGGCGCGCTTCGTCGATGCGCGAAGGCTGCAGTTCCCACAAGCGTTCGCGGCCTTGGCGAATGTCGTGCACGAGACCTGCGCCGGCCAGCACTTCCAGATGTTTGGTGACGGCTTGCCGGGTGATGGCCGTGCCGGCCGTGAGCTGCGCGATCGACAGCGCGCCGCCCGCGCACAGCGCGGCGACCAGGCGCAGGCGCGTGGGATCGCCCAGCGCAGCGAACACCGGCGCGGTTTTCTGGACGACGGGCGTGCGGGATTTGCGCATGGCGTCCTGTCAGAAACGGGCGAGGTATTGCTCGATCAGTTTCATCTGGTGCGTCCAGCCGCCCTCGTTGGCCTCGAACGCCTTGGCACGGCGCTCCGGCGGCAACTTGTCGAAACCCGACTCGGTGATGGTCAGCAGAATGCCGTCGGGCGCATCGTGCAGTTCGAACACGATCAGCGTCATCGGTTCGCTGGAGTAATCGACGGCCCTGTCGATGCCGAATGGGTGCCATCGGAAGGCGATGCGGTCCATGGGCTCGATCCGGTCGATGACCCACTCGAACGGCGTGCCCTCGTGGGGCGCCTGCATCCTGGCGACTTCTTCATCGACCCGGGTGGGTGTGATCGTGCCGGTCAGCCGTTCCCCCGCGACGAATGGGCCGTCGAAGCGGACACCGAACCAGGTGCCGAATTGTTCGGCTTCGCTGAGTGCGCGCCATACGCGTTCGCGCGTGGCTTTCAATAGGACCTGTTTCTCGATGCGATCGGTGCTGGCGTTCATCGGCTCTCCTGACATGCAACCATCAAGTTGCATGATAGAACGGCCGACGGAGGTACGCAACCACATGGTTGCCCATGCAGCCATTGGCAGGTCGACCATGTTGAGCCCTTCTCCAAGGGGTGGAGTCGGGGTACGACTGACGACTAGCCCCCGCCCGCCCTTCGAGCGCCTGTCCCGGTGGGAGAGGGATCTTGGTTTGCGGGCTATCCTTCATGGATCGCTTGGGGAATTTTCATGAAACGCATCTTGCCGCTGCTGTTGTGCCTGTTCGCGTGGCCGGTGATGGCCGGCGCGCCGAAACCGCTGCTGCTGACGCACGTCGGCCTGATCGACGGCACCGGTTCGCCAGTGCAGCGCGACATGACCATCGTGATCAAGGACAAGCGCATCGCGGCGGTGTATCCGGGTGGCAGCCAGCCGGCGCCGGAAAACGCGGACATTCGCGATCTCTCGGGAAAATACGTGATTCCCGGTTTGATCGACGCGCACGTGCACATCACGGGTGCCGAACCGGACATCGCGCACTACCAGACATTCCTGCACGCATTGCTGCTGGGCGGCGTGACGGGCATCCGCGACATGGCGGGTGACGACCGCCTGCTGCAATTCCTCGCCCAACAGGGGAACTCGCATGCGTTCGCGTCGCCGGATATTTTCTATGTCGCGCTGATGGCGGGACCGAGTTTCTTCAAGGAAGATGCCCGCGCACAGGATGCATCGAAGGGCGAACCGCTGGGCTTCGCGCCGTGGATGCAGGCAATCACCGCGAAGACGAACATCGCGCTGGCCATCGCCGAAGCCAAGGGCACCGGCGCGACGGGCATCAAGCTGTACGCCAATCTGCCCGCAGCGCTGGTCGAGGCGATCACCGCGGAAGCGCACCGCCAAGGCTTGAGTGTGTGGGCGCATGCGACGGTGTTTCCGGCCAGGCCGGGTGATCTCGTGGACGCCGGCGTCGACACCGTTTCGCATAGCCCGTACCTGGTGTGGGAAGCCGCACCGAGTGTGCCGGACGATTACAAGATGCGCGCAATGGGCGATTTCGAACACGTGAAACCCGATGCGCCGCAGATCCTTGCGCTGTTCGATGCGATGAAAAAGCGCGGCACGATCCTCGATGCTACCCTCCTGGTATTCAGGAACGAGGCGGAACACCATCCGCAAAATGTCGGCGCGGGCATCATGCCGTGGAGCTATGCGGTCACGAAGTTGGCCCACCAGCGCGGCGTGCTGATCGATGCGGGCACCGACGACGCGGGATTTCCCCATGGCAAGGACGGTCCGCACCTCGACCGGATGCCGTCGGTGCATCAGGAAATGGCGCTGCTGGTCGAGCACGCGGGCTTCACGCC
>DAIUEL010000268.1:0-2846 GCA_036845145.1 Rhodanobacteraceae bacterium | reverse complement strand
CGCAGGTGCTCACGATCCATGGCCTCGGCCCCGATTTCTCGACCGCGCTGGTCAATGGACGCGAGCAGGTCAGCACGTCCAACAATCGCGACGTACAGTACGACCAATACCCGTCAAGCTGGTTCAACTCGGTGGTGGTGTACATGTCGCCCAGCGCCGGCCTGATCGGACAGGGTCTGTCGGGCACCGTGGACATGCGCACGATCCGGCCACTGGAACAAAACCATGAAGTCGCGGCGGTCAATGCGCGCTATGTGTGGAACAGCCTCGACACGCTTTCGCCCGGCGAAGGCGTCAGCGACCATGGCTATTCGGTGAACGGCGTTTACGTCAACCAGTTCGCCGACCACACCTTCGGCGTCACGCTGGGCGTCGATCTCGAATCCAACCCGGCGCAGATCGAGCACCAGGCGCCGTGGGGCTACCCCACCGATGCGAACGGCAACCTGGTAGTGGGGGGCTCCAAGAACTACGGCATCTCGGACCAGTTGAACCGGTTGGGTCTGCTCGCGACCGTGCAATTCAAGCCGAGCGACAACTTCACCAGCACGCTCGATCTCACCTGGGACAACTTCCGCGAGACCCAGCAGGCCAAGGGCATGGAGCTGCCGCTGCTGTGGGGCGGCGCGACGCTGGCGTCCGCCAACGCGCAGAACGGCTTCGATCAAAGCGGCACCTACGACGGCGTGGCCGCGGTGGTCCGCAACGATTACAACAAGACCCGCGCCAAGGTCTGGAACATCGGATGGAACAACAAGTTCCGCTTCAGCGAAGGCTGGTCGGGTGAACTGGACGCCAGCTACTCGCGCGCCGACCGCAGTGACATCCAGCTGGAGAGTTACACCGGCACCGGCTACAACAAGACCGGCCCGCTGGACACCGTGGATTTCAGCGAACTTTCCAACGGCCTGCTGTACGTCAACACCGCGCAGGATTACACCCAGGGTTTGTTGCTGACCGACCCGCAGGGCTGGGGCAGCGGCAACAATCCGCCGGTGGTGCAGGCGGGCTTCATCAACGCGCCGCATACCAACGACTACCTCGCGCGGCTGCGCCTGAGCGTCGAATACGACTTCATGAGCGGACCGTTCTCGAACATGAAGTTCGGCGTCGATCGCGCCACCCGCAACAAGACCTACGACATCGATCAGGATTTCATCGTGCTGCCGAACGGCGCGCAGACCGCGGCGATCCCCAGCTACGGCATCGGCTCGCCGCTGGGCTGGATGGGCATCGGCCGGCAGGTGATCTACAACCCGCTGGATTTCCTTTCCGACGGCACCTACGACCTGTTCCCGACCGCGTTGTCCTCGATCGGCGTGCCGCCGAACTGGAAGGTGCGGGAACTCGACACCACGCCGTTCGTGCAGTTCGGTCTCGACACTTCGCTCGGCAACGTGCCGGTGCGCGGCAACATCGGCGTGCAGGTGGCGCATACCAATGAAACTTCGGATGGCCAGCGTGTCGCGGCAGGCACCAGCTCGACAGGTTCCTCGGTAGTGACGCTGGTGCCGGTTTCGGGCGGCACCAAGTACACCCGCTGGCTGCCCAGTGCGAACCTGGTTTTCAGCTTCACCGACAGCACCGACCTGCGCGTCGGCGCGGCGCGCGTACTGGCGCGTCCGCGCATGGACCAGATGAGCGCGAGCCTCGCGATCAGCGGCAACATCACGCAACTGTCGAACACCAATCCGAACCAGTCGTACTTCAGTGCGAACGGGGGCAACCCGGAATTGCTGCCGACGATGGCCGACAATTTCAACGTCAGCCTCGAGCACTATTTCGCGCAGAACCAGGGCTACATGGCGATCTCTTCGTACTACCTGAAGCTGTCGGATTTCATCAATCCGAGCGCGGCGTTCCTGCACGACTTCGCGCCGTTCGTCGGTGCGTTCCTGTCGCCGGCGCAGCAGCAGCAACTCGGCACCACCTACGGCATCGTGTCCGGGCCGACCAACGATGGCCAAGGCAACGTGAAAGGCCTGCAAGGCACGATCAACCTGCCGTTCAAGGCCTTTACCTCGGTGCCGGTGCTGGACGGATTCGGCGTGATCCTGACGGGCGACTACACCAAGAGTTCCGTCACGTACGCGGGCAATCCGCAGGCGATCACGGTGCCGGGCCTGTCCAAGTGGGTCGCCAACGGCACGATCTACTTCCAGCAAGGCGGCTTCGAGGCGCGCGTCAGCGACAGCTATCGCACCAGCTTCCTCGGCGAAGTGCAGGGCATCAGCGCCACGCGCATCCTGCAGACGATCAAGGGCGGCAGCGTCTACGACGCGCAGGTCAGCTACACGATTCCGGACGGCCGTTTGAAGGGCCTGACATTCCTGCTGCAGGGCTCCAACCTCACCAACGAGAAATTCATCACGTACCAGAACGGCGATCCGCGCCAGGTGCTGACGTGGGAGGAATACGGGCGCCGCTACGAAGTCGGCGTGTCCTACAAGTTCTGACGTGAGAGCAAGGCATTGGACGCGGATCAGAGCGGATAGGAGCTGATAAGACATTTGCTCTTCATCGGATTCGATCCGCTCTGATCCGCGCCCAGGCTCTTGCCCCGGCAGCATCGAGATGCGAAAACTGGACGAGACGTGCGAAAGTTGAAGGCATGATCCCAAGCCAAGGGTCCAGCGCACAGCCTTCCGGCATGAACGACGCCGCGATCCGGCGCGTGGTGATCGTGGGCGGGGGCACCGCCGGCTGGATGGCGGCTGCACTGCTGGCGCGCGGCGTCGGACGCGCCTGCGAAATCCACCTGGTCGAATCCACCGAGATCGGCACCGTCGGCGTGGGCGAGGCCACGATCCCGCAGATCCAGCACATCAACGCGTTCCTCGGCATCG
>DAIUEL010000267.1:0-2847 GCA_036845145.1 Rhodanobacteraceae bacterium | reverse complement strand
GGCGGGTTATCACCCGCCCTACCAAAGCAGGCCACGAATGGCCGTTCCGGTTTCAACGTCTGCGCAGACGATATCCAGACAGCCGACGCGGCAATCAGGACGATCGCTCGAAATCAGGCGACCGCCATCTGCTTAGGAATCGAGTGGTTCGTGCGCGCAATGCGGTTGTTGGCGTCCACATAGACCAGGTTCGGCTGGTGCTGTTCCGCCTCGACGGCGGTCAACGACACGAAGGCGGCGATGATCACGAGGTCGCCCGGCTGCGCGCGATGCGCCGCGCTTCCGTTCACCGAAATGATCCCGCTGCCTTCTTCGGCGCGCAGCGCATAGGTGACGAAGCGCTCGCCGTTGTTGACGTTCCACGCGTGGATCTGCTCGTACTCGCGGATGCCGGCGGCGTCCAGCAGGTTGCCGTCGATCGCGATCGAGCCTTCATAGTGCAACTCCGCGTGGGTCACGGTCGCACGGTGGATTTTGGCTTTGAGCATGTTCAGTTGCATGGATGCCTCCAGCGCCCATGTGGCCGAGTTCGCGCATTATAGCGACTGCCCGGCCGGTTTGCTGCATTGCACAAGCTGCCACCCGTCGCAGAAACGCTCATTCGAAGACCAGATTGTCGATCAACCGGGTGCTTCCCAGCCGGGCGGCCACCAGTGCCATCAGCCCGCTGCGCGTGTCGGCGTCGGGCACGCCAAGATCCTCCGCACGCCGCACGGCCGCGTAATCCGGCGCTAACCCGGCGCGTTCCAGGCGGCGCACCGCCGCGCCCTCGATGGCCCTGATCGCGTGACCCTCCGCGAATGATTCGCGCATCCATTGCAGCGTTTCGTGCAACTGCGGCGCGCGCGCACGCTGGTGGGCGTCCAGATAGCGGTTGCGCGAGGACATCGCGAGGCCATCGGATTCGCGGACGATCGGACTCGCCATGATCTCGAGCGGCAAGCCGAGATCGCGCACCAGCCGCCGCACCACCAGCAATTGCTGCCAGTCCTTGGCGCCGAACACCGCGAGGTCGGGATCCACCATCAGCAGCAATTTCGCCACCACCGTGGCCACGCCGTCGAAGTGGCCGGGTCGGTGCGCACCTTCCAGCGTGTCGCCGACGTCCGGCACGTGGATGCGCAGCGCATGGTCGGGGCCGAATGGATACATCGTTTCGACCGTGGGCGCGAACAGCAGGTCGCACTGGTGCTCGACCAGCCCTACGCTGTCCTCGGCCAGCGTGCGCGGATAGCGGGTGTAGTCCTCGTTCGGACCGAACTGGGTCGGGTTGACGAACACGCTGACCACCACGCGATCGGCGTGCCGGCGCGCGAGATCGACCAACGAATAGTGGCCCGCGTGCAGGTTGCCCATGGTCGGCACGAACGCGACGCGCTGGCCATCCTTTTTCCAGGCCTGCACCACCGCGCGCAGCGAACGAGGGTCGGCGACGGTACGCATCGTCAGCCCGCGATCTGTTCCGGGCCCGGAAACCGTCCCGCGCGGACGTCGCCGGCGTATGCATCGATCGCCTCGCGAATGGAGCCGCGCCCGGCCAGGAAATCCTTGCTGAACTTCGGCCGCCGCCCCGGCGTGATGCCCAGCATGTCGTAGCTGACCAACACCTGGCCGTCGCAATCGAGCCCGGCGCCAATGCCGATGGTGGGAATCGAAAGCTCGCGGGTGATCTCGCCGGCCAAGGCTGCCGGCACCGACTCCAGCACCAGCAACTCCGCGCCAGCGTGTTCGACCGCGCGCGCCTCCGCACGCAGGCGCGCGGCCGCGTCTTCGGTCTTGCCCTGCATCCGGTAGCCGCCCATCTTGTGCACCGATTGCGGGGTCAGCCCCAAGTGCGCGCATACCGGGACATCGCGGGTCGTCAGCGCAGCGATGACTTCGCAGGTCCAGTCCGCGCCACCTTCGAGCTTCACCATCGCGGCACCGCCCTCGGCCATCAGCCGCGCCGAAGCCGCCAGCGCAGTGGCCGGATCGCGGAACTGCATGAACGGCAGGTCCGCGATCAACAACGTGGCGGCAAGTCCCCGCGCGACCAGCGAAGCGTGGTAAACCATCTGGTCGAGCGTCACCGGCAGGGTGCTGGCGAGGCCCTGCACCACCATGCCCAGCGAATCGCCGACCAGCGCTACATCCACGCCCGCAGCTTCCATGTGCGCCGCAAAGCTGGCGTCATAGCAGGTCAGCACCACGATCTTCTCGCCGCGCGCCTTCATCGCGCGCAAGCCCGGAACGGTCACGGGTTTGCGCCTTGGCGCGTCGGCAGACTGGACGTACATGCGGCGCTCCCGGGAAACGGCCGATTATCGCGGTTCCACGGCCTGCCGCCAACCGGGGCTCATCGAAGCCGCCGTCGTGGAAAATCGGGCCATGGATGACCGTTCTGGCGTTGCTGGCCGAAGTGTTGGTCAGTTGCGCCGCGCTCGTCCGGAGCAGCAATCATGGGCGATCGCAATCATGCGCCTCGCAAATCGCGCATCCGGAAACCCGTCGCGAACAGCGCGGCGACGTACGCAGCGCCACCCGCGCAGACCAGCGCCACCAGTTTCCAGATGCGCGTGATGATCCGCTCATGCGTCCACTGCTGCCACGGCCAGAGCCACAGCCCGATGCCGACCACGACCACCAGTACGGCACAAGCCACCCCGATCCGCAGCCAGTGCCGCGCCCAGCCGGGCTGCGGACGGTACGCGCCGCTGCGCTTCAGGTAGCGCCACAGGAGTGCGAACTGCAGGTAATTGGACACCGAACTCGCAATCGCCATTCCGAGATGCAACCCCGGCACCCGCGCAATGCCGTCCAGCCATGGCAGGTGTTTCGACGCGGCCGGCGCCCACACCTCGAACAGCA
>DAIUEL010000266.1:0-2886 GCA_036845145.1 Rhodanobacteraceae bacterium | reverse complement strand
TCTCGCGACGCGCGTTTTGTTCGGCCGGTGGCAATTCCCTGAGGTATTTCCGGTACGCGGCATACACCGGATCCGCCGCGGTGTCCTTCAACATGCCGATCGCATGGCCCTGCGCGTCGCGCACGATGGTGCCGCCCACGGGGTCGGGCGTCTTGTCGCTGATGCCAGCGAGTTTCAGGGCCGACGCGTTGGCGTAGAGGCCGTGGTAGCTGGCGGTCGTCAGCAGTACCGGATTGTCCGGCGACGCCGCGTTCAAGCTCGCCGGCAGCGGCAGGCCATCCAGGTTCGGCTGCGGCGCGCGATCCCATTTGCTTTCCAGCCAGCCAAAACCCACGATCCATTCGCCGGGCTTGGCCTTGGCCACGGCGGTTTTCACCATCGCGACCACGCCGTCCCAGTTCTTCGCCTTGCCGACGTTGATCTGCATCAACGATTCACCGGTATCCAGCAAATGGCCGTGGCCCTCGATGAAGCCGGGCGTCACGAACGCGCCGTGCAGGTCCAGCACCCTGGTCTGCTTGCCGATGTAACGCGAGATCGATTCGTTGCCGCCAACCGCCAGGATCTTGCCGTCGCGGACCGCGAGCGCCTGCGCTTCCGGCTGCAGCGGATCGAGCGTCGCGATGGTCGCGTCGCGCAACACCAGGTCGGCGGGCCGCAGCGCGGGCGGGAAGCCCTCGATCGCGGCGCCGGATGCGAACGCGCTCGCCGCAAAGGCGAGCGCGATGCATGGAAACAACACTCGAATCGGCTTCATGGCACGCTCCCTATGGCGCAATCCGCGCGACGGCGCGGACCCGCCAGCCTACAACGCCTACCAGCGGTACGTGATCTTGCCGTAGAAATACGCACCGCTGAATCCGAATGGCGAGAGCTGCGAATACGGGAACACGCCATTGGTGTTCTGGCCCTCGCGCACCCGGTCCGGATAGTTGTTCAGCACGTTGTCGCCGCCCAGGGTGAAGGTCCATCGATCCATGAAGTAGTTCGCGTTGAGGTCGAGGATCCACTCGGGCGAATAGACCTGGTCGAAGATATAGCTGGTCGAACTGTAGCTGGTGACGCTGCCGTAGCGCGTCAGCGTGCCGCCGAATTCCCAGTTGCCGACGTCGTAACGCTCGTCGAAGATCAGCTTGCTGCGCGGCGCGGCGTCGGCCATCAGCCCCTTGATCGCGTTGCGATTCAGGCGCTGGAAATTGACCCCCAGCGAATCGAGGATCGCGGGGTTCGGCTCGATCTTGGTGACCTTGTTCTTGTGGTAGTCGGCGCTGATCGTGGTGTTGAGCGTCCCGGCGTTGCCGAAATCCGCGCGGTACGTGGTGACGATATCGATGCCCTGCGAGCGCACCGTGCCGGCATTGGTGAAATAGTTGAAACCGCTGTAGCCCGGGGCTGTTACGCCATGGCTCGCAAGGTAATCCAGCACTTCCGGCGTGGTCAGCGGAATCGTGCTGGACAGCGCGATGCGGTTGTCCACGACGACCTGGTACACATCGAGCGTCGCGGTGAAGGCATTGTTGGGTGTCCACACCGCGCCGATGGTGTAGTTCTTGGCCTTCTCCGGCTTCAGCGGTTCACCACCCAGCAGGCGCGCCAACGGCATGGTCGAGGGCACGATGCCGCGCAAGTAGATGCCTTCCGGCAAGCCGAGGTTGTTGCCGGCGCCGAACGCCGTCGAGGAGGTTTCGAAGTAGTGTTCCTGCCCCAGGGTCGGCGCGCGGAAACCCGTCGACACGGTGCCGCGGACCGCGAATGCCTGGGAGAATTGATAGCGGCCGGACAGCGCGTACGAGGTGTTGCTGCCGAAATCCGAATAGTTCGAATGGCGCGCCGCCAACGACATGTCGAAGGCGTCGGTGAGGTTCGATTCGAGCTGCACGTATTCGGCGAGGCTGTGGCGCGCAACCGAAATGGCATCCGACGGCGACCAGCCGGCGAAGCCTTGCGCGCCGCCGGTCGCGTCATTGTGGGTCGTGCTGATGTAGTAGGAACCGAGATCGCCCGCCGCAACGCTGTAGCTCTGCCGCAGCCATTGCGTGCCGAACGCGACGTTCAGCGGATGCGAAAGCCAGTTCACGTCCAGCGGCTTGGAAATGTCGACGTCGAAGGTCTGCTGCTTGGCGCGCAGGATGCCATCGTGGAACTCGGTCGGGCTGGTGCCGAAATCCGCCAGCATCGCGAAGTTGGTGGTGTTTTCCGTCGCATAGGAAACGCGGTTGCCGCCGGTATTCGCGCTGACGTCCCAATTCCAGCCGTCGAGCACGCCGCGCAATCCGGCGACCAGCGCGGTGTCGGTCGAGACGCCGCGTTCGTGCGGAAGGAACCCGTTCGGGAAAGGACTGATGGCCAACCATGGGCTTTTCGGATATGGCGTATTCAGGCCGTAACGATAAAAGTCGTACGGCGTGCCCTCACGCCGGCCGAAGTGGCCGTACGCGTAGAACTGCATGTTGGGCGTAAGGTCGTACTGCCCGTTGATCAACGCGTTGGAATCCCTGAACGGCACCACGCCGGTGTGGAACAGCGTGCCGTACTGCGGAAGGCCGGGCCTGACATCCGGCTCGGCACGGTTGGTTTCATCCTGGTTGCCATCCTCGAGACTGAATCGCATCCAGCCCTTGTCGCCGAGCGATACGCCGAAGTTGCCGGCCCCACGCCACGTCCTGCCATCGCCCGCGGCATACTGTCCGACGGTCGCGGTGACGCTGCCGCCTTGCGCGCCCTTTTTCAGGATCACGTTGATGACGCCGGCGATCGCGTCGGAACCGTACTGGGCCGATGCGCCGTCGCGCAGCACTTCGATGTGGTCGACCGCGGACAGCGGAATCGTGTTGAGGTCGTAGCCCTGCGAGCCCACGCCGATGTTGGCGAGCGTCATCACCAGCG
>DAIUEL010000265.1:0-2916 GCA_036845145.1 Rhodanobacteraceae bacterium | reverse complement strand
GCGAACGGCGAACTGTTGACCTGGAAGGTCATGCTGATGGTCGGCTCGTCCACGGTCAGCGCAGGCAGCGCTTCCACCGCCGACGGATCGCAGATGGTGTCGGAAATGCTCAAACTTTCGATGCCGGAAATCGCGATGATGTCGCCGGCCTGCGCTTCCGGTACTTCGCGGCGCTCCAGGCCCATGAAGCCCAGCACCTGCAGCACCTTGCCGTTGCGGCGCTTGCCTTCGTGGTCGATGATCGTGACCGGCATGTTGGTGCGGATCTTTCCGCGCTGCACGCGGCCGACGCCGATCACGCCCACGTAATTCGAATAATCGAGCGACGACACGCGCATCTGGAACGGCCCGTCTAGATCGACTTGCGGCGGCTGCACGTGCTGGGTGATCGCTTCGAACAGCGGCGTCATGTCGCCCGAGCGCACCGACGGGTCGAGGCCCGCGTAACCATGCAGCGCCGAGGCATACACGACGGTGAAGTCGAGCTGCTCCTCGTTGGCGCCGAGGCGATCGAAAAGGTCGAACGTCTGGTTGACGACCCAATCAGGGCGCGCACCCGGACGGTCTACCTTGTTGACCACGACGATGGGCCTGAAGCCCATCTGGAACGCCTTCTGCGTAACGAAGCGTGTCTGCGGCATCGGGCCGTCCATCGCGTCGACCAGGATCAGCACCGAATCGACCATCGACAGCACGCGCTCGACCTCGCCGCCGAAATCGGCGTGGCCAGGCGTGTCCACGATGTTGATGCGCCACTCCTCGCCGCGCGGATCGGTCCAGCGGATCGCCGTGTTCTTGGACAGGATGGTGATGCCGCGCTCGCGCTCCAGGTCGTTGCTGTCCATCACGCGGTCGGGCACGGCGGCGCGTTCCGACAAGGTGCCGGACTGCTTCAGCAGTTGATCGACCAAGGTGGTCTTGCCGTGATCGACGTGCGCGACGATCGCGATGTTGCGGAGATTTTGAATGGACATAAATACGACGACACGACCGCGCGGCCGGCGGTCGATGCAATGAAAAGGGGATGAGGACGAGGCACGCCCTGCCGTGCAGACTGACAATTATATACCGACCCGGGCTCGGCGGCTTTGAACCGGGCCGGGCGCTGTTAAGCTAACGGTTTGCCTCCACGGAAATGGCCATGAGCGACCTCACCGCAACCTTCCAGACATCCAGGGGACCCATTCACGTCCGGCTGTTCGCCGACCAGGCGCCGGTGACGGTCGCGAATTTCGTGAACCTCGCCCAGCGCGGCTTCTACGACGGGCTGAATTTCCACCGCGTGATCGGCGATTTCATGATCCAGGGCGGCTGTCCGCACGGCACCGGCACCGGCGGACCCGGCTACAAGTTCGAGGACGAGTGCCGCGCCGACCTGAAACACGACGCGCCCGGCAAGCTTTCGATGGCCAATGCCGGCCCCGGCACCAACGGCAGCCAGTTCTTCATTACCCATGTGCCGACGCCGTGGCTGGACGGCAAGCACACGATCTTCGGCGAAGTGGTTTCCACGCAGGATCAGGCCGTGGTGAACGCGATCCGGCAGGGCGACACCATCGAGAAGATCACGATCGAAGGCGATTCGGCGCCGCTGCTGGCCGCGCAAGCCGATCGCGTCAAGCAGTGGAATGCCAGGCTCGACGCACGTTGAGCGCGCACACGAATTCGCGCGTTCGCCCTGATTCGGAAGGCCAGGTCGCCGTCGGCTTGTTTTGCGCAGCGTGAGGCGTCTCCGACCGGAGACGGCACACCGGATTGCGGCAGTGCACAACGGTGCGTGATAAAATCGATCGTTGTTCCTCGTCGCTTTCGGGAGGTTGCCATGCCCAGACTCGCCACCCGCACCGGCCGCGCCAAGCCCAGCGCGATCATGGTCATCGCCGAGAAGGCGAAGCAGCTCAAGGCCGAAGGCAAGGATGTCGTCAATTTCTCGATTGGCGTGCCGAATTTCCTGCCGGGCGATCACGTCTACCAGGCGGTTCGTGATTGGACCTCGCGCGACAGCGGCGCCTACGGCAGCAACCGTGGCGCGCCCGCGTTGCTGGATGCCATCGTCTCGCATTTCAAGCAGAGCGGTCTGGATGGCTATACGCGCAACCAGGTCACCGTCGGCATCGGCGCCAAGCAGGTGCTGTACAACCTGTGCGAAGCGCTGCTGGACGAAGGCGACGAGATCGTGTTTCCGTCGCCGTACTGGACCAGCTACGTCGACATCGCCGAGATCCTTGGCGCGAAGATCACGATCCTGGAATGCCCGCCGGAGCAGAACTACAAGCTGACGCCCGCGCAACTCGACAAGGCGCTGGCGTCCAGACCGAAGGTGTTCCTGTTCAACAATCCATCCAATCCGACCGGCATGGTGTACAGCCGCGACGAGGTCGCGGCGCTGGCCGAAGTACTGGTGAAGCACCCGGACACGTGGATCATCACCGACGATATCTACAACCGCCTGGTGTTCGACGGCATCGGTTACCACAATTTCGTGCAGTTCAAGCCCGAGTTGCGCGAACGCACCTTCATCATGGATTCGCTGTCCAAGACCTATGGCATGCCCGGCTGGCGCGTGGGTTTCGTGGCCGGCCCCGAAGCCGGCATCAAGGGACTGGTGACGCTGAACTCCAACCACATCACCTGCCTGCCGGAAATCACGGAAGTCGCTGCGATCACGGCCTTGACCGGTCCGCAAGCGATTCCTTCAGCCAAGCGTGACGAGTTTTCCAAGCGACGCGACGAAGTCGTCAACGCGCTGCTCGCGATTCCGGGCGTGAAGTGTCCGCGTCCGCAAGGCGCGTTCTACGCGTTCCCCGACATCTCGGTGGCGTTCGGCAAATCGCACAACGGCAGGCCGATCGGGAACGACGTCGATTTCTGCAAGGCGCTGCTGGAAGACAAGTTCGTCGCGACGGTGCCGGGTTC
>DAIUEL010000264.1:0-2921 GCA_036845145.1 Rhodanobacteraceae bacterium | reverse complement strand
CCGGCGCGCTTTCCAGCGCCACGTCGGCGCCCGCGCCCATCGCGATGCCGATGTCGGCCGACGCCAGCGCCGGCGCATCGTTGATGCCGTCACCCGCCATCGCGACGACGCGCCCTTCCCGCTTCAATGTCGCGACCACCCCGGCCTTTTCGGCAGGCGACACGTCCGCGTGCACCTCGTCGATGCCAAGTTTTTTTGCAATGGCGCGGCCCGTGGTGGCGTTGTCACCGGTCACCATCACGATGCGCATGCCCTCATCGCGCAGCGCGGCGAGCGCGGCCGGCGTGTCGTCCTTGATGCGATCCGCAATCGCCAGCAGCGCGGCCACCCCGCCATCGACAGCCATGAACATCACGGTCGCGCCGTCGCCGCGCAGCGCATCGGCCTTCTCGTGAATCGCCGCATCGATGCGCGCGCCGATTTCGTCCAGCAATCGCGCGTTGCCGATCGCCACGGCATGGCCATCCACGCGCCCCGTGACACCGCGGCCGGTCAACGTCTTGAAATCCTCGACGTCTGGGATCGCGACGCCGCGCGCTTCGGCGGCCGCCACGATCGCCCGCGCCAGCGGATGTTCGCTCGGGCGCTCCAATGCCGCGACCAGCGCCAGCACTTGTTCTTCGCCAAGCCCACCGAAGGTTTCCACGCTGCGCAGCGAAGGCTTGCCTTCGGTCAGCGTGCCGGTCTTGTCGACCAGCAGCACATTCGCATTGCGCAAAGTTTCGATGGCGGCGGCGTCGCGAAACAACACGCCCAAGTGCGCGCCTCGCCCGCTCGCGACCATGATCGAAATGGGCGTCGCCAAGCCCAACGCGCACGGACACGCGATGATCAGCACCGACACCGCAGCGATCAGGGCATGCGCGGCTTTCGGCTCCGGCCCGACCACGGCCCACGCGATGAACGCCAGCACGGCCACCGCAACCACGGCCGGCACGAACCACGCGGCAACGCGATCGGCCACGCGCTGCAACGGCGCCTTGCTGCGTTGCGCCTGCGCGACCAGCGCGACGATCCGTGACAACATCGTGTCGGCACCGACCTTTTCGGCGCGCATCGTCAGCGCACCATCCTGGTTGACGGTGCCGCCGGTGAGGCGATCGTTCACGACTTTCGCGACAGGCATCGATTCGCCGGTCAGCATCGATTCGTCGATGTGGCTCGTGCCTTCGATGACCACGCCGTCCACCGGAATCTTTTCGCCCGGACGCACGCGCAACGTGTCGCCGGCCTGGACTTCCTCCAGCGGCACGTCCGATTCGCTGCCGTCCGCCGCGATGCGTCGCGCAGTCTTGGGCGCGAGATCCAGCAATGCGCGCAGCGCAGAGCCGGTGCGCCGGCGCGCACGCAGTTCCAGCCAGTCGCCCAATGTCACCAGGGTGACGATGACCGCGGCCGATTCGAAATACACGCCAACGCGGCCGTGCATGTCCTGGAAACTCACCGGAAACAGACCCGGCAGCAGGAACGCGATCGCGCTGTACAGCCATGCCACGCCGGTGCCCAGCGCGATCAGGGTATACATGTTGGGCGACCAGGGCTTGAGCGATCGCCAGCCACGCGCGAAGAACGACGCACCGCCCCACAGCACCACGATCGTCGCCAGCACGGCTTCGATCCAGCCCGCGACGGTGTTCCAGAGCGACGGCCATTGCCAGCCGAACAGATGCGGCCCCATGGCCAACGCGAACACCGGGATCGTGAGCGCAACCAAGACCCGGAAGCGGCGCGTGAGTGCTTGCAGCTCGCCGCCATCGTCCTCCACGGCGCTCGGCAACTCCGGTTCCAGCGCCATGCCGCACTTCGGACAATGGCCCGGGCCGATCTGCCGCACTTCCGGATGCATGGGACAGGTATAGATCACGCCGGCCGTCACTTCCGGGGGCGTCGCCTGCGCGTGCCCGTGGTGCGCATGAGCGTGCGCAGCGTAAGATGGTTCGGCCTTTTCCAGATATTCGTCAGGATTGGCGACGAATTTGCTGCGGCAGCCGTCGCAGCAGAACCAATGGCGCGTCCCGCGGTGATCCACGTGGCGCGGCGAGGTCGTCGCGACCTGCATGCCGCAAACCGGATCGATCGCGTGTGCCACGGCATTCGGACCGTGCGTTGCATGTTCACCGCAGTGTGCGTGCTCGTGCGCGTTCATGCCTTGTCCTCCCCGCCCAGCGCACGCAGGATCGGACAGTGTTCTAGCGCCCCGTGTCCTGGACAAGCGTCAATGAGTTGTTTGAGGCCGCGCCTCATCCGCTGCAGTTCGCGGATGCGCTGCTCCACCTCGCCCAGCCGCGCCTCGGCGCGTTGCTTGACGGTTTTCACGCCGCGCTCCCGGTCGGTGGAAAGTGCCAGCAATTCGCGGATTTCTTCCAGCGTGAAGCCGAGATCCTTGGCGCGGCGGATGAAGCGCAGCCGTTCGACCACGTCCGGCCCGTAATCGCGGTAGCCGGACGCGCGCCGCTGCGGCTCGGGCAGCAGACCTTCGCGCTCGTAATAGCGGATGGTATCGATACCGACGCCGGCACGACGGGCGACGCCACCGATCGTGATGTGGGGTGCGATGTGCGGGTTCATGCGCACAGTGTAAACCCTCAACCATGGTCCAGAGTCAAGGGTTTTTCCTGCAGCGCGTACGACCCGGTCGCGCAAGGCAACCGGGCCGATCCGGTTCGAAAATCAGCGCATGCTGGAAGCCGACGCAGGCGCAGCGGTCGTCGCGGCTGGCGCCGCGCTTGCCGGAACCGCTTCGTGCCCTTCCATGTCCGCGGCATTCGCGGTGAGCGATTGGTACTCCGCGGCGCTCATCCGGGGCTGTTTCTGCAAGTAAGCCACCATCGCCCAGATCGTGTGGTCGTCGTGGGTTGCACCCCACGCCGGCATCGCGGTCATCTTCAGGCCGTGCTTGATGATCCAGAACGACTCCGCGG
>DAIUEL010000263.1:0-2967 GCA_036845145.1 Rhodanobacteraceae bacterium | reverse complement strand
CCCTGCGGACATGTCTCTTGATCGAACCGAACGCGCGGAATCCGGAACTTGCAATCGCCGCCATCGAATTGCTCGACGACATGGGCCGCAAGGCCGATGCGAACGCGATTGCGGAAACCGCGGTTGCGGCAAGCCCCAACGACGCGCGGCTGCACGCCTACGCGGGAATGCTTGCAATGCAGGTGGGCGCATTCGAGTCCGCCCGGAGACATTATCTTTCGGCGCTGGAACATGACCCGCGTGCGTGGGAATGGCACGTCCCCATAGGCCTGTCCTCCGCGCAACGCTACACGGATAAACACCACCCCGACTTCGCGTTGTTTCGGCAGGGGCTGCAGCAGGACCCGCTTTCCGACCTCGCACGCGCCGAACTTCACTTCGCGTCGGCAAAGGCCCATGACGATATCCGTGAATACGCGGAAGCCGCACGGCAGTTCCGGGCGGGTAACGCAATTGCGCATCGGTTGACCCAATGGTCGCGCAAGGCCTGGCGACGTGCGGTGGAGGCGCGCCTTTCGTCATCCGGCCGAGGCCTCCAAACGGCCGAACCGATTGCGAACTTTACGCCCGTCTTTATCGTCGGCATGCCTCGCTCCGGCACCACCCTGCTGGCGGAGTTGCTGGCTTCATTTCCGCAGGTCCGCAACCGTGGTGAACTTCCGTGGCTGGCGCATCTCGCAACCCGGCTCGACACGAGTGGCCTGCAAGATGCTGCATCACTGCGGACAGCGGCGATGCTTTATGCAAGACATTCACGCCAGGACGATGCTCCATTCGCACGCTGGTTTCTGGACAAGCAGCCATTGAACTTCCGCTATCTCGATTTGGCGCTGACCTTGTTCCCCGACGCGAAGATCATCTTCTGCCGACGCAATCCCCGCGACAACGCCTTGTCGCTCTGGACGCAGTGCTTTCAGGAACACGTACAGGGATATAGCTACGACTTTCACGACATCGCGCTGGTGATGGGCGATTGCGAAAAATTGATGGCGCAGTGGCAGCAACGATTCGGCCCCTCGATCAGGGAGGTTCGCTACGAGGAGCTGGTGTCCGACCCCGGCCGGGTCACCGCCGCCCTTGCCGAGTGGATCGGCTTGTCACAGAGAGCCGCGGCTGCGCCGCCTGCCGGGTCGAACGCGAGCATCAGCACAGCCAGTCTCTGGCAAGCCCGCCAACCCGTCTATTCCGGATCAGTTGATCGCTGGAAGCACTTCGTTCACGAGGTGCCCGAATTGCTGCAGTTCAAGGCGTCCTGAGCCGGCCCGTTCCCGTTGCTCGGCACAAAGCAGCAGATGCAAGGATCAACTTGCAATCACGTTTTCAGATTGCGCGAGAGGGGTCATGCCAAGCGCGAGGCGCAATGGATCCAGTATTGCCCCATAGGCTGCTGCCGTGGCCGCGTGCCTGCGCATGGGCTGTCGCACCTGCGCCGCGCTCAAGGTATGGACGTTGCGGCGCGATTGATGAAATGCGAGACACGCCGGATCGAACGAAAGTCCGCAGAAGTCCAGCAACGAGCGGATTTCATCGGCAGGTTGTTCGGTAAGAAGTTCGTAGCCCTGTTCCCGGATCCGGCCCGGATCGCGCGTGACCCACTTCCTGGCGGCGCGATCGAATGCCTTCCAGAAGATGCCAAGCTGCTCGATGTCGTAGGTGAATTCCCATCCATTCGTGAAAAACTGCTTGAAACACGACCAGCAATTTTCAAGCGGATCGCGGCGGCAAATCAGGATTCGCGCCCCGGGCAGCATCGCCCGGATCGCACCTATCGCCTGCCAATTATTGGGCATCTTGTCCGTGAATCGCGCCTGATGCCCACCACGAAAGCGCGCGGTCAATTCCAGGTAACGCAGGCCGAGGCGCTGCCAATCCTGCGGGCTTGCCTCGGACACCCAGTCCGGATAATGACGCTGCAGGCGTGAAGACTCTTCGGTCAGGACCTGCGCCAGCTCACCAAGTTCTCCCATGCCTCGCACGTCGGGGTGTGAGGCCAGGATCTGTTCGACCAGCGTGGTGCCGGACCGCGGCATCCCGACGATGAAGATCAACTGTTCCCCCAAGTCCGCATCTTCCGCAACCGCAAAAGGTCGGGCGAAGACCGCCTCGGCATGCAGCGATCGATACTGGAATTGGTCGATATTCCAGGCACGGATCTCGTGTTTGCGTCTATCGTTGGCATCCGCAAGCAGTGCGAACGCTTCCTCGTAGAAGCCGCGGTCTTCGCAAGCCTTTCCCAAGGCGAATTTGATCGCGGTGCGTTCGCTCTCGTCTATCGATTGGCCGTTCAACAACGTGCGCATCTGGTCCACCTCCTGCTCCGAGAGGGGAACTGTCTTGATGTCAACGAGGTTGAGCCACGCGGCGCCAAAGGCAGGTTCGAGGGCGATCGCTTTTCGCATTGCGGCGGCGCCCTCTTCGGCGCGCCCGCACGACACCAGTGCATCTCCGAGCTTCAGCAATGCGGGCGGGTAATCGGGCGCAAGTCGCGTGGCGCGCTCCAGCGCTTCCAGTGCCAAATCCGGTTGCTGATGGCGCGCGAGATGCTCGCCGAGGTCGGCCCACGCCATCGGCGACTCGGGAAGAACTTGCACGGCCTGCTCGCGCAACTGCCAGGCGTTCGCGACGTCACCCGCCTGCTCGCATACCTGGGCGAATTGCCAATACCCCATTGCGTCATCCGGTGCTGCACGCAAAGCTGCCCGGAAGTTTGCATACGCGCCCTGCAAATTGCCCAGACGTGCCAGCAACAAGCCATACAGGCGCAACACGTCGGGCTGGGCGGGGGCAACCTGCAGCGCATGCACCAGCAATGACTGGGCCGTACGCAAATCATCCGCGGCGAGCGCATTCCCGGCGTGCTCGATCGTTGCGCTCAGCCGCGGCGGAAGCATGGCGAGTCGGGCGTTGATTTTCGCCAAATCGGGCTTCGGCGCCCTGAACATCCGGTCGCTGATGCTCACCTCACTG
>DAIUEL010000262.1:0-2990 GCA_036845145.1 Rhodanobacteraceae bacterium | reverse complement strand
TGGTCGGATCCATGCGCATGTCCAGCGGCGCATCCGACTGGAACGAAAAACCGCGCGCCGCGTCGTCGAGCTGCGGCGAGGACACGCCAAGATCCAGCAGCACGCCATCCAGTCCGGCGCGCGCTGCGTCCCAATCAGCCAGTTCCGAAAAATTCGCATGGCGGATCGCGACGCGGGCATCGCCACCGAATTCGCGCCGCGCGTGCGCGATGGCTTGCGGATCGCGATCCATCAACAACAAGCGGCCATTCGCGTCGAGACGATCCAGCATCGCGCGCGCATGGCCGCCGCGCCCGAACGTGCCATCGAGATAGCGCCCGTCCGGACGCAACGCCAGTCCGGCGAGCACGGCTTCCCGCATCACCGGGATGTGCTGAAGCTCCCGACCGGCCGTCATCGCTCGCGTTCCATCCATTCGAATTCGCGCACGCCGCATGCGCCGCCCGTGTTCCGTTCGCATCCGACCCGGCGCCGCCCGCCGTTCGCCGAATGCACGCATCACAACTTCAGTCCCACCATTTCCTCGCTGACTTCCTCCTCGCCGATCGTCTGATGGATCTTCGCGAGGTGAGCCTGCTCGCTCCACAACTCGAACTTGTTGCCCATGCCCAGCAGCACTGCTTTTTTTTCGATACCGGACGCGGCACGTTGGCTGGCGGGCAGCAACACGCGCGCGGCGGTATCCAGTTCCACCTGCGCCGCGGCGCCGACCAGCTTCAGTTGCAGGTCGCGATGCACGCGCTTGACGCTGGACAGCGCGTTTACCTGGTCGCGCACGCGTTCCCACTCCGGTTGCGGGAAAACCCACAGGCAACCGGACTCGAACGGGTTGTAGGCGATCACCAGACGGTTATTGCAGACGCGCGCGATCGGCTCCCGGTAGGCGGTGGGAATCGCCAATCGACCTTTTTCATCCACACTGATTGCGGTTTCGCCCTGGAACATGCGACTTGTTTTCCCACGTTTTCCCACAAAACCACACGGGGACCCACCTTAGTCGCAGGAGGTGAGACTGTCAAGAAAATTTCGCTTTTAGATCAATGGGAAAGGCGAATTTCTGACTGAATTTCAGGCGTTCTGTCAGCTACGTTCTCAAGGTCATTGAATACAAAAGATTTCACTCACGACCATTTCGCCCCATCGGCAACCAAACGGGCGCGATTATCGGCACGCGCGGCAACTGGAGTTCAGCCACCGGTCAGTCAACTCTGCTCGCGATCGCACACCGCCCTTGTAGGGCGGGAGTAGCGCAGCGGATCCCGCCGACAGACACCGAAGGCGGTTGTCACCCCCAACCAAAGCGAGGCATTCAATTCCGTTCCGGCACACGAGACGCCTGGTGATGCAAGCCCGTGCAGCGAAAACGCCCGCTCGGAGCGGGCGGTCGGGAGGGAGTAGCGCAGCGGATCCCGCCCACGGGCATCTCGGTGAAAAGCAAGGCCATGGATGACCGTTCTGGTCTTGATGATGCAAGGACACCAAGGTCGCGGACCACCGCGATGAAACCGCATTCATGGATGAGCGCGAAAAAGCTTCGTGAAAAGTAAGGCCATGGATGGCCGGGGGTAGAGTTGATGACCGACCGATTCACACGGCCGCACAGCCCCCGCAACGAAACAGCGAGCCGGGGAGGCGAGCAAAAACAATGGAGTCGGCCTGTAAGCCGGGTCCTGTGCGCCTTGCGGCGTGACAGTCATTCCTCTAGGCCAGGCGTCACCGCCTGGCTCAAGCAACCAACCCGGGAACGGCGCGGGCCACGCCATCGTTCCCCTATTTGGTCTTGCTCCGGGTGGGGTTTGCCGTGCCGGTCGGTTGCCCGACTCGCGGTGGGCTCTTACCCCACCGTTTCACCCTTGCCGGCCTTTCGGCTTAGGCGGTCTACTCTCTGTTGCACTTTCCGTCGGCTCGCGCCGCCCAGGCGTTACCTGGCACCCTGCCCTGTGGAGCCCGGACTTTCCTCGGCATTCCGAAGAATGACGCGACTGTCCGGCCGACTCCACGGACGATTCTATCAGCCGCCGTACAAATCTTTGCGCGGTGCGCCGCTGATTGTGGCGGCCAGCTTCGCGGCTTGTGCGGGCGGCAGTTCCGCACGCAACACTGCATAGACACGACGGCCTTCCGCCAGGTTCGCGTCGATTTCTTCGCCGCGCCCGGCGATCACCAGCACGCATTCGCCGAGGCGTTGCTCGGCGTCGGATTCGACGCGCGCCGCGATCTCGCCGAGCGTCATCCCGATGCAGGTTTCGTGCAGCTTGGTGAGCTCGCGCAGCAGGCGCGCCTCGCGTTCGCCGCCGAATGCATCGCGCAGGTCGGCGCAGCACTCGACGATGCGGTGGGACGATTCGTAAATGACCAAGGTGCGGGTTTCGCTTGCCAGTTCGCGCAAACGTTCGCGTCGCGCGGAAGCTTTCGCGGACAGGAAGCCTTCGAACACGAAGCGGTCGCTAGGCAGGCCTGCCACCGACAGTGCCGCGATCGCGGCACAGGCACCGGGGACGGGCGAAACATCGATGCCGGCCTCGCGCGCCGCGCGCACCAACCGGAAGCCCGGATCGCTGATCAGCGGCGTGCCGGCATCCGAAATCAACGCCACGTCTTCGCCTGCCTGCAGCTTCGCGATGATCGCGGCGACCGCGGCGCGTTCATTGTGTTCGTGCAACGCAGTCAGCGGCGTGCCGATCCCGAAGTGCTGCAGCAGCGGACGGCTGTGGCGCGTGTCTTCCGCGGCGACCACGCCGGCATCGCGCAGTACCTGTTGGGCGCGCGGCGAGAGATCACCCAGATTGCCGATGGGCGTCGCGACCACCCAGAGCATGCCCCGCTGGCGCACGTTCATGAGGGCCTGCTTACGCCATGCCAAGCGAGCCGCGTTGCCTCCGCAGCGGCTGCCAGACGAGGCGCGCGCCGCAGCGCCAGAGTGGTTCTCTGGTCGAGGTGCGCACCGATGGATGGCGGCCGCTGCGGAGCAACCCTTCGGGCCGGGGCCC
>DAIUEL010000261.1:0-2994 GCA_036845145.1 Rhodanobacteraceae bacterium | reverse complement strand
CGGTCATCGTGAAGTCGGCGATCACGCCGTCCTTCATCGGCCGCACCGTGACGATATTGCCGGGCGTGCGGCCCAGCATCATCTTGGCGTCGTTGCCGACCGCCGCCACCGAGCGCGGACCGCCCGCGCCGCGATCCTGGCGGATCGCGACCACGGACGGTTCATTGAGCACGATGCCCTGGTCGCGCACGTAGATCAGCGTGTTCGCGGTGCCAAGATCAATGGAAAGGTCGTTGGAAAAAATGCCGCGGAACAGTTTGAACATGCGCGATCCGCCAGGGTGCGGGCCTGAGCGTCAGGCAGAAGGGAAACAGCGAGCCAGTCTAGGTAACATCCCGCCAACCTGCAAGGTACTGTGTCGCTGTTTGATGCGGAATGTCGCATCCCGCCGGAGCGGTTGGTGCCCGCGTCGGGTCGAATCCCGCGGCCGATCCGGTTAGCATCGGCGGTTCCGTCCGCGACCCAAGGAATGCATCGATGCCGGCTGCGCTGATCTGTGGCTCCATGGCCTACGACACCATCATGGTGTTCGAGGATCGCTTCAAGAACCACATCCTGCCGGACAAGGTGCACATGCTGAACGTGTCGTTCCTGGTGCCGCGGATGCGCCGCGAGTTCGGCGGCTGCGCGGGCAACATCGCCTACAACCTCAAGCTACTCGGCGGTAGTCCGATCCCGATGGCGACGGTGGGGCAGGATTTCGCGCCCTATCGTGAGTGGTTCGAAGGATTGGACATTCCCCTGGCCCAAATTCGGGAAGTACCCGACACATTCACGGCGCAGGCTTTCATCACCACCGACCAGGACAACAACCAGATCACCGCTTTCCATCCGGGTGCGATGATGCAGAGCCACCAGAACCGTGTCGCCGACGTGGACGAGGTCGCGCTCGGCATCGTGGCGCCCGACGGCCGCGAGGGCATGCTGCAGCATGCCAACGAATTCGCCGCGAAGGGCATTCCCTTCATTTTCGATCCCGGCCAGGCGATGCCGCTGTTTTCGGGCGAGGAATTCCGCGCCTTCATCGACAAGGCGAGCTACGTGGCGGTGAACAGCTACGAAGCCAGCCTGCTGTCCGAACGCACCGGCTGGTCCGAGGCCGACATCGCCAAGCGCGTCAAGGCCTACATCGTGACCCACGGCGCGGATGGGTCGGCGATCCATGCGGACGGCACCACGCATGAAATCCCTGCGGCAAAGCCGCATGCCGTGGTCGATCCCACGGGTTGCGGTGACGCGTATCGCGCCGGCTTGATCCACGGCATCCTGCGGGGACTCGACTGGCCCAACGTGGGTCGCGTGGCGTCACTGCTGGGCGCGCTGAAAATCGCCCACCCCGGTACCCAGAACCATCGCTTCGATGCGGCGGAATTCGCGGACGAGTTCAAACGGCAGTTTTCGTGCGATCTTCCCTGAGCGCCGCCTCGGCGAATGGCTCATTTGAATCAGGGGCGGCCGTGCCTAGGAGTCCAGAACGGTCACCAGGCCCTGACTTTGCGATCTTCCTTGATCGCTGCGTCGGCGAATGGTTCGTCCGGGAGCGCTCCGCGTCTTGAAGTCCGGACCCGCCACCGGTGGGCCTGCTTTCAACGATGTCGCTTTACCGGAACGGGGCTTCAGAGGCATCTGGCGGCGTTCAGGATTGCCCGCAACAATGGTTCCGCAAAGATTCCCCCAATTCTCAAAGGAGGCCGTCATGCATGTCGCACGCAACCTCGTTCTCGCCTCGCTGCTGGCCGGCGCGCCCCTGATGGTCGCTGGCAACGCGTATGCCGCCGGCGGCGAAATCACCTGCAGGATGAATTTCGAAATCCACGGCTGGTCGGCGTTCTACAAGACGTCCAGTGGGAGCGGCAGCGTCACCTGCAGCAACGGCCAGCACATGACCGTGCACCTGCGCAGCAAGGGCGGCGGGCTGACGTTCGGCAAATCCAGCATCGAGGGCATCGGCAAATTCTCCGGCATCTTCAACATCGACGAAATCCTCGGCACCTACGTGGTCGGGGAAGCCCATGCAGGTGCGGCCGCGTCCTCGCGCGCCACCGTGATGACCAAGGGCAACGTGTCGCTGGCGTTGAGCGGTACCGGCAAGGGGTGGAATCTCGGCGTGGACTTCGGCAAATTCACCATCAGTAGGTAGCCGGGAGCAGTCGTCGCGCTGCGATTTGCCCCGAAAAACAAACCCCGCTTCGGCGGGGTTTGTTTTGACAAGCGGATGAAGTGCGCGTCAGGGGTAGCGACCCCTTCGCACCCCATGCGGCTTGCAGACGCTCGCGCTTGCCACCTCTAAGATCCGGCCGCGCAAAATCAGTGTCCTTGCTGTGCCGGGATGAACTGCTTCTCGACCGCTTCCGCGAGTTGATCCGGCGGCAGCAGACCCTGCGACAGGATGAAGTCGTTGAATTGCTGCAGGTTGAACTTGCTGCCCAACGCGACCTCGGTGTGCGCACGCAACTGCAGGATGCGCGAGTAGCCGTAGAAGTAGGCCGTTGCCTGGCCCGGCGAGCGGAACATGAAACGGTCCAGTTCCTCGCGCGCGAAGGCTTCGGAGATGCCGACGTCGTTGACCAGGATGTCGTGCGCGCGCTGGCGATCGATCAGGCCCAGGTTCAACATCGGATCGAGGAACGCACGCGCGGCGCGCAACAGGCGCAACTGCAGCGCGATCATCTGGCCGCCCGCGTGTTCGTACGGCACCATCATCCATTCGGCGTACAGCGCCCAGCCCTCGACGTTCACGCTGTTGAACGCGAACAGCGAGCGTGCCAGCGACACGCCGTGCTCGACCATTGCGGAGAACTGCAGTTCGTGTCCGGGACGGCCTTCGTGTGCGGTCAGCGTCCACGCGCAGGCCTTGCAGGTGAAGTCGTCATACGCTTCGTTCTTGCCGTTGCCCGACGGCGGGTTGCCGAGCGGAAGTACAAACGCGCCACGCTCGCCGTGGTTGTTGATCAGCGGCGGCGGGTCCATGTGCGGCGCGGGTTGCGCGGCGCT
>DAIUEL010000260.1:0-2996 GCA_036845145.1 Rhodanobacteraceae bacterium | reverse complement strand
TGCGTGGTCCTGCCGTCGCTGGTGTCGTAGCGATAAAGATTCAAATGCGGGCCGCGGTCGGACAGGAAATAGATGTCCTTGCCGATCCACACCGGATCGCGATCGGTGTTGGGATCGTTGGTGATGTTCTTCGCCGATTTCGAAGCGAAGTCGTAGATGAAAAGATCCTGCGCCCAGCCGCCCTTGTAGCGATCCCAGTCGCGGAAGTCGCGGAACTTCGGCGAATACACCATCTGCTTGCCGTCGGGCGAAAACCGCGCGGCGCCCGACTGCGGCATCGGCAGTGCAGTCGGCAGGCCGTCCGTCACGGCCACCGTGAACACACGCGGGTTGGAGATGCCGCGCGAGTCGCGCCACGAGCGGAACAGCACGGATTTTCCGTCCGGCGTCCAGCCATACACCTGGTTGTCGAAACCCCAGCGCTGCGGCAGCGGCCCCATCGCGGGATAGAACGTCAGTTGCTTCGGCTCGCCGCCACTCGCGGGCACCACGTACACCTGGCTGTCGCCGCCGTACTGGCCGGTGAACGCGATCTGCCTGCAATCGGGTGAGAAGCGCGCGGCCATTTCGAGGCCCGGCCCGGCGGTCAGGCGCGTCGCGGTGCCGCCTTGCGTCGATGCGGTCCACAGGTCGCCCGCGTAGGTGAACACCACGCGCTCGCCGCACACATCGGGGAAGCGCAACAGGCGCGTGCCTTCGACAGTGGTGCCCGCGGAAGCGACTGCGCCCGCACTCGTGGCAGCGGGAGGCGGGGGCGCGGACGGCGTCACCGGCGTGGCGCTTGCGGCAGACGCGGATGCCGAAGTGTCGCCCCCCGCAGACGGCGACGGCGACTGCGAACAGGCGACCAATCCCGCGCCGGCCAGCAGCGCGCAACCGGCCAGAACGGACTTGCGAATCATGGATGACATGCTGCGCCCCTCGTGTCGTAGCGTGGACGGCTCTCCTATACCGGGATTCCGCCCCACGAACCACTGCGGAAAGTCACACAGGCCATGACTTGCGGCACGGATGGCACCCCGCGCCCGATCCCGGCATCATGGATGGTCCGTCCCTCCCCCGCCTTCGTGCGTTCCCCGGAGCCCGACCTTGACCCAAGCCCAACGGTTCTACATCACGATCGCCAATCTGGCGCAGGCACGCGGCCCCGACCCCGACCTGGCGTTCCAGGGATCCTCGCCGCAGAGTTTCGCCAACGCGCTGCAGGAAGCCCTGCGCCAGCCCATTCTTTTCCACCGCTGGAAAGCCAGGCAACCCGATCCGGACGAGGTCGATCAGTCGCTGGAACCAGTGGACCCGGCCGCAACCGTCACCGCCGAGATCGATGATCTGCATACCGAAGTGCAGGTGGTGACGAACCTGACCCATTTCGTGTTGCGCCACCGATTGTTCATCCTGATCGGCCCGAACTGGCAGTTGCACGACGTCGCAGCCGCCTGAACCCGAACCCGTTTGTCGTGCAAGGAGTTTGCCCATGCCATCGTTTTGCCATCGCACCCTCGCCCTCGCCTGCTGCGCGCTGCTCGCGGGAACCGCGGGTGTGACCGCGCACGCCGCGCCGGCGGCCGCCGCGCACGCGGCCGGTGCCATCACCGCCAATCCGTTCTACAAGGCTTCGACGCTGCCGTTCGAGGCACCCGATTTCAGCAAGATCAAGAACGCCGATTTCCAGCCCGCCATCGAGGAGGGCATGAAGCTGCAGCGCGCCGAGATCGAGAAGATCGCCACCAATCCGGCGACGCCGACCTTCGAGAACACCATCGTCGCGATGGAAAAAACCGGCGCGATGCTGAATCGCGTGATGCAGGTGTTCGGGCTTCTGGCTGGCGCCGATACCAACCCGACGCTGCAGAAGGTGCAGGAAGTCGAGGCGCCGAAACTCGCCGCGCACCAGGACGCGATCTTCCTGAACCCGAAACTGTTCGCGCGCATCCAGAAGCTTTACGACCGGCGCGACACGCTGAAGCTCGATCCGGAATCGGAGCGGTTGCTGGAATACGACTACCAGCAATTCGTGCACAACGGCGCCAAGCTTTCCAGCGCCGACCAGGCCAAGCTCAAGCATTACAACGAGCAACTCTCGACACTGTCCGCGCAGTTCCAGAACAAACTGCTGGCAGCCGACAAGGCCGGCGCGCTGGTGGTGAACGACAAGGCCAGGCTCGACGGTTTGTCGCCCGGTGAAGTCGATGCCGCCGCGCAAGCCGCCAAGGCGCGCAAGCTCAATGGCAAGTGGGTGATCCCGCTGCAGAACACCACCCAGCAGCCGGCGTTGGGTTCGCTGGACAACCGCGACGTCCGCCAAGAACTGTTCGAGCATTCCTGGACCCGCGCCGAAAAGGGCGACGCCAACGACACCCGCGCCACGATCGAGCAAATGGCGTACCTGCGCGCGCAGAAGGCCAAGCTGCTCGGCTTCGACACCTTCGCAGCGTGGAAGCTGGAAGACCAGATGGCCAAGACGCCGTCGGCGGTGATGAATTTCCTCAATCAGCTTGCGCCGCCCGCCGTGGCGCGCGCCGAGGCCGAGGGCAAGGACCGCCAGGACATGATCGACCAGAATCAGAAGAAGGCCGGCAAGCCCGACTTCAAGCTGGCCGCGTGGGACTGGGATTACTACGGCGAGCAGGTGCGCAAGGCCAAGTACGACTTCGACGAATCGCAGGTGAAGCCGTATTTCGAACTCAACAACGTGCTGGAGAACGGCGTGTTCTACGCCGCCAACCAGCTCTACGGCCTGACCTTCAAGGAACGCAAGGACCTGCCGGTGTGGGAACCGAGCGTGCGCGTGTTCGAAGTGTCCGACGCGAACGGCAAGCCGCTGGCGCTGTTCTATTGCGACTACTTCAAGCGCGACAACAAGGGCGGCGGCGCGTGGATGAGCAACCTCGTCACGCAGTCGAAGCTCTTGAACGAGAAGCCGGTGATCTACAACGTCGCCAACTTCACCAAGCCCGCGCCGGGCCAGCCCGCGCTGCTGTCGTTCGACGACGTGA
>DAIUEL010000259.1:0-3003 GCA_036845145.1 Rhodanobacteraceae bacterium | reverse complement strand
GGCGAAACCCACGAATACACCGACATGTATCCGGGCATGGCCAAGTCCGCGCGCGACGAAGGCTTCGAGGAAATCGCCGACTGGTTCGAGACGCTGGCGAAGGCCGAACGTTCACACGCGAACCGCTTCACCAAGGCACTCAACGAATTGGGTTGATGCGACTTGGGGGTAATGCGTCGCGCAAAGGTGCGGAGTGCTTGCCGACAGGTTGGGCTGAGCGGCTTTTTCGCGAAGCCCAACCATACCGAGCCACCACGTGGGGCTTCATCCGCAAAGGGCGCGGATTCAGCCCAACCTACGGCCGGGTGACTTCCCCCAAAGGTGCAGGTTGGGCTGAGCGCAAGCGAAGTCCAACACGGAGCATTGCGGCGCTGGATTCGGATGACGATGGAGATTCCTGCCATTCCGCAGCAAGCCGTCGCAACGCGCGAGGAACCAGCGAATGGGCAATGACGTGAGCGGCAACCGCGAAGGCAATCTGGAAGCTCCGACCCGTCATCCGCTGGGCCAGGATGGCCTCGAATTCTTCGACCAGGCCGCGCTCGAAAAGGAGATGGAGCGCATCTTCAACATCTGCCACGGCTGCCGCCGCTGCGTCAGCCTGTGCCACGCCTTTCCCACCCTGTTCGACCTGATCGACGAATCGCAGACGATGGAGATCGACGGCGTCGACAAAGCCGATTACGGCAAGGTCGTCGAACAGTGCTATCTGTGCGACCTGTGCTACCAGACCAAGTGCCCGTACGTACCGCCGCATCCCTGGAACGTGGATTTTCCGCACCTGATGCTGCGCGCCAAGGCGTTCGAGTTCGAACGTACGGGCACCTCGCTCGGCAATCGCTTTCTCTCGGACACCACCACCGTCGGCCGGATCGCCGCACGCCCGGTGATCGCGGAAACCGTCAATGCGCTGAACCGCAGCAAGCCCGCGCGCAAGCTGCTGGACAAAACCCTGCACGTGCACCCCGACGCCGAGGTGCCGGAATACAAGCATCCGCGTGCGCGCAAAAGGTTGCGCAAGCTGGATGCCACGGGCAGCGTGACGCCGGCCGGACGCACCCGCGGCAGGGTCGCGATCTTCGCGACCTGCTATTGCGACAGCGTGCTCCCGCAAGTCGTCGAAGACCTGGCCGCGGTGCTCGCGCACAACGGCATCCCGGTGAAGCTGGTGTCGAAGGAAGTCTGCTGCGGCATGCCGAAGCTGGAACTCGGCGACCTGGCCTCGGTCACGAAGTACAAGAACGCAAACATCCCGGTGCTCGCGCAAGCCGTGCGCGATGGTTTCGATCTCACCGCCGCGATCCCGTCCTGCGTGCTGATGTTCAAGCAGGAATTGCCGCTGATGTTTCCGGACGACGAGGATGTCGCGCTGGTGCAACGCGCGTTTTTCGATCCTTTCGAATACCTGGCCGAACGCCACGCGGCGGGACTGCTGAAGACCGAGTTCAAGCAGTCGCTCGGCAAGCTCGCCTGGCACGTCGCCTGCCACCAGCGGGTGCAGAAGATCGGCCCGAAGACGCGCGACATCCTGTCGCTGGTGCCCGGCACCGAAGTCGTCACGATCGAGCGTTGCTCGGGCCACGACGGCACCTATGGGGTCAAGACGCAAACTTACGCGTTGTCCCGCAAGATCGCGAAGCCGGTCGAACGCCGGATTGCCGAATCCGGCGCCGCGACCAGCACCAGCGATTGCCCGATGGCCGGTGCGCACCTCGCGCACGGGTTGAACGACCAGCCGCCGCAGCAGCACCCCGTGTCGTTGCTGCGCAAGGCTTACGGCATCTAGCGGGACTCCGGACTCGGGAGCGTAAAGCTCCTTGGTCATTCCGGGGCTGAATCCGGCCTCATCGGATGCGGAACCCGACTGCGAAGGCGGACGCCGGAGCGAACATCGGCGCAGCCGATGGCCGAAGGGCGAGCCACAGGGAACGGGCGCGTCAATCTCTTTTCGTCGCGCGGGTCCGAACCACAGTCAGAATCGAATCGATCAAAGAAGCATGAACCGAAGCGCGAAATCATGAAGCCACTTACGCACAACGACCTCCTATCCCTCGAACAGTACGCACGTGAGCGCGCGGACTTTCGCACGCGCGTGCTCACCCACAAGCGCGATCGAAAAGTGCGTGTCGGCGAACACGTCACGCTGCTGTTCGAGGATCGCCTGACCATCCAGTACCAGATCCAGGAGATGTTGCGCGCGGAGAAGATCTTCGAGCCCGAAGGCATCGCCGAGGAGCTGGATTCCTACAACCCGCTGATCCCGGACGGCAGCAACCTCAAGTGCACGATGCTGATCGAGTACGACGACGTGGAGGTGCGCAAGCGCGAACTGCTGCGGCTGCGCAACATCGAGCATGAGGTGCAGTTGCTTGTCGAAGGCCATGCGCCGAGCAAGGCCACGGCCGACGAAGACTTGCCGCGCAGCAACGACGAGAAGACCGCTGCGGTGCATTTCCTGCGCTTCGAACTGGATGCCACGGCCGTTGCCGATTTCAAGCGCGGCGCGACCGCGATGTTCCGCATCGGACACGCGAACTACCGCGCCGAAGCGCGCCTGACTGACGAGCAACAGAGAGCACTGACGGCGGACCTGGACTGATCGCGTCCGCGATCCGCGCCTTCGTCAACGCGTCAGGATGCGCTTCGGCCGGATCGGCAGTTTGCCGCGCCAGTACTGCAGCAGGATGAAGCCGCCGACAGCGCCGCCGAGGTGCGCGAAATGGGCGACCCCGGATTCATACCCGCTGACCCCGAAGAACAGTTCCAGCAGGATGTACCCGATCACGAACACCCACGCCGGCAGCGGCACCGGGAAGAAGATCAGGAACATCTTCATGCGCGGATACATCACGCCGAACGCCACCAGCAATCCGAAGATCGCGCCGGATGCGCCGATGGTCGGATAAAAACCATGGGTGAAGAAACGCGCGACCAGCAGGTGCGCAATCGCCGCGGTCACCGCGCAGAAGAAGTAATAGAACGTGTAGTGCTTCGCGCCCAGCA
>DAIUEL010000258.1:0-3015 GCA_036845145.1 Rhodanobacteraceae bacterium | reverse complement strand
GCGCAGCGGCGATCCGGAACCCAGCGCCTTTGCTTCCGTAGCGTGCGCCTTGTTGCGCAATCGAATCTGCGTTCCGATGCCGACGAAGCACTATGCCTGCTCCAGTAGGGCGGGTGACAACCCGCCATGGGCACTGTTGATGGCGGGATTCGCTTCGCTACTCCCGCCCTACGTGCTGACCGTCATCGCGCGCAGGCCAGCGCTTAAAATAAATCGTCATTCCGGACGCCGCGCAGCGGCGATCCGGAACCCAGCGCCTTTGCTTCCGTAGCGTGCGCCTTGTTGCGCAATCGAATCTGCGTTCCGATGCCGACGAAGCACTATGCCTGCTCCAGTAGGGCGGGTGACAACCCGCCATGGGCGCTGCTGACGGCGTGATCCGTTTCGCTACTCCCGCCCTGCGTGCTCTGGTTGTCGCTTGGCGTATTTGGTTGTCAGTGGGGTGCGTCATGCCGCAATCGCCGCGCGCCGCGTGCCCACCAGATCGATCCAGTCGGAAAATGCCAACAGGAATGTATGCAGCGACTCCGATATGCCGGCGTCGCGCAGGGCTCCGTTGCCGTCGAATACCTGCTCCGCGTCGCGCACGAACAACATGGGGGCGGGCATCACTTGGGCTTCGGTTGCGGTGAGGGTTTGCCGCAGCGCGGCCTGCGCGAGACGTGTGCCCCAGCGACCGGTCGAAGCGCCCAGGATTGCCACCGGCTTGCCGGCGAGGATGTCTTCCGGCAATGGCCGCGACAACCAGTCGATGGCGTTTTTCACCACGCCCGGAATCGACTGGTTGTATTCCGGGGTCGCAAGCAACAATGCATCCGCACTACCGATGGCTTCGCGCATACGTGCAACGCCGGCATGCATCGGGTTTGTCGACTCCGTGTCTTCGTTGAACATCGGCACATCCCCGAGACCGTCGAATAGTCGTATCCGCAGATTGCCGGGTGCGGAATGGATGGAAGCCGCCAACAACTTGCGGTTGTAACTGTCACGGCGCAGGCTGCCAGGCAGGGCCAGGATTCGGTGTCTGCAAGCTTGTTGCGGATGCATGCGGGAATCTCCTTTCAATCGGGATCAGACGAACAACATCAATGCGGCCAGAATCAATAGTGCGCCGAGCGCGCGATCGGTCCATTGGCGCACCCGTGGCCGGGTCAGGTGCGGTGCCACGGCGCCGCCAAGTGCCGCCCATAGCAGCAGACACACCGTCGGGATGCCCAGGAAAAGCGGCGCCAGATACTTCAAGGCGTGCACCGCATCGGCGGCAGGCAGTGCGGCGACGACCGTGAGCACCATGACCCAGCCCTTGGGGTTGAGGAACTGGAAACCAAACAGCCCTGCAAATCCGCCCGGGAGTGCCGTCGAGTCGGCTTCGCGGCCTGCCGCCGCAATCATCCGGGTGCCCAGCCAGACCAGGTACAGCACGCCGCCGGCCTCGATTGCACCGCGCAGCCACGGCCACGTGGAAAAGACACTGCCTGCGCCCGAGACCACCACCAGCAATAGGACGAGGCCGCCCGCGACGACGCCGGCCACCGGCGGCAACGCGGCCTTCCAGCCGTTGCGCGCGGCGGCGCGCATCACCACCAGATTGTTGGGCCCGGGGGTAATCGCGGCGATCAAAAGAAACAAACCAGTCGAGAACAACGACGTCATGGCGGTCCATTGAGTGGCGCGGCAGCCAATGATCACCGTCGTGGCTGGATCGTGCGCAACCGTTTTGGTCTAATATCGAGACCATGAAGGATTTGCCCCTGAATGCCCTGCGTGTATTCGCGCTGGCCTGTGCCCATGGCGGCGTGCGATCGGCCGCGCGCGAGTTGGGCATCGCGCATTCGTCGGTGTGTCGGCATCTGGCCGAGCTGGAAGCATGGCTGGGCGTGCCGCTGGCTCGCGAGAAAGGGGCCGGCCGTCGCGGGTGGACGCCGACGCCTCAAGCTGAGGCGCTGGGCAAGGCCGTGCTGTCCGGACTGCTGGATATCGAAGCTGCGACGTGCGCGATTCGCGAGGCACGCTCGCCGTTCACGGTCACAATCTCGGCGGCGCCTTCCTTCGCTGCACGCTGGCTGTTGCCGCGGCTGCCTGCACTGGAGCGTGCACACCCGCGCATCGAACTATCGGTACTGGTGAACCAGCATGCCGAGGATTTGCGTGCCGGCGGCATCGACCTCGCGGTGCGAATGGGTGTCGGGCCGTGGCCCGGCCTGCATTGCGAAGCGTTGATGGACGACGCGCTGTACCCGGTGATGAGTATGGAGTTCTGGAAAAAGGCAGGGCATCCTTCGCGCCCACAGGCGTTGTCGTCGATGCGCCTGCTGCACGACCGCGATCCACATGCAGGCTGGGAGCGCTGGCGGGAGCGATTCGGACCAGCATCATTGAACCTGCTGCGTGGCCCGCGTTTTGCCTCATCGGAGTTGCTGTTGCGGGCGGCCGCGCAGGGCCAAGGCGTCGCGCTGGCGCGCCATCGCCTGGCGATCGACGACGTGGCCACTGGTGCCCTGGTAAGACCGTTCGGTGAGCGCATGCTGCGCGTCGAAAATGCCTACTGGATCGTGTGCCCGGATCGCACGCCACGCCACGCGGTGGCCGCGGTCATCGCGTGGTTGAAAGACCAGGCTGCGCGTGGCTAGGTAAGCGGTGAAAGGCCGGCCTTGCGAAACCGCCCCTCAATCGATCCCCAACTTCTTCAGCTTGTACCTGAGCGCGCGGAAGGTGATGCCGAGTTTCCTGGCGGCGGCGGTCTTGTTGTAGCGGGTCTCTTTCAGCGCCTTGATGATGGCGTCGCGCTCGATGTTGGAGATGTAGTCATCCAGTCCCACACCGCCGCCATTGCCCTCATCGGGTGATTCGTCGTCGCCGGCGGACTCGTCCGGGTCGGGATCGTCGTCGGCGTATTCGTGGCCGCCGGCGGATTCGAGCATCAGGTCGACGGGTTCGATCACGCCGTTTTCGCACAGCGCGATCGAGCGTTCCAGCACGTTCTCGAGTTCGCGCACGTTGCCGGGAAAGTCGTAC
>DAIUEL010000257.1:0-3028 GCA_036845145.1 Rhodanobacteraceae bacterium | reverse complement strand
AGATGCCCGGTGAGCGCGGACTGGATCGCGATCTTGCAGGTTTCCAGATCGCGCATCTCGCCGATCATGATCACGTCCGGATCCTGGCGCACGATCGAACGCAGGGCGCCCGCGAAATCCAGCCCGATCTGCGGCTTCACCTGCATCTGGTTGATGCCTTCGATCTGGTACTCGACCGGGTCCTCGACCGTGATGATCTTGCGGTCGGGCGTGTTGATCTTCGACAGCGCGGTGTAAAGCGTCGTCGTCTTGCCCGATCCGGTCGGGCCGGTGACCAGCAGAATCCCGTGCGGCTGCTCCAGCACGTGCAGGAACGGCGGCAGTGTGTGCTCGTCAAAGCCCAGCGAATCGAAATCCAGGATCACGTTGCCGCGATCGAGGATGCGCATCACCACCGATTCGCCGAAGCTGGTCGGGATGCACGACACGCGCAGGTCCAATTCCTTGCCCTGCACGCGCAGCATGATGCGGCCGTCCTGCGGCAGGCGGCGCTCGGCGATGTTCATGCGCGCCATGATCTTGATGCGCGAAATCACCGCGGCGGTGGACGATGCCGGCGGCGCCTCGACTTCGTGCAGCACGCCGTCGATGCGATAGCGCACCTTCAGGCGGTTCTCGAACGGCTCGATGTGGATGTCCGACGCGCGCGCTTCCACGGCGCGTTGGATCAAGAGGTTCACCAGCCGGATCACCGGCGCCTCGGAGGCGAGGTCGCGCAGGTGCTCGATATCGTCGTCGCCCGACGCGCTTTCGCCGCCCTCCTCGCCCAAACCTTCGACGATGGTGCCGAGCGCGCTGCGACCGGTGCCGTACCAGCGCTCGATCAAGTCGTCGATGTCGGCGCGCGCCGCGACCACCATGTTCACCGGTCGCCCGCAGGCAAGCTCCACCGCGTGCGCGATGTACGGATCGCCCGGATCGGCCGTCGCGAGTTGCACCGCCAGCCCGGCTTCGCCCACCGGAACCGCGTGGTATTGCTTCATGAAGCGTACCGACAGCGCCGTCTCGGGCGGCGCGTCCGGTGCCTCCTTCGCGGTCAGCAGCGGCAGGCGCAATGTTTCCGCCCACGCTTCGGCCAGGTCTCGTTCCGAAACCAGGCCCAGCCGGGACAGCAGCGGCGTCAGCCGACTCTCGGGCGCCTCGGCCAGCAGCCGTTCGGCCCGCGCCAGATCATCCTGTTTCAGGCGGCCGCGCTCGACCAGCAGCGCGCACGCGCGCGCGCCGGCCTCGTCCCCGGAAGGGCGAGGCTGCTCCGCGGACTGGACGATTGCCGACATCGCAGGCTCTCAGGTTTGCTGGACCGCCAGAACGCCATTGGTAGCACACCCGCCCGGCCAATGCGAGCCGCGGATGCGCCACGGCGAAACCGCCGGACGAGCCGACGGTTCCGATCAAACACATGCTGCGCTACATCGAGGCAGCCGGTGCGGACGACGCAATCGAATAGGAAAGATGCAGCGTGATTTTCTCGCCCTTCTTCAGGTGCTGGCTGGCATCTGGGAAATGCACCTTCAGATTGCCCTCGTCCGTGTGCACCTCGACCATGCCGTTGCTGCTGACCGAACGCACCGTGCCGGTCATATCGTGCTGGCCCATCACATCGCTGGATTGCGGCGCCTGCGGGATGCGCGGCGGCAGTTGTTGGTCCGCCGGATTGGAGGTCGGTGTGGTCTGGAACGGCGGCGTATGCGTCACCGCGCCCGATTGCGGATGCTGCGAATCCGGCGCGGTCTGCGCCAGCGCGAGCGGCGCGGCGCACGCCAGCGCGATTGTGGCGGCGATGCTGGAAATCGAATGCATGCGTTTCATGGAAACCTCCTTGCGTGGACACCCGGGTCGTGGCCCGCACACAGTGCGGGCCCAGAGCCATCCCTGTCGGTGGCCTTTCCACTTCACGCCCGCGGTCGCGCCCGGTCAAGCGTTCGCCGGACGCCATTCAGCAAAGTTCAACAATCAAGTCAGCCCCCGGTCAGGCTCAAATCGACAATAAAACAGGCCATGCGCAAGAAAACCGGCGTCGTTTCCAGCCGTGGCGCTTTTCGCAGAGCCTGCATACAGAGCCGGGCACTGCCTGCAGCCGGCAGGCTAGCGCTGGCGTGCCCGCTCCACGTCGGCGGCAAGCCGTTGCTCCGTCCTGTGGCTGTTGTTCAACACGATTTCGCTGATGCGGAGCGTGGACATCCACGCGCGCAGGTTGTCGAGCAGGGAAGGAGCTACCTTGAAGCTCGACAGGATCGCGAGCGCCTCCTGCTCGCTGATCGGTGATGGGCAGTCGATGAATTCCTGATCGGCATAGGACGACCCGCGATAGCAACGGTCCCAGATGTACTGCTGCACGAGCCAGGGTGTCAGCCCCGCACCTGCTGCCGGTAGGCGGGATCCTGCTCGCGGATGATGGATTCACCACCGACACCGGACAGGGAGTAGTAATCCTCGAGCCGTCCGCGCAGATTTTCGTCAGCGATCAAACCGAGTTCGCCGGCGCTGCGCATCTCGGTAAAGGAGGCATCGGAAGGCACGAAAGGCAGAGTCTGGCTGGCCTGATAATACGCAAGCACAGTCTTCCACGCGGAGCCATCCACGAGCTGGCCGTTCTCGCCATAGGCGATCGCGGCGCGCCCGTAGCTAGACACCGTGCCCCAGTAGGCGAGCGTGGTGCCGAAGCTTTTGCCGTCTGTCGACAGGTCCGCATGGATGCGCCGGTAGTAACCGTCGGCACGCGCCAAGTCCTGCCGATTCTGGTTCCAGTTGCTCACTTCCAGTGCGATCAGGATGCCGGCCACCACGATCACGAGTTCGATGGCCGCCGCCGTCCAGTCGTACGTGCGAAGCCGCGTCCCCAACCTCGAAATGTTCACGCGCACCCCCGGTGAATTGCACCCCATCGGCCGACAGCGCGATCAGGTTATGGCACCGCCGGTCAACACTCGACCACGTTCACGGCCAGCCCGCCGCGCGAGGTTTCCTTGTACTTGTCCTTCATGTCGCGGCCGGTGTCGCGCATGGTCTTGATGACCTTGTCGAGCGA
>DAIUEL010000256.1:0-3031 GCA_036845145.1 Rhodanobacteraceae bacterium | reverse complement strand
CTGGTGGGTTTCATCGCGGCGTGGGCCAACTGGATCGCGATCGCCTCGGTGATTCCGGTGGAAGCGGAAGCTTCGGTGCAATACATGGCGTCGTGGCCGTGGCAGTGGGCGCAGAACCTGTATCACGTCGCGCCGGGCGGGATGGGCGAACTGAGCCCGACCGGGCTGGGCATTTCCGCGCTGCTGGTGATCGGCTATTTCCTGCTGAACTACTGGAGCGTGAACCTTTTCGCGAAGACCAATACGTGGATCACGCTGTACAAACTGGTCGTGCCGGCGCTCACCGCGATCGCGCTGATGGCCACCTCGTTCCACCCCGAGAATTTCTACGTCGGCGCGCACGGCGGGCCGCACGCGTACAACATTTCCGCGATCCTGACGGCGGTCGCGATCAGCGGCATCGTGTTCAGCTTCAACGGTTTCCAGAGCCCGGTGAACCTCGCGGGCGAAGCCAAGAATCCCGGCCGCAACGTGCCGTTCGGCGTGATCGGTTCGATCCTGCTCGCGACCGTCGTGTACCTGTTGCTGCAGGTCGCATTCCTCGGCGCGACCGATCCCGCGGTGCTCGCCGAGGGAGGTTGGGCCGCGATCGAACACTCCTCGCCGTTCGCGCAACTGGCGATCGCGTTGAATCTCAACTGGCTGGCGCTGCTCCTGTATTCCGATGCGTTCATCAGCCCCAGCGGCACCGGCGCGACGTACACCGCGACCACCGCGCGGATGATCTACGGCATGGAACGCAACGGCACGCTGCCGAAAATCTTCGGACGCGTGCATCCGCGCTTCGGCATTCCCCGCCCGGCGATGTGGCTGAACCTGATAGTCGCCTTCATCTTCCTGTTCTTCTTCCGCGGCTGGGCGACGCTGGCCGAGGTGATTTCGGTCGCGACCATCATTTCGTACCTGACCGGGCCCGTCAGCGTATCGGTGCTCAGGCGCACCGCGCCAGACATCCACCGGCCGCTGCGGCTTCCCATGTTGCGCGTGATCGCGGGCCTGGCGTTCGTGTTCGCGACCGAACTCCTGTACTGGGCGCGCTGGCCGCGCACCGGTGAAATCATCCTGCTGATGGTGGTCGCGCTGCCGGTCTGGTTTTGGTACGCGGTGAAGCGCGGCGGCACCGATCTGATGAAACAGGTGCAGGGAGCGGCGTGGCTGATCTTCTACCTGCCCGCGATCGCACTGCTGTCGTGGGCCGGCAGCGCGCGTTTCGGCGGACACGGATACCTGCCCTATGGCTGGGACCTGCTGATCGTCGCGGTGATCGCGATCGGCTTCTTCGCATGGGGCCTGGCCTGCGGCTGGCGCACGCCGGAAATCGAAGCGATCAAGATGGAAGCGCAGGCGAAGCCCGGCGCGATCCTGGTGCCGCCCGACGAGGAAACCGCCGAGCGCATGACCGGGCGCTGAGCCGGCCGTCGCGGCCGCTCAAGCCCCGCATCACACCAACGCGAGCACGTCGCCCAGCAGCGCCTGCGCGGTCACTTCGGGGCCGGCGCCTGCGCCTTGGATTACCAGCGGGCGCTGCTGGTAACGCGACGTCGTGAACGCGAACAGATTGTCGGCGCCCAGAAGGTGTGCCGCGGGATGCGAGGCCGGTACTTCGGCCAGCCCGATCCGCGCGGCGTCGCCGGCTTCGAAGCGCGCGAGGTAGCGCAGCACGCAAGCGCGCGACGCAGCCGCGGCATGACGCGCGGCAATCGCGGCATCGAGTTCATCGAGACGATCGAAGAATGCATCGTGCGACACGCCACGCAGCGACTCCGGCACCAGGTTTTCGACTTCAAGCTGCGAGCGCTCCAGCGGAAAACCGGCCGCGCGCGCCAGGATCAACAGCTTGCACGCGACATCCTCGCCGGAAAGATCGACGCGCGGATCGGGCTCGGTGTAACCCAGCGCGCAGGCTTCGCGTAGCAGGGTCGAGAACGGTTGGCGCCCGTCGTAATGGTTGAACAGGTACGAAAGCGAACCCGAGAACACGCCTTCGATGCGAATCAACGTGTCGCCGCAAAGACGCAGGCGGCGCAGCGTGGAAAGCGCGGGCAGGCCGGCGCCGACGGTCGCGCTGTCGCCGTACTGGACGGCTTGCGTGCGCGCGGCCTGCAGTGCGCGCCAACCATCAAATCCGCCACCGGCCAGCGCCTTGTTGGCGGTGACCACGTGGCAGCCGTGCGCAAGCCATCCGGGATGTCGCTGCGCCACTTCCGTCGACGCTGTCGCGTCGATCACGACGCGGACCGGCGCACCACTCGCGTGCAAGGTGCGCAGCAGCGCTGCGTCGTCGCGCGGTTCGCCGCCTGCGTCCAGCCGCTCGCGCAACCGGCGCTCGGCCAGCACGGCGGGCTGGGTCTGCTGGTGGCGTGAATTGGCGGCGCCCAGCAGGCGCAGGTTTTCGCCGGCGGGCGTGCGCAGCAATTGCAGGAACGCGCCGCCCACCTTGCCGGTGCCGAACAGCACCACCGCAACGTCACGTTGCGGCGTGGCGCGGCGAACGAATGCCTTCTCTGCCAGCACCGCGCTCACGCCGGAACCGCCACGCGTTTTCGCGACAGCGCATCGGCGCGCGCCAAGGCTGCGCGCAGGTGACGCGACAAATCGGCAATGTCTTCGATGCCGACCGAAAGCCGCAGCAGCGTGTCGGAAATGCCCGCCGCGCGTCGCGCCTCGGGCGCCATTGCCGCATGCGTCATGGTGGCCGGATGCGCGATCAGGCTTTCCACGCCGCCCAGCGATTCGGCCAGCGTGATGCACTGCAAGCCGTCGAGGAACGCGCGTACCGCATCCTCGCCCCCTTCCAGTTCGAAACTCAGCATCGCGCCGAACCCGGATTGCTGGCGCTTGGCCAGCGCATGCTGCGGGTGGCTGCCAAGACCTGGATAGAACACGCGCGCGACCGCGGGATGTTCACTCAACAAATCGGCCAGTGCCGACGCATTCTCCTGATGCGCGCGCAGTCGCGCCGACAAGGTGCGCAGGCCGCGCAGCGTCAGCCAACTGTCGAACGGCGCGCCGGTGAGGCCGAGGCAATTGC
>DAIUEL010000255.1:0-3043 GCA_036845145.1 Rhodanobacteraceae bacterium | reverse complement strand
ACTACCCCGAGAAGATCAAGGCGTTCTACATGCGCCTGAACGACGACGGCAAGACTGTCGCCGCGATGGACGTGCTGGCGCCCGGCATCGGCGAGATCATCGGCGGCTCCCAGCGCGAGGAACGGCTCGACTGCCTGGATCGCCGCATGCAGCAGTTCGGGCTCGACCCTGCCCACTACCGGTGGTATCGGGATCTGCGCCGCTACGGCACGGTGCCGCACGCCGGCTTCGGGCTGGGCTTCGAGCGCCTGCTGGTGTACGTGTGCGGGCTCTCGAATATCCGCGACGCGATTCCCTACCCGCGCGCGCCGGGCCACGCGGAATTCTGACGGGCAACGGGAAACTCCGCGGTCCCGCGCCGGTCCAATCCTCGACGACCGGAACGGGCGCCCCAGATCCCGAAAGCACGACTTTCGACCCGTTTTCGGCCGCGTCACAGCCTGTACACTGCCTGAATCGCCATCCTCGGCGTCGCCGGGACGCGCATCCCGCGGCGCCTCCGTACTCCGTTCCGAAACAATCGCCGTGATCCGTTTTCTCCGTCTCGCCGCCTTTGCGGGCATCGCCTTTCTGCTGACTGCGTGCAGCCACGCGGTCAGGTTGCCATTGCTCGGGGGACTCGACAGCAGCCCGCCACCTTCGCGCGACGCGGCCCTGCAGGATCTCAAGGATGCGACGCCGTGCTGCCATGCGTGGGCGGACCTGCCCTACCACGATGCATTGCCCGACGAACCGCGCGAATTCGCGCTCGACAAGTTCAGCCCGATCGCGGACATCGAGGGCGACCGCACGCATTTCCTCACCTTCGTGCTGCCCAAGTTCGAGAAGCCGTATCGGGTGGTGTTCCAGACCCAGCCCAGCGCGCGGCATCTCGGCAACAGTTTCCTGCTGGCACCCACGGCGACGCTGTTGAATGCCAACTACCAGCCGCTTTCCAGCACCGACGTTTCGTTGTGCGTGTACATCAACTGGCGACCCAGCATGTCGGGCGCGTTCGGTGCGGTGCAGGTCGACAACCCCAATGCCCAGTACCTGGTGGTGACCACGTCGCAAAAGCAACTCGCGTCGACCACCTACTGGGCGCAATCGCCGACCAGCTTCAGCAACATCAACGTGCCGTCGGCCTCGGCCTTCGCCAGCATCAAGTCCGCGGCGCCCGTTACCAGCGGCAGCTTCAACGTGCCGCACGGCCCCGAAGGCACACTGACGCTGGGCAAGATGACGTCCGCGTACGCCAGTGCGGTCGACAACGGCTTGTGTGGCAAGCCCACCGCCGGTGCCGGGCTGTTGCCCGAGTTGCGCCAGGCGCTGGGGAATCGCTGAGTCCTGGAGAGTTCGCGCTGGACAGTGCGCAGCGACCTTCAGGTTTCCCTGCAGCTTTCGATGTTGTTCGTCATCTCGGAGTCGCGCAGCGACATCCGGGACCAGTGACTTTGCACCAACGCTCGCACGGCCGCTGCTGCCGGCTTGCACCGGCATGACGAAACGGGTTCACTGCTCGCTTCAATCCCCCGCGTGGAGAACGAAATGGATCTCGATCTGACCGGCCGCCACGCCCTGGTTTGCGGCGCATCGCAAGGCATCGGCCGCGCGTGCGCGGTGGAACTGGCGCAACTTGGCGCAAACATCACCGCGCTCGCCCGCCGTGCGGACGTGCTGAAGCAACTCGTCGGGGAACTGCCGCGCACGCACGCATTGCAGACCCATGATTTCCTGGCGGCAGATTCAGGCGACACCGACGGTTTGCGCGTCGCGGTGAAAAAATTGGTGGACGCGAATCCCGTGCACATCCTCGTCAACAATTCCGGCGGGCCGCCGCCCGGCCCCGCGCACGGTGCGAAAGTGGATGCGTTCCTCGACGCCTACCGCAAGCACCTCATCGCCAACCACGTGCTCGCGGAAGCCGTCATCCCAGGCATGCGGGCGGCAGGGTACGGACGCATCGTCAACATCATCTCGACTTCGGTGAAGGAACCGATCCGGGGGCTCGGCGTGTCCAACACCACGCGCTGGGCGGTCGCGAGCTGGTCCAAGACACTGGCAACCGAACTCGCGCCGTTCCGCATCACCGTCAACAACGTGTTGCCGGGCTCGACCAAAACGCCGCGCATCGAACAGATCGTGCAGACGCGCGCGCAGAAAACGGGCGTCGATGTCGAATCCATGCAGCGCGAGATGGAATCGGAAATCCCGATGCGGCGTTTCGCCGATCCTTCCGAAATCGCCGCGGCGGTCGCGTTCCTCGCCTCGCCCGCCGCGGGCTACATCAGCGGCATCAACGTGCCGGTGGATGGGGGCCGCACGCGTTCGCTGTAATTGTCGACTTGCGCCACACGCTGTAAAGCCCGACACTTCGAGGCATCGGAGGCCGGCCTGTCGCCGGCGGGGACCACGACGTGGCGCCAGACAAGCCCGGTTTCCTCGAGGAACTGAAGCGTCGCCACGTGTGGCGCGTCGCGGTCGCCTACGCCGTTTCGGGCTGGCTGCTGGTGCAGATCGCCACCCAGATTTTCCCGATCTTCCACATGCCGGACTGGACCGCGCAGCTCGTGGTGCTGCTGGTGGCGCTCGGATTTCCTGTCGCGGTCGTCTTCGCCTGGGTGTACGAGATCACACCCGAGGGCGTGCGTCGCACCGCGCCCGCCGGTTCGCCACACGCGCGACCGGAATTTGCCAATCGCCAGATCGGACGCAAGCTCAACACCGTGATTACGGCTGTGCTGGTACTGGCTGTCGCGCTGCTCGGCTGGCGACTGCTGGCATTGCGGCATGCCGGCAGCGCACCGGCACCGAAGACCATCACGGAGGCGCAAGCGGGTAGCCCGGATGCAGCGCAGCGAAATCCGGGAAGGATTGCCCCGGATTCCACCGCTGGCGCGGTTCCATCCGGGCTACACAACTCTTCAGGGCCGGCGCAACCCGCCGCCTTCAACCCACCCGCCGACACGCTGGTGGTGCTGCCGTTCACCAACCTCGGCGGCGACCCGGAGCAGCAATACTTCAGCGACGGCATCACCGAGGAACTCACCAACGCGCTGGGCCA
>DAIUEL010000254.1:0-3113 GCA_036845145.1 Rhodanobacteraceae bacterium | reverse complement strand
CCGCCGGTCGGCAACAAGTGCATCGTCGACGGCGACTTCATCATCATGATCGTCGGTGGGCCGAATTCGCGCAGCGACTATCACTGGGACGAAGGCCCCGAGTTTTTCTACCAGTTGGAGGGCGAGATGGTGTTGCGTGTGCAGGATGCCGGCCAGCGTCGCGATCTGCCGATCCGAGCCGGCGAGATGTTTTATCTCCCGCCGCGCACGCCGCACTCGCCGCAGCGGATGCCCGATTCGATCGGACTGGTGATCGAGCGGCGCCGCCTGCCGCACGAAAAGGACGGCCTGCTGTGGTTCTGCGAGCAATGCAACCGCAAGCTCTACGAGGAATACTTCATCCTCGGCAGCATCGAAAAGGATTTTCCGCCGGTGTTCGAGCGTTACTACGGTTCGCTGGAAGCGCGCACCTGCAAACACTGCGGCCACATCGACCAGCCGCCGGCGAAATGACGATTGCTTTCGCGGAAAACCAGGCATGCCGGGGGCGGGGATCGAACCCGCATGGCCGCGAGGCCGAGGGATTTTAAGTCCCTTGCGTCTACCAGTTTCGCCACCCCGGCGCGATGCACGTGCTGGATCACACGGACGTCATATAGTAGCCGTGCCCGCGAATCGGCAATGCGGGCGCGCCGGGTGTCTTTCCGGCCACTCATGAAAAAACCGCACCGGGCTCCCTGCCCGGTGCGGATGTCGTGGCTGTTGGCGATCGCAGCGTCCTGCTTGCGATGACCGTCGGTCACTGGCCGCTGAGTGCGCTGGCCGCCGCATCGACCTTGAAACTGCCGAGGCCCGTGGCCCAATCCCAACCCAGCTTGGCGGAATACCCGTGGTTGGTGCCGGAAATCACGTCGTGCAACACGCTGGCCGGCAGGGTGTACAGGTATGGCGCCGCGAAACCGAGACCCGGGTTGGTCTGCAGGATGCGGGCCCAGGCGCCCGCGAACAAGGGTGCGGAGAGGCTGGTGCCACCGACCTGGTAATAGTTGCCATCGTTCAGGACGACTGCACCCGAGCTTGGGTTGCCATCGAACGCCACGTCGGGTCCGCGTGCGCCCGCAAACGTGCCGTACGTCAGGCCCGCTTGCCAAGGTTGGGCTGCTTCCGCGGAGCTCGGGCTGCCCCCCGAATCGAGCCACACGTTTTCGTTGGCCCATCCGTTCGCGGAAACCAGCAAGGTGGTGCCGCTGGCTGCGACTACCCATGGCGAACTGGCCGGGTAGCTGGCCGAGTTGCGGGGGTTCCCGAATCCGCACTCGTCCGCACCGAAGTCGCCAGTCGAAACCGAGAAGGTCTGGCCTTGCGCGGCCCCGATCTGGAACAGGGCATCATCCGCCTGCATCGAACCATCGCCGCCCTGGTTGGCATCCTGATAACGCTCGCATTCGCCGAACGAGGCATTGATCACCCGGGGCAGCGGCTCGCCGACCGTCGGGTTCACGATTTCGTTCAAGGCGTCGGTGACCGTGGTGTTGTAAGCACCGTAGGCAGCGTAGAAGGTCATGCTCTTCACGCCGCCGGTCATGCCGAGGATGATCTGGCTGTCCATGTCCCATTCGATCGAACCCTGGTCGACGTTGCCATTGCAGGCGGGATCGCCGATCGAGGTGCCGCCGAGGCCCTCGGCGGTGTCGGGGTCGATGCCATTGATGTCGGTGCACACGACGTGCGTGTCGACTGGCTGCAGGCCATTGACCGTGATGAAGGTGTCGAGGTCGTCGACGGTCTGCGCCATGCTGCCCCAACCCCACACCGCGACGGCGACATCGGATGCCGGAGGCAGGTCCGACGCGTTGTAGATGTCCGCGAATTCCTGCGGGAAATGGGCGCCGATGCGGAAGCCGACATGCGTTTTCAGCGTGTGCGCCTTGTGCACGGTCTGCAAGCCCAGCACCGCCTGCACCGTATCCTGCAGGGCAGCCGGGATGCGGATCGGTGAGTTGTTGGCGAAGGCCGCGCGACCATCATGGGTGCGCACGTTCACCAGCGAGGTCTTGAACGCGGACTGCACCACGGCGGCGGTACCGGTCGCATTCACGATCATCCGGTTGGACGATACGCTGACGTTGCTGAAGCCCGCGCCCTTGAGATAATCCGCCACGGCCTCGGCCTGGGCGGCGGTAGGCAGGTGACCTTGCAGTTGCGCGGGGGTCATCACTTGCCGTGTCGGCATGGACAGCGAACGACTCCTTGCGAGGAACGCCCGCATCTGCGCCTCGTCACGCAGTTTCAGAACCACCGAAACGCGAATGGGCTGGTTGAGCGGCGTGGCACTCTGGACGACATCGTCCTGACCGAGCTGTGTCGCCCTGGTGAGCACGCTGAATTGCACTGCGGCCGGCGCGGCGGCGACCGCCGTACCCGCGACGCCCAAGGCGCCGGCCACGATGAAAGCAAGAATCCGACGATTCAAACGGGCATGGTTCTCGAACATGGTTGAATCTCCCTGCAGTGTGAGAAGAACATCGGAATCGACGCATCGTCCGCTGCCATGCGATCGACATCATCAAATCCGCTTGTCTTTATCCAGTCACCTCCTCTTCGCACCCATGCTGCACCATCAATCCGGATTGATGGGTCTTCGTTGGCAGCAGAACGGCCCAAGATGATATTCCTCTCAGCAGCCATCTGCGCGCACCCAACGCACCGGCGTGAGCCCGCGCCCATGCGGACCGAGGCGCCCCTCTTTGTCGCGACCGTGTCACACCAGCCGACACCGTGGCCGTGGCGGCGTGACCTCCGCGCCACCGGATCGTGGGCAGCAAATAGGCATTCGCGGGCTTCTGGCGGTCGGACTGCGCGCGCCCGGAACATGCGCGAATCCAGTGATCGCAGCCCGGAACCCTGCAACGCATCTGGAGGCCAGGGTCGGAATCGAACCGGCGTACGCGGATTTGCAGTCCGCTGCATGACCACTCTGCCACCTGGCCGGTGACCGGAACGGCCCGGCCGCGCTTGCGTGGGCTTGTTCCAACCGGAGCCGCCTTGCGCGGCCCCGAAACGACAGACCCCGGCATGGCCGGGGTCTCGAAAACCTGGAGCGGGAAACGAGACTCGAACTCGCGACCCCGACCTTGGCAAGGTCGTGCTCTACCAACTGAGCTATTCCCGCG
>DAIUEL010000253.1:0-3117 GCA_036845145.1 Rhodanobacteraceae bacterium | reverse complement strand
GCAGCCCGATCCGCATGCGGCCCAGGTGCTGGCGCGCTACTACAACGACCGGAGGCAGCCGGCACGGGCGCTCGCGATCCTCGCGCCGTTCTGCGCCCGGGACGAGATTCCACCCGAATTGATCGTCCAGCATGTCGCCGCGCTGGTCGCGCTGGGCCGCAGCGGCGACGCCATCGCGTGGAGCCGGAACCTGATGGCGCGATCGCCCGACAACGCCGCCGCCGGGCAGGCGTTGGCCACCGCGCTTCAGGCTGCGAACCGTCACGACGAAGCCGAAGGCATCGCGCGACATGCATTGGAGCATGGGCCACCAAGCGCAACGCTGTGTTACACGCATGCACGCAGCCTCATCGCGCTCGGCGAATACGATCGCGCCGAAACGGCTCTTCGCGATTGCCTGCGGCTGGAGCCCCAACACGTCGACGCCCACGGCGACCTCGCAAAGCTGGTGTGGACGCGCACCGGCGATGGCGAACAGGCGACCGAAGCCATCGACAAGGCGTTGCAGACCTTCCCCAACAACGATGCGCTGTGGGCGGCCAAGGCGGCCGTGTTGCAGGGGTCGGGCGACGTGCGCGCGGCCTACGCGTGCCTCGCCGCACGCATCGGGCGTCCGCAGGCGCCGCCGGCCCTGCATGTACGCGCCGGTCTCGCCGCACTGGAATTCGATTCGCGCCTTGCGCTCGATCGTGCCGAGTGCGCGTTGCGCGCGGCGCCGAACGATTCCGCGGCGCGCACGCTGCAAGTCGCGGCGATGCTGGGCGTCGGCGATGCGCATGCCGCACTGCAGACCTGTGAGACGCTGAGGCTCGAGTCGCCCGACGATCAATATCTCATCGCGCTGCAAACGACCGCGTGGCGGATGCTCGGTGATGAACGTTACGCGCAGCTTTGCGACTATCCGAACCTGGTGGTCGCGTACGAGCTCGAGGCGCCATCGCCATGGACGAGCCTGGCCGATTTTCTCGACGAACTGAAACACGATCTCGGTCGGATGCACAATGCGTTCGTGCATCCGCTGCTGTTCCAGTCACTGCGCCATGGCACCGAAACCATCGGCGATCTGTCGCGCAACGAGAAGCCCGCCATTCGCGCGCTGTTCCGTGCCTTCGATGCGCCGATCCGCGACTACATTGCGCGCATGGGCAAGGGTGGCGATCCGCTGCGTCGGCGGAACACCGGCGCCTACCGCTTCAACGGAAGCTGGTCGGTCCGGCTGCGCACCGACGGCTTTCATCACAACCACGTGCATCCGCGCGGCTGGATCTCCTCGGCGTGTTACATCGAGTTGCCCGACGCGATGCGCAGAGCGGACAACCGCGAAGGCGTGCTGGCGTTCGCCGAGCCGGGCATCCTCACCACGCCGGCGTTGCCGGCGCAATACGAGGTGCGCCCGGAGACGGGCATGCTGGTGCTGTTCCCTTCCTATTTCTGGCACGGGACGGTGCCGTTTTCCGGCGATCGGACGCGGCTTACCGTAGCGTTCGACGCGGTACCCGCTCGCACTGCCTGATTCATTTCGTCTTTGCGCGCCACTCGATCGTGATTCGATCGCGGATCGCGTGCGCGGGAATCGGAACCGTCGCGGTGGCGTTCGCGGCGTCCCAATTCCAGTCCCCGACGTTCTGCCCGTCCACCGCTATCGAAACCGGCCGGTGGATGCCATGGATCTGCACGGCGTACGACCGCCGCTGCACCTGGCCGGCGAAGGCGCCGCGCGTGGGCCCGATCACGATGCGGTGGGCACCGTCAGGTTCACGGGTGTAGCGCATCGGCGTCAGCGCGTGGGATTTGTCATAGTCCAGTGAAATGCCGTCGTCCTCGTACAGGTCGAACGAGCCGTTGCCCGATCCGTAAACATTCACGATCAGGTGATCCAGCGGTTTCGCGTTCGACCATGCGAAATCCGCGGGTTGCTCGGGAATGATCGCGCCGTCGCGCGCGAACACCGGCGTCTGGTCCACGGCGTAGTGGGCGGTGAATGACTTGCCGCCGTCGTGATGCTTGCCGTCGAAGAAGCCGATCCATTTGCCGGGCGGCAGCCAGATAGTCCGTTCGCCGCTTGCATCGAGCACCGGTGCGACCAGCATTTCACTGCCGAACCAGTATTCGTGCGGGTGTTGATACGCCTCCGCGGAATCCGGGTTTTGCAGATACAGCGGGCGCAGGATCGGCAATGACTTCTCGTGCGCGATCCACGCATGGGTGTAGGTATAGGGAATCAGTTGCGTGTGCAGCGTGAAGTATTTTTTGACCAGCGCCATGCCGCGCTCGCCGTAGGTCCACGGCATGCGCAGGTTGCCCTCGCGCGGGTTCTCGTGTGCGCTGTGCAGGCGCAGCAGCGGACTGAACGCGCCGAACTCGATCCAGCGCGCGTACAGGTCGAAGTCGATCTTGCCGCCGTGGAAACCGCCGATGTCGTGGCTCATGTACGGGATCAGCACGTTGCCGCCGCGCACGCTGTAGGCGACCTCGTAGGCCAGCACCGGCCATTCCGAATAGGTGTCGCCGGTGAAGTAGGCCGGGTAGCGCTCGCTGCCCCAACCGCCGTAGCGCGAGAGGATGAACCCGCGTCGTCCGGTTTCCTTTTGCATGTGGTCGTAAAAGACGTGGTTGGTCCAAAGCTGCGGGTCGAGTCCCGGCATGTCCGCGGCGCCGCTGCCGCCATCCACCCACCAGAACGCCACGCCCTGTTGCAGCAACGGGCCATGCAGATGGCGCATGGAGACTTCCGCCTGCTGCTTGTTGGACAGGTCGAAATAAATCCGCGACGGCGGCTTGACGTCGCGAATGGCGGTCAGGCCATTCAGAAAGCCCCTGCCGTATTCGTTCGGTTCGATGCGCAGCGCGATCCCGAGTGTCTGTCCCGCTTTCGCGTAAGGCGTGATGTCGGCGAATGTCAGCCGCTGCGGCCAGCGCACGTGGCTGTGTTCGACCTCGTGTCCGTTGACGTAAAGGCGGTAATCCTTGGCCTGCCGGCTCAGATAGAGGTAAAGGTGCGCCGGCAGATGGCTGGGCAGGCGGACCTGCGTGCGATACCACGCGATGCCTGCGTAATCGCCGTAGCCCTGTTTCGCCGGTGGCGCATCGCTGCGGATGGGTTTCCAGTCGGCCTTG
>DAIUEL010000252.1:0-3142 GCA_036845145.1 Rhodanobacteraceae bacterium | reverse complement strand
GTGCCGAACTGCTGCGCCCACCAGCCGGTCAGCGCCTGCGACTGGTCGCGGCCGGTGAAGAACGCAAGCTCATCCGGGTTGCGCGCGCGGATGTCGCCCAGCCACTTCGTCGCGAGCGCCAGGGCTTCGTTCCATTCGATCTCGCGGAACTCGCGCGCGCCGCGTTCGCCCACCCGCAGCAACGGTTTGCGCAAACGCGCCGGCGAGTAGTGCTGCATGATCCCGGATGAACCCTTCGCACAGATCACGCCGCGATTGACGGGATGCTTCGGGTTGCCATCGATGTAACGGACACGGCCGTCTTTCAGATGTACGCGAATGCCACACCTGCACGCACACATGTAGCAGGTGGTGGTCTTGACTTCGTCGCCGGTCGGGCGATTGAGTTCCAGATGGGCGTGTGGCATGGCGACGATGGTAGCCACCCCGGCGCTTGCCGCCAATCACGCGCCGCGGCATGCTGGTGGCAGTTGGTGTCGAGAGATTCCGGGCATGCACCAGTACGAGCGCGTCATCAAGCTGCATGGCATCTTCAAGTCGCACCGGCGGCCGGTCGACGTGCAGCGGCTGCGCGAGGAGCTGGGTTGTTCGCGCGCGACGCTGTATCGCGACATCGCATTCCTGCGCGACGCGCTGGGTGCGCCGCTGGACAGCGACCCGGAAGGCCGCGGCTACGCCTACGCCGAAGGCGAGGGCGAGCGCTTCGAGTTGCCGGGCCTGTGGCTGACCAGCGAAGAACTGTCGGCGCTGATGGCGCTGGAAGCGCTGATTGCCCGTTCCGATCCGGGCGTGCTGGCCGATGCGCTGGCGCCGTTTCGCACGCGCGTCGAGAAACTGCTCAACGAGCAGGCCGGCACCAGGCAGCAGCCGCTGGAACGCATCCGGGTGGTGCCGTGGGGTTCGCGCAAGCTCAACCAGCAGGTGTTCCGCGCGGTGGCCGGCGCGGTACTGGCGCGCCAGCAATTGAAGTTCCGTTACCGCGCGCGCACCACCGGCGCCGACAACGTGCGCCATGTTTCGCCGCAGCGGCTGACGCACTATCGCGACAACTGGTACCTGGATGCCTGGGACCACGACCGCGAGGCGCTGCGCAGCTTCGCGGTGGATCGCATCGGCCAGGTTGAACTGCTGGACAAGCCGGCCATCGATCGCGACGAGAAGGAATTGAACGACACGCTGGCGTCGAGCTACGGCATCTTCGCGGGCGCGCCCAAGGCCTGGGCGACGATCCGGTTTTCCGCGCGCGCCGCGCGTTGGGTCGCCGACGAACACTGGCACTCGCTGCAGGAAGGCCGCTGGCTCGACGACGGCCGTTACGAATTGAAAGTGCCGTATTCGCAATCGCGCGAACTGGTGATGGACATCCTGCGCTATGGCCCGGACGCGCAGGTGGTGTCGCCGCAATCATTGCGCGAGGAAATCCGCATCATGCACAAGCTGGCGCTGGACGAATACGACCACGCGAAGCCGTGAACGATCGCCAGGCCCTCATCGAAACCAGGCAAGTCAAGTCGGCGCTCGCGCTGGCGCTCGGCACCGGCGGTGCGCGCGGTCTGGCGCACATCGGCGCGATCGAAGCGGTCGAGGCGGCGGGCTACCGCATCGTCGCGGTGTCGGGCAGTTCCATGGGCGCGCTGATCGGCGGCATCTACGCGGCCGGCAAGCTCGATGTCTATCGCGACTGGGTATGCGCGCTGCAGAAGATGGACGTGCTGAAGCTGGTGGACTGGACCCTGTCCGGCGCGGGCCTGATCAAGGGCGAGCGCATCATCGGCGTGCTGCGTGAATTGATCGGCGACGTCGAAATCGAGGAACTGTCGATTCCGTTCACGGCGGTGGCAACCGACCTCGATCGCGAGCGCGAAGTATGGCTGACGCGCGGTTCGCTGTTCGACGCGATCCGCGCGTCCATTGCGATTCCCACGATCTTCCGCCCGCACCCGTTACATGGCCATCGCCTGGTCGACGGCGGCCTGATGAACCCGCTGCCGCTGACCCCGTTACTGCAATCGCCCAGCGATTACACCGTCGCGGTGAACGTCAACGGGCCGCCGGAGGCGCTGCCGTCAACGAGGAAACCGGTGAGGGCGCCCGCGCGCAGAGGGCTGCGCAACCGCATTGCCGCTTTCGTCAAGCGCACCATCGGCAGCTACGCCGAGGGCGAAAACGAACCCGGCTGGATCGACACGCTTACCCAGTCGTTGGACCTGATGCAGGAAAACCTCACCGGCTTCCGACTGGCCGCGGATCGCCCGGATCTCGTGATCGACGTGCCGCGCAATGCGAGCGCGGTGTACGAGTTCTATCGGGCTTCGGAATTGATCGAACTGGGGCGCGAGCGTGCCGCGCGCGCACTGGCCGCATGGAAGCCGGGCCAGGGCGTGCAGAAAAATGTCATGATGCCGGATTGATGAAAACCCGCAGCGCTGCCGCTGCGGGTTTGTTTCACTCGATCGCGCGACGCCGATCATTTCACTTTCGCGAACGCCTCGGTCATGTCAAGCATGCGGTTCGAGAAGCCCCACTCGTTGTCGTACCAGCCCAGCACCTTGACGAAGGTGCCGCCCATCACGCGGGTCTGCGTGGCATCGTAGGTGCACGAAGCGGGATTGTGATTGAAGTCGATCGACACCAGCGGCTTGGTGTTGACCGCCATCACGCCCTTCAACTTGCCGTTCGCGGCTTCGTTGATCACGGCATCGATTTCGTCCTTGCTGGTCTCGCGCTGGGCCACGAAGGTCAAGTCCACGCACGACACGTTGATGGTCGGGACGCGCATCGAGAAGCCGTCCAGACGCCCATTCAATTCCGGCAGCACCAGGCCCACCGCGACGGCAGCACCGGTCTTGGTCGGGATCTGGCTGTGGGTGGCCGAACGCGCGCGGCGCAGATCCTTGTGGTAGACGTCTGTCAGGACCTGGTCGTTGGTGTAGGCGTGGATCGTGGTCATCAGGCCGTGCACGATGCCGATCTTCTCGTGCAGCACCTTGGCCAGCGGCGCCAGGCAGTTGGTGGTGCAGGAGGCGTTGGAGATGATGGTGTCGGTCGGCTTGATCTTGTCCTCGTTGACGCCGAACACGAAGGTGCCATCAACGTCGGTGCCCGGCGCCGAGATGATCACCTTCTTCGCGCCCGCGGCGAG
>DAIUEL010000251.1:0-3177 GCA_036845145.1 Rhodanobacteraceae bacterium | reverse complement strand
CCGAATGCCACGCGCGTGTTGTAGGTATTCAGTGCATGCGCCGCGAATGGCGAAGCGAAACGCCGCCATGCACCGTCCTCATCCTGCGCCGCCACCAGCCACTCGGCCGCGCGAATCAGCGAATTGCGAAAACGCTCATTCCGGGTCTGTTGCCATGCGGCCGTCCAACCGAAAAGAACCTGCCCGGTATTGAAGATGGTGGGCACGATCTGCGCCGCGTCCATGGTGCCGGCACGCACGCCACCATCGGGGAGCTGGATGTCGGATTCCCATTCGGCCATGCGGACGGCGCGTTCACGGTAGGCCGTCTCGCCACAAAATTCCGCATAGCGAAAGAACGTCGGGATGATGTAGCCGGTGGTTTCCGGATAAGCCCCCACCCATTTGCGCTTCGTGGCGTCGTAATGGGCGCTGACGCCACCGCAGCCGGTAACGTCCTGCGCGCGCGACAGCCACTCGGCCGCCGCACGCAACGCCAATTCCGGATCGAGATTGGCATTCGCCCGACGCTTGGGCAGCAGTTTGGCCAACACATTCATGGTTTGCTTTCCAAGGGTTCGGTTGACGGCGACATCCTTGCTGCCCGCGTGCGCAAGGCTTGCGTTGCGCGATGAGAAAGATTGACCAAGCCGGGCATGGGATCGGACCAGCGCCAGATTGCATCCGCAATCCCATCGATCGCTTCAAACCCGTCCTTCGGCCGCTGGCGTTGCGCGCGCGCCGATTGCATATCTTCCGACCGCACCCGCCATGCGATGGATTTGGAAGCGAGACGCGGCGCGGGAAAACTCAAATCTAGCGCGCCGCAATACGCCGCATGCGGCAGGTTGACCCCATTCAACGTCGCAACTTCCGCCTGATAATCGGTGCGCCCCACGGTCGGCTCGACCATGCGGAACGCGCCGGTGCGCGCATCGCGTTTGTATTCCATTGCCGCCATGCCGATCACCCCCGCATCGCGGAAAAACTTCGTGGTCAGCGCGGACAACTCGGCGTGCGCTTCGGGTGCCGGCGCGCAACTGGCGGTACCGCCGACCTGGGGCGGCCACGAACGAACCTTGTGGCCCGTGAACGATGCGGTGACGTCGCCCTGCGCATCGATGTATTGCAGGCAGAAGTAGATGCTGGAATCCGGGCCTTCGGTCCACTCCTGCACCACCACATCGGGCATGACCGGCAGGATGCGTCCAACAAGTTCCATCGCATCCGCCGCCGTTTCCACGCGATAGGCTTTTTTGAACTGCCGCCCGTAGCCGTCGTGACGTTCACCCGGTTTGACCACCACCGGATAACGCAGACGTTCCAGCGCCGGCAATTCCGCCGCCGCGCCGATGCGGACCAGTGAAGGGATGGGGCAGCCGAACTGTTCCGCGAGACCCTGGAAACCATGCTTGTGCAACAGTGTTTCCAGCAACTTCCCGGCCGGCAAGTTGAACCGATAGAGTGGCGACAATCTTTCTCGCCCGCGCGAAACCAGCTTGACGCTTTCCTCCTGCGTCAACAGCAGCACAGGGCGAAGGCCGGCGAACCGTGTCGTGCCCAGGCGCACCAACTCGTCGATCAGCGCGGATCCGTGCATGCTGGCGATGGCAAACGGACGAGCCGCCCGGGTACGCATCTCGAACCGCCGCGCGTCGGCATCAACCAGCCACGCGGGAACGCCGGCTCGCGCGAGGCTGCGCGCAACGCCCAATCCGTTGATGCCCGCTCCAAGGACCACTGCAGGTGTATCAAACGCCACGACCTGCTCCCCCCTCGCGTTGCGAGCGCGCGAGTATGCCAGCGTAGACGCCACGATAGCGATCGACGCTTCCGCGCCAGGTGCGTTCGCGTTCCACGAACTGCCGCCCATTGGTGATCACCGCATCCCAAGCTGCCGGATGCCGCAGAAGATCGATGAGACGCTCGGCGAGTGCAACCGGCGAACCGGCGGAGAACAGATGCCCGTTGTAGCCATCGCGGATCAACTCACGATGCCCGCCGACGTCGGAAGCCGCCACCAGCTTCCCCATCGCCATCGCTTCGAGCGGCTTCAGCGGCGTGACCAGTTCCGTGAGCCGGCGCGAAATGCGCGGGTAGACCATGACGTCCATGGCGCTGTAGTAACGGCTCACCTCGTCATGCGGTACGCGTCCGACAAAATGCACGCTGCCTTCGAGGCCCAGGCGCGCGGCCAGCGCTTTCAGTGACTCTTCCCGCGGGCCGCCGCCGAGCAAGAGCAGGCGCGCCTGCGGTGCGGCGCGCAACACTTGCGGCATCGCCTGCAGCAGGATGTCCAGGCCCTCATAGGCGTAGAAGGAACCCGCGAATCCCAGCGTGGCCCTCGGCGCGAGCCGGTATTTTTCGACAAGCTCGGCATCGGCAGGCGCCTTGAACTGGAATTTCGTCACGTCCACGGCATTGGGAATGACGGTGATCTTGTCTGCGGGAACGCCTCGCTTCAGCATGTCGCCGCGCAGGCCTTCGCAGATCGTGGTCACTGCGTCCGCCCGTCGCAACGCGCGCGTTTCCATGGCGCGCGTCAACCGGTAGCGCGGTCCCCATTCGCGCGCCGTGCCCAGGTCGGCGGCCGCGTCTTCCCAGAACGCACGCACCTCATACACCACCGGTATGCCACGTGCCCGGCCGATTGCCAGTGCGGGCAATGCATTCAACACCGGCGAGTGGGCGTGCAGGATGTCCGGCCGCACCGCGTCCACCACCTCGGCGAGTCGCGTCTGCACGGCACCCATCAATGCGCGATGCTGGACCAGCGGCAGCTTCGCCGCCAAACCGCCTGCCGGCGGCGTCCGATAAAAAAGCCATTCGCCGATCTGCTGCTCGCGCTCGCTGCCGCTCCCTTGCTTGGGGCTGGTCAACTGGAAGGTTTTCCATCCCAACCGACGCTGATGCGCGAGAATCGAGAGCGTGCGGAAGGTGTAGCCGCTGTGCAACGGTAGGGAATGATCCAACACATGCAGGATGCGCAGGGGTTGCACGGCGGCCCCGTCGGGCTGCACTTTGTTTTCCCGCGCAACGGCTGCCAACGTATCACTCATGTTGCTTTCCCGGTGCGCTTGCCTGATTCATGCGCGGCAAGCACCTTTGCATACAGCGCGCATTGCGCTGCCACCACCGGACCCCAGCCCAGGTTTTCGGCAAAGCGCCGCGTGGCGGCCCGATCCGGCCGCCGCCTCC
>DAIUEL010000250.1:0-3230 GCA_036845145.1 Rhodanobacteraceae bacterium | reverse complement strand
CCATGTCGGCAATGGTGTAGTCATCGCCGGTGATGAATTCGCGTCCGACGAGGCGACGGTTCAACACGTCGAGCAGGCGTTCTGATTCCTTGCGGTAGCGCTCGATCGCGTACGGGATTTTTTCGGGTGCATATACGCTGAAGTGCCCGTGCTGGCCGGTCATCGGCCCAAGGCCTCCCATTTGCCAGAAAAGCCATTCGAGGCATTCGACCTTGCCGCGCGCATCGTCCGGTATGAACTTGCCGGTCTTGCCGGCCAGGTAAACCAGGATCGCGCCCGATTCGAACACGCTGAGCGGCGCACCACCACCGACCGGATGATGATCGACGATCGCCGGCATCTTGTTGTTGGGCGAGATCGCAAGGTAAGCCGGTTGGAACTGATCGCCCTTGCCGATATTCACCGGCTTGATCGTGTAGGGCAGCCCGGCCTCCTCGAGGAAAAGCGTGATCTTGTGGCCATTGGGAGTAGGCCAGTAGTAGAGGTCGATCATTTTTGTCCACTTCTTGGGAAGGGTCGACGAGGAACACGGAAGCCGCGCTCCGCCGTCGTATCGATTCCAAGTGGTGGCGCCGCGACGCCAATGCAAGCACTGGTTGAACGCGGCGCGTCCGCAGGGGTTCAGTCGCGCCGCGCCAGTGCGCTGTGCCGGATGCCATAGGCGAAATACACCACCAGCCCGATCACCATCCAGATCACGAAACGGTCGATGGTGATGCCGGCGAGGCCGCCGATCAGATGGACGCGCCCGTCGCCATACCACGGCCAGCCGATGATCAGGAACAGCGAGAACAGCATGCCCAATGGCGCGACGATCCCGATTGCCGGGGTGCGAAAACCACGCTTCACGTCCGGGCGTCGCACGCGCAGGATCAGCACCGCGAGACAGATCACGATGAATGCGGACAGCGTGCCGATGTTCACCAGTTCCGCCACTTCGTTGATCGGCAGGAAGCCTGCGACCAGGGCGCTGAATACACCCAGGATCAGGGTCGGGCGATACGGCGTGCCGAAGCGCGGATGCACGCGTGCGAACCAGCGCGGCAGCAGGCCATCGCGCGACAGTGCGAACCAGATGCGCGCCGCGCCCAACATGAACGCGAACAGCACGCTGGTCAGCCCCGCCACCGCGGCGACGTTGATGATGCCGCGGACCCAATCGAGGCCGAGCGCCTTGAACGCCGCGTCCACCGGCGCGGGGCTGTTCAACTGCGGATACGGCACCATGCCGGTCAGCACCAGCGACACCGCCAGATAAAGCGCCATCGAAATCGCCAGCGACAGCAGCACCGCGCGCGGCAAGTCGCGTTGCGGATTCTTCGATTCCTCGGCCGCGGTCGTAAGCGTGTCGTAACCGAAACAGGCGAAGAACACGATGCTGGATGCCGCCAACACACCGCCCCAACCGAAGTGCGAAACGCCATCCGCACCCGTGGCCACCGGCGGCACGAACGGATGCCAATTCGCCGGATTGACATAGAACGCGCCCACCGCGATCACCAGCGCCACGCCGATCACCTTGATCACGACGATCACGGTATTGGCGCGCGCCCCCCATTCGGTCTTGATGGTCAGCATCCACGCGATCACCAGCGAGATGCCCGCGGCCACCACGTCGAACACCTTGCCCGAGCCGGGATTCGCGGGGTCGTACGCGCCCTGCAGCCACACCGGCAGGTGCGCACCGAACAGTTGCACGAGCAGCGCCTGCACGTAGCCCGACCAGCCGATCGCGACCACCGCGACGATCAGCGCGTACTCCAGGATCAAGTCCCAGCCAATGATCCACGCCAGCAGTTCGCCCAGCACCGCGTAACCGTAAGTGTAGGCGCTGCCGGTGACCGGGATCATCCCGGAAAACTCGGCGTAGGCCAGCGCCGCGCAAGCGCTGCCGATGCCGGCCACGAGGAAGGAAACGATCACCGCGGGCCCGGCGTTGATCGCGGCCTGCTGCCCGGCCAACACGAAGATGCCGACGCCGATGATCGCGCCGATGCCGATCGCGGTGAGTTGCCACACTCCCAGTACTCGACGGAAATCGCGGCTGCCACCCGCCTCCGCCTGCAGTTGCTCGACCGGTTTGTGACGGGTGAGTTGCTGGATCAGGTTCATCGCTGGACTCGGGGATAAAAGATTCGGGCGAGCATAACGGCGCAGGCCTCGTTTGAGCCGTGCGTCGATCCCAGCCGCCGGTTGGAGTCCGCCGCGGGCTGCGCGACAATCCGACATCGAATCCAGGCACGCATCCGCTGACGCATGTCCCGCAAACGCAGATCGTCCAAATCCACGCAGCCGTCGACCCAGCAGGGTACGCAGGCCGAATTGCCGTTGCTCGACCTGCGTGCGGCCGACCTGCCGGCGACGCCGCCTCCGGACACGTCGCGGCCCGCGGACGCGTCGGTGCGCTCGACGCGCACGATCGAATTCCTGTTGCGCGCGTTGCCCGCCGACTGGCGCGACAAAACCCGGGACCTGCTGGTGCTGGTGCGGATGGACCGCCCGATCGGCGCGCTGCTGCTGCTGTGGCCGACGTGGTGGGCACTGTGGCTGGCGGCCGACGGCTTCCCGCCGTGGAAATACCTGATCGTGTTCACGGTGGGCGTGTTCGTGATGCGCGCCGCGGGTTGCGCGATGAATGATTTCGCCGACCGCAAGCTCGACCCGCAGGTGGCGCGTACCGCCGGGCGCCCCATCGCCGCGGGGCGGGTGAAGCCGCGGGAAGCCGTGCTGACGTTCGTGGTGCTGGCGCTGATCGGCTTCGCGCTGGTGCTGGCGTTCACCAACCGGTTGACGATCTACCTGTCGTTCGCCGGCGCCGCCCTGGCTGCACTGTATCCATTCTCCAAACGCTACACGCACCTGCCGCAGGTGGTGCTGGGCGCGGCCTTCGGCTGGGGCATTCCGATGGCGTTCGCCGCAATCACGAACGGCCTGCCACCGGTGTGCTGGCTGCTGTTTTTCGGCAACGTATTGTTCTCCACGATCTACGACACCGAGTACGCGATGGTGGATCGCGACGACGACCTGCGCGCGGGCGCGAAATCCACCGCGATCCTGTTCGGCGAAGCCGATCTTCCGATCCTCGCCATCCTGATGGCGACGCTGTTGTTCACGCTGCTGCTGGTCGGGCAGCGCGCGCAACTCGAATGGCCATTCCTCATCGGACTGGCGGTGGCACTGCTGCTGTTCGCGTGGCAATTGTGGAACATGCGCTGGCGCCAGCGCGACGC
>DAIUEL010000249.1:0-3231 GCA_036845145.1 Rhodanobacteraceae bacterium | reverse complement strand
AAAAAACAAACGGCCGCACCCGAAGGTGCAGCCGTTTGGGAGCCCCCGTTCCTGACCAGAAAGATGCTCCGGGATTCTTACCAGCACGATGCGTGCCAAGTTGCCTGCATCAATGGTTTCAGGAGGCGGTTCCCATTGGAGAAGCTCGTGCGGAGCGCGTGTCGCCGCGTCTTGCGGATTGCCACGACGGCGGGATCCGCTGCGCTGCTCCCGTCCTACGGAAAATGTAGGGCGGGTGCCAACCCGCCTTCGGCCCATCAGTGGCGCCATCCCGGTTGCGTTACCAAGGAAGCGAGAAGCCCCTATGGCACAATGCACGCCTTTGATTGCGCGCAGGGCAAGGGATGACGACTCTGTTGGTGACCGGCGGCGCCGGGTTCATCGGTGGCAATTTCGTGCTGCAGGCGGTGGCGGACGGGCTGACGGTGGTCAACCTCGACAAGCTCACATACGCAGGCAACATCGACACGTTGAAGCCCCTGGAAGGCCATGCGCGCCACGTGTTCGTGCAGGGCGACATCGGCGATCGCGCGCTCGTTTCGAAGCTGCTGTCCGAGCACGAACCTGATGCGGTGGTGAATTTCGCCGCCGAGTCGCACGTCGATCGTTCCATCGACGGACCGGCCGCGTTCATCGAAACCAACGTGGTCGGCACGCTGGCGTTGCTGGAAGCCGCGCGCGATTACTGGAAGCCGCTCACGGGTTCCGCCAAGGCTGCATTCCGTTTCCTGCACGTTTCGACCGACGAGGTATATGGATCGCTGGGTGAATCCGGCAAGTTCACCGAAACCACGCCGTACGCGCCGAACTCGCCGTACTCGGCGTCCAAGGCGTCGAGTGATCATCTGGTGCGCGCCTTCCACCACACCTACGGCTTGCCGGTGCTGACCACCAACTGCTCCAACAATTACGGGCCGTACCAGTTTCCCGAAAAGCTGATCCCGCTGATCATCGCGCGCGCGTTGGCGGGCGAACCGTTGCCGGTGTATGGCGATGGCAGGAACATCCGCGACTGGCTGTTCGTGCTGGACCACTGCAGCGCGATCCGCCGCGTGCTGGAAGCGGGCAGGGTGGGCGAAACCTACAACGTCGGCGGCGATTCCGAGCGCGAGAACATCCACGTGGTGAAAACCATCTGCGCATTGCTGGATGGCAAACGCCCGCTGCCCGATGGCCGCAAGCGCGAAACGCTGATCGAATTCGTCAAGGACCGCCCCGGCCACGATCGCCGCTACGCGATCGATTCATCCAAACTGCAACGCGAACTCGGCTGGAAGCCCTCCGTCGATTTCGAAACCGGCATCGCCCGCACCGTCGACTGGTACCTCGACAACCAGCCGTGGGTGCAACGCGTGCTGGATGGCAGTTACAGGATGGAAAGGTTGGGGCAGGGGTGAGCGTTGTTGAGGGCTGGTGGGGTGACGGTGTTTCCCGAACCGATTCCGGGTTCGACCCCTGCGGGTCGCCCCGGAATGACAAAGCTGTCGGTCGTTCCGTGCGCAACCCGTTCTGTCGTCATTCCGGGGCCGACGCGGCTCCATCGCGGCGGAACCCGGAATCGGTTTGGTTGGGGGCGCAAGGATCGGCAAGCCGGCCGGAATCAGAATCGGGTTCGCTTCATCGTTTGCCCGCTGTCGTGACGCAGGCGATCATCGCGGTCTTGGTTTCGGAGCGGTTACATGCGCGAACCTGCCGTTTACATATTGGCCACCAAGCCGTATGGCACGCTTTACATCGGAGTCACATCTGACTTGGTCAAGCGCATATGGGAACATCGGAACGATGCCGTGGAAGGCTTCAGCAAAGAATATCGTGTGCATCGCCTGGTGCATTTCGAGCAGTTTCGATCAATGGTCGAAGCGATCGAGCGTGAGAAGGAACTCAAGAAATGGCGGCGTGCGTGGAAAATAGCACTGGTCGAGAAAGCGAATCCGGACTGGCGCGATTTGTGGCCGGAGATGGAGATCAGCCGGTGAGGATTGGCCGATAGGTCCGGAGACCGATTCCGGGTTCGACCCTGCGGGTCGCCCCGGAATGACAAATTTGTTTGTGGGTCTTGCAGGTCACACTAATGCCAAAATTTGCTGGTCATTCCATGGCGGCGCGCAGCGCGGAACCCGGAATCGTTCTCCACAAGTCAGGAATCGGTTTTGACGAAGCGAAATCGGTCTTCACAAGGAATAAAACGTGACGACAAAAAAAGGCATCATCCTTGCCGGCGGCTCCGGCACGCGGCTGTATCCGGTCACGCAGGCCATCAGCAAGCAGCTGCTGCCGGTCTACGACAAGCCGATGATCTACTACCCGTTGTCGGTGCTGATGCTGGCCGGTATCCGCGAGGTGCTGGTGATCAACACGCCGCATGAGCAACCGCTGTTCCATCACCTGCTGGGCGACGGTTCGCAGTGGGGCATCCAGATCACCTACGCGGTGCAACCCTCGCCCGATGGCCTGGCGCAGGCGTTCCTGATCGGGCGCGATTTCATCGCGGGCGATCCGTGCGCGCTGGTGCTGGGCGACAACATTTTCTTCGGGCACGGATTCACCGAATTGCTGAAACGCGCCTCGGCGCGCGAACGCGGCGCCACGGTGTTCGGTTACCTGGTGCGCGATCCGGAACGCTACGGCGTGGCGGAGTTCGACAAAACGGGCCACGTGGTGGGCCTTGAAGAAAAGCCGGCCAAGCCGAAATCCAGTTATGCGGTGACGGGTTTGTATTTCTACGATGGCCGCGTGTGCGACTACGCGGCGCAACTGAAGCCGTCGCCGCGCGGCGAACTGGAAATCACGGACTTGAACCGCTGCTATCTCGATGACGGTTCGCTGATGCTGGAACAACTCGGCCGCGGTTACGCGTGGCTCGACACCGGCACCCACGAATCGATGATGGACGCCGGCAACTACATCGCCACCGTCGAAAATCGCCAGGGGCTGAAGGTGTGCTGCCCCGAAGAGATCGCCTGGCAGCAAGGCTGGATCGATGCGGCGCGCGTACGCGAACTCGCGACGCCGATGGCGAAGACGGGCTACGGACAGTATCTGCTGCGGTTGGTTGGTGGGTGATGTGATGTTGGCCCCTCTCCCTCCGACCGAGGGGCAGGGCTTTGAAATCCCTCTCCCTTCGGGAGAGGGTGGCGCGCGCAGCGCGTCGGGTGAGGGTACGAAATGCGAAATGCTGCAGGCTCGAGCGAGAACGGAAGGCACACAACCACCGAACCCTCATCCGCCCCT
>DAIUEL010000248.1:0-3244 GCA_036845145.1 Rhodanobacteraceae bacterium | reverse complement strand
TCCAGATCCTTCATCAGCGATTCGTCGGCGATCGCGACCGCGATCATCTCGCGGCCTTCTTCGGTTTTCCCGATGGAAAACACGCGAACGCGTGGCGAGGCCTTGGCCAGCATCCGGAAATAGCGGTACACGTCTTCCGCGTACGGCAGCATGTTGGGCGCGCCGGCGACGTCGCCCAGCACCGCCTCGGGCGTCGGCACGGCCTGCGATGCCGGCAGGTAATCGGTCAGCGGGGTGTTGAAGTCGGCCTGCGTGGTGTACTTGGCAATTTTCGCGGTGTACGCCTGATCGATCGGCTGACCCTGATCGCGGGCGTACGGATTGTCGGCGGCGGCGAGCGCCGTGCCGCACATCGCCAATGCCAGCCACGCCAAGCCCAAACGTGTGCAACGCATGTCCCCACTCCCGCCTCGTTTCGATCCCGCCAAGCGTAGCCAAATTCAATGCCTGGCGGGGGTGTCGAAAGGCATGGTGGGCGATGCCGCGATTGTCTCAATCGCAGGCCAGCCACTGCACGCTGAACTGCCGGGCCGGGTCGGTCCAGACATCGGCGACCCGCAAGCCCGCGCGCGCCGCGAAGCGGGCGAAGCCGTCCAGCGTGTACTTGCAACTCAATTCGACCAGCATCGCCTCGCCTGCATCGAAATGGTACCTGCGGCCATCGATGTGCACGTCCTGCTCGCGTCGGCTGACGATGTGGGTTTCGATGCGCCCCGCCAGCGGATGCCAGCGCGCACGATGGCGAAAGGCCCCGAGGTCGAAATCGGCGCCGAGCTCGTGGTTCATCCGCACCAACAGGTTGAGGGTGAACTCGGCGGTGACGCCCGCCGCATCGTTGTACGCGGCTTCCAGCGCGGTCCTGTCCTTGACTAGGTCGATGCCGATCAGTACGCCGCCGGCCAATGCACCACCGCCCTGCCCGGCTTCATTGCGCATCTGGCGCAGCAGCCGCAAGGCATCCTCCGGCGCGAAGTTGCCAAGCGTCGAACCGGGGAAATACACGACGGTCTGCCGCGGTGCGCGCGCCGCGCGCGGCAGCTTGATCGGCTGGGTGAAATCCGTGCACACGGGAAGCATTTCGATGCGTGGAAACTCGCGCTCGAGTTTGGCCACGCTCTCGGCCAGGGCGCTGCGCGAGATTTCCACCGGCACGTAGGCCACCGGGGATTCGAGATTCCGCAGCAGCAAGCGCGTCTTCAGGCCGCTGCCGCTGCCGTATTCGACCAGACGCACATCCGGTCCGAGCACCGCGGCCATTTCACCGACGTGCTTGCGCATGATCGCCAGCTCGGTGCGCGTCGGGTAATACTCGGGTTGCTCGCAGATGCGCTCGAACAACGCCGAGCCGCGTGCGTCGTAGAAATATTTCGAAGGCAACCGCTTGGGCGATAGCGACAGGCCGGACAGCGCATCCGCCAGGAGGCCGTCGCCGGGTTGGCGGTCGTCGAGGCGACAGACGCGTACTGCTCGCGGATTCTTCATGTATCCCTCGCCAACCGGATGCCGCTGAATTGCCAGCGCGCCGCCGGTTGAAAAAAGTTGCGATAGCTGGCGCGCACATGCCCCGCCGGTGTGGCGCACGAACCACCGCGTAATACCCACTGCCCGCACATGAACTTGCCGTTGTATTCGCCGAGCGCGCCGGGCGCCGGCCGGTAGCCCGGATAGCCGATGTAAGAACTCGACGTCCATTCCCAAACGTCGCCGAACATCTGCAACGGCTGTTCGGGTTCGCCGTGCGTGCGCGCCGGAAGTGCGCGGAGCGTGCCGGAATCGGCGAAATTGCCTCGCACCGGAAGCGCCTGCGCCATGACTTCCCATTCGACTTCCGTGGGCAGGCGTGCGCCAGCCCAGCGCGCGAAAGCGTCGGCTTCGAAAAAGCCGACGTGGCAAACCGGCGCGAAAGCTTCGATCGACCGGCGGCCACCCAGCGTGAAGGTGGTTTCCAGCCCGTCATCCCAGTACAGCGGATGCCGCCAGCGTTCGCGCTGGACGGTGTCCCAGCCTTCCGACAACCACAGCGCGGGATTCTCGTAACCGCCATCGTCGATGAATTCGCGGAATTCGGCGTTGGTCACGCACCGGTTGGCGATCGCGTGCGGGTGCAGCAGCTCGCGATGACGCGGCGTTTCATTGTCGTAGGCGAAGCCCTCGCCGGCATGGCCGATCTCGGCGATGCCTTGCCTTCCGGCCACGAACCGTAGCGGCGCGAGGAGCGTTCCGGGTGCCGGCGATAAATCACGGAACACCGGCTGCAATGGATTCAGCGAGAACAGGTGCTGGATGTCGGTCAGCAGCAATTCCTGGTGCTGCTGTTCGTGGTTGAGACCGAGCGTGACGCGTGCGATCACTTCCGGATCGCTGCCGCGCCGATCCAGCAACCCGACCATCGCCTCGTCCACGTGTGCGCGGTATGCGTTGATCTCGCCCAGCGTCGGGCGAGTCAACAAGCCCCGCTGCGGCCGGGCATGCATCGGGCCGACGGTCTGGTAATAGGAATTGAAAAGGAAGTCCCAGCCTTCACGAAAACGGCGATAACCAGGATCGAAATAAGCGAGCAGGAACTGCTCGAAGAACCATGTGGTGTGGGCAAGATGCCATTTCGCGGGGCTCGCGTCGGGCATGGATTGCGCGACCGTGTCTTCGGGCGCGAGCGTGGCGCACAGCGCCTGGGTCGCTTCGCGCACACGCCGGTAACCCGTGTTCAAAACCAGACCCTTGCGTTCGCGCGTTTCGTGGCTCGGTCTTGGCTGTGCAGACATGCGAGGTAAGCCTCGTGCGACGCGGCGTCACAGGCTACAGGCGGAAGACTTAATTGAAGCAGTCCGCGCGTTCAGCCGGCGTGACGACGGCGCGCCGCTTGGCAGTGCGCGAGCATCCGAAAACCGCAACCCACCCCACGGCGCGGCGCGGCGCAGCGGATTCACAGGACCGGCGAGTCGTCGTGCAGCATCTCGCGACGCACGATCGCGATGGGTGCGAAGCCGTGCTGCATGAAGTCGTCATGGAATTTTTCGAGATTGAAGTTCGCGCCCTCTTTCTTCTCGACGTCGGCACGCAGCTTCAGGATCTCCAGCTTGCCGAGCGTGTAATACAGGTAGGTCGGGTCGGACGTACCGCGTTTGGTTTCCACTTCGCCCACCGCGGGTGATTGATAGCCTTCCTTGACGAAGAAATCCTTCGCCTGGTCCAGCGTCATCTGTCCGGTGTGCAACTTGATGCCGACGATGAAGCGTGCGTTGCG
>DAIUEL010000247.1:0-3307 GCA_036845145.1 Rhodanobacteraceae bacterium | reverse complement strand
GGAACGATTTGCCCTCGTACTCGCCGAACTGGCCCATGATCCATTCGTCGACGCGATCGAACATCAGCAGCACCTCGACGCCCTTGGCCCGGAAGGCCTCGAGCTGCGGGCTGCCGGCGGCCGCCTTGTAGCTGTCGGCGGTGACGAACCAGATAGCCTCCTGGCCGGGCTGCATCCGCGCGAGGTAGTCGTCGAGCGACACGTTCTGCTCGGCGCCCTCACCTTTCGTCGATGCAAAGCGCAGCAATTTCGCGATGCGCTCGCGATTCGATGGATCCTCGACGATGCCTTCCTTCAGCGTATTGCCGAAGGCCTTGCGGAAGGTTTCGAACTTCGCGGGCTCGTCCTTTGCCAGCTTCTCGATCAGGTCCAGCGCGCGCTTGACGCACGACGCCTTGATCCGCTCGATCTGGCGGTTGTGCTGCAGGATCTCGCGGCTGACGTTGAGCGGAAGGTCGTCGGCGTCGACCACGCCACGCACGAAACGGAGGTAGTTCGGCAGCAGTTCCTCGGCCGCGTCCATGATGAAGACGCGTTTGATGTACAGCTTGACGCCCTTGCGTTCGTCGCGGCCGCCCATCATCAGGTCGAACGGCGGCTGCGCCGGCATGTAGAGCAGTGTGGTGAAGCGCTGGCTGCCCTCGACACGATTGTGCGACCACGCCAGCGGATCGTTGAAGTCGTGACCCAGTGACTTGTAGAAAGCCTTGTATTCGTCGTCCGAGATTCCGGACTTGTTCTTGGCCCACAGCGCCGAGGCATCGTTGACGGTTTCCCACTCGTCCGTGGGCTTGCCGTCCTTGTATTTCTTCATCCGGATCGGAAACGCGACGTGGTCGGAGTATTTCCGGATCAGGTCACGCAGCTTCCAGTGATCGAGGAATTCGGATTCGTCGTCCTTGAGGTGCAGGGCCACGGCCGTGCCGCGCGCGGCGATCTCCTCGGCCGCGAGCGAATACTCGCCCTTGCCATCGCTCTCCCAGCGCACACCGTCCGCCGCCGCCGCGTCCGCGCGGCGCGTCAGCACCGTCACCTTGTCGGCCACCACGAACGCGGAATAGAAGCCCACGCCGAACTGGCCGATCAGGCGCGCGTCGGCCTGCTGTTCGCCGGACAGCGATTCGAGGAATCGCCGCGTACCGGAACTCGCGATCGAGCCGAGGTTGGCGACCACTTCGTCGCGGCTCATGCCGATGCCGTTGTCGCGCACCGTGACGGTTTTCGCGTCCTTGTCGTAGTCGATGTCGATGTGCAGCTCGCCGTCGCCATCCAGCAATTCGGGTTTGCCGATCGCTTCGAAACGCAGCTTGTCGCAGGCATCCGAGGCATTGGAAACCAGTTCGCGCAGGAAAATTTCCTTGTGCGAATACAGCGAGTGGGTGACCAGTCGCAGCACCTGCGCGACTTCGGCTTCGAATGGGCGGGTTTCGGTGGCAGTGTTCATGGTCGATCCGTGAAAAGTCAGGGTGTTGGGCATGGCCGAACCGCACCCGGCCGGATGCGGCGGCAAACCGTCTGATTGGTGGCGACGCGGCGTTTTCTCAAGCCGTCGCGCGACCCATCCGGATGATCCAGCGGTAAAGCAGGATCACCAGTGCCGCGAACACCACCCCGCCGATGATGATCGAAGGCGTCTGGAAATCCGCGCCCGCCAGCGCAATCGGGCCCTGCTTGCCGCTCAGCCCCACGATGGCGGCGAAAACCACCGCCAGCAGGCTTTCGCCCACGATGAGGCCCGACGCCAGCAGCACGCCGAGTTGCTTGGTTGGCTCGGCCCCGGCATGCCGATCCGCGCGGCGCTCGAACCACGCGCCCACCAGCGCACCCACGACCACCATCAGCGTGGTCGAGGTGGGCAGGTAGATGCCCAGGCCCACCGCGAGCGGGGGCAGACGCGGGCCGTGTTTTTTCTTCGAGAGTCCCAACAATTCGTCGAGGATGATGATGGCCACGCCGATGCCGGCGCCGAGCCCGATCATGTCCCACGGCACCTCGCCGGTGATCACGCCATTGGCCAGTGCCGAAATCAGGCCTGCCTGTGGCGCCGGCAGCGCGTGTGCAGGATCGGCGCCGGGCGCACCCAGAAACCCGTAAGTGCTTTGCAGGAGATCCAGCACCGGCGGGATCACCACCGCCCCGGCCAGCACCCCGATCACCAGCGCCCATTGCTGCATCGACGGCGTGGCGTCCACCAGTTGGCCGGTCTTCAGATCCTGCAGGTTGTTGTTGGCGATCGATGCCACCGCGAACACGATCGCGGTGATGAAGAGTGCGAACCCGACCAGGGCCTTGTCCGCACCCGGCGGCAGGAACGGCTTCACGCCGACCACCAGCAGCAGCGCCGCGATCACCACCACCAGGATGCCCACGCCGGACAATGGGCTGTTGGATGACCCGATCAGGCCAGCCATGTAGCCGCACACCGCCGACACCAGGAAGCTCAGCAGGATCACGAACGCGACGCCGCCGATCACCAGCGTCCAGGTCGCGGCTCCCAGCCCATTGTTGACACTGAAGTGCCACAGCAGGTACGCGATCGGGATCATGCAGATCAGCGAAACCAGGCCGACCATGCCGATCGGCATGTCGTGCTCGGTGCGCGGCAATTCGTTCAAGGTCCCGGCCTTGCGCGCACGTGATGCGCGAAACGCGCCGGCGAGGCCGCCGGCCAACGGCTTCACCAGTTTCGCGAGCGTCCAGATCGCGGCCACCCCGATGGCGCCGGCACCGATGAAACGCACGTAGTTGCTCCAGCCGGCTTGCGCCACTTCCGCGGCCGGACCGGCGGCCCAATGCAGGTGCGTGAAGTACGGCACCGCCCACGCCCAGCCGATCAGCGCGCCGACCAGCATCGCCACACCCACCCACAAGCCGACCAGGTGACCGATCGCGAACAGGGCGAACGAGAGGCCGAAATCGAAACCACTGGCGCCACCGCGCTCGCCACCGACGCGGAAATAGTCGGTGACAGCGGCCGCGAAGATCCGTGTCTGCACGATGACGTAGAAGATCGCCGAAACGATTGCGCCCCACAGCACCGCCTTCAAGCCGGCGGCACTCGCTTCCGCAGCCGCCGCGGGGGCAGCCGCCTCGACTCCGCGCGCGCCGCTTGCGGCGGGCACCGATTCCACTTCGGCCATGCGGCCGATCCGCTGATCGGATCCGCTGCCGACCTTCAGCACCTCGGCGCAGGCGACACCCTCCGGGTAGGGCAAATCGGAATCGGTGACCAGCGCGCGCCGCAACGGAATGGTGTACATCACGCCGAGGATGCCGCCGGTCGCGCAGATGCCGGCCGAAATCCAGA
>DAIUEL010000246.1:0-3308 GCA_036845145.1 Rhodanobacteraceae bacterium | reverse complement strand
CGCTTCTGCTTGTAGGCCTGCTTGGCGGTCGCGGCGCCCTTCTCGTAACCGATCACCGGGTTCAGCGCGGTCACGAGGATCGGGTTCAGCGCCAGCGCCTCGTCCACGCGCCGCTTGTTGACCTTGAATCCGGCGATCGCCTTGTCGGCAAGGAGGCGCGAGGCGTTGCCGAGGATCACGATCGACTGCAACAGGTTGTAGGCAATCACCGGCAGCATCACGTTCAACTGGAAGTTGCCGGCCTGGCCGCCGATGGTGATGGTGGCATCGTTGCCGATCACCTGCGCGCAGACCATCGTCATGGCTTCCGGAATCACCGGATTGACCTTGCCCGGCATGATCGACGAACCCGGCTGCAAGGCGACGAGTTCGATTTCGCCGAGGCCGGCCAAGGGCCCCGAATTCATCCAGCGCAGGTCGTTGGAAATCTTCATCAGCGAGCACGCCAGCGTTTTCAGCTGCCCCGACAATTCCACCGCGGCATCCATTGACGCCATGCCTTCGAAGAAATTGTCCATGGAGGCGAACTTCACCTTCGTCGCCTTCGACAACTCGGCGCAGAACGCCTTGGCGAATCTCGGATCGGCGTTGATGCCGGTGCCGACCGCGGTGCCGCCCTGTGGCAGCCGCTGCATGCGCTTCAGCGCATCCTCGACGCGCGCGATACCGGACGCGATCTGCGCCGACCAACCCGACAGTTCCTGGCCGAAGGTCACGGGCATCGCATCCATCAAATGCGTGCGGCCGGTCTTGGCGACGTTCTTCAATTCACGCGCGCGCCTGTCGATGGTCTTCTGCAGGTGCTTCAACGCCGGCAGCAATTGCTCACGGGCAACAAGCGACGCGCTGACGTGGATCGCGGTCGGGATCACGTCGTTGGAGCTCTGCCCGTAATTGACGTGGTCGTTGGGGTGGATTTTCGCCTTCGAGTCGCGGGTGGCGATATGTGCAATCACCTCGTTCGCATTCATGTTGGAAGAGGTGCCCGAGCCCGTCTGGAAAATGTCGATCGGGAACTGCGCGTCGAACTCGCCCGCCGCCACCCGCTGCGCGGCCTTGCGGATTGCCGCGGCTTGCGTCGACTTCAAATGGCCGAGCTTCAGGTTGGCGTCCGCCGCCGCGGTCTTGATCAACCCGAGCGCGCGGATGAAACCGCGCGGCAGCGTGAGTCCCGAAATCGGGAAGTTGTCCACGGCGCGCTGGGTCTGCGCGCCCCACAGCGCGTCGGCGGGTACCTTGAGTTCGCCCATGCTGTCGTGCTCGGTGCGGAAGTTCGGCATTGCAGAGATTCCATGCAGGAAAGCCGGTCATTATAACGAGCGGCCGCCATTACAATGCCGCTGTCGCGATGCCACGGAACGCCTGCATGCAACTCGATTCCCTCACCGCTCTCTCGCCACTGGACGGCCGCTACGCCGCCAAGGTCGATGCGCTGCGCCCAATCTTCAGCGAATACGGCTTGATGCACCGGCGTGTCGTGGTGGAGATCGCGTGGCTGATCGCGCTTTCCGATGAGGCCGGCATTGCGGAACTTCCGCCGTTCGCCGCCGCGGCGCGCGCGAGCCTGCAAAAGATTGCCGATGGTTTTTCGGTCGCCGACGCCACCCGCATCAAGCAGATCGAGGCCACTACCAACCACGACGTCAAGGCGGTCGAGTACTTCATCAAGGAACGGGTCGGCGACGACCCAGCCCTCACCCAGGCGAAGGAATTCGTGCACTTCGCCTGCACCAGCGAGGACATCAACAATCTTTCGTATGCCGTGATGTTGCGCGACGCGCGCGAACACGTGCTGCTCCCCGAAGCCGACAAGACGATCGCAAGATTGCGCGAGTTGGCGCACGCCTACGCGGATCTGCCGATGCTTTCGCGCACCCACGGCCAGACCGCGTCACCCACCACGCTCGGCAAGGAAATGGCCAACGTGGTCGCGCGCCTGGAACGCCAGCGCGCGCAACTCGCCGCCATCGACATTCCCGGCAAGATCAACGGTGCGGTCGGCAACTTCAATGCGCACCTCATCAGCTATCCGGAAATCGACTGGCGCGCGTTTTCGCGGCGCTTCGTCGAATCGCTGGGCCTGCAATGGCAGGCCTACACCACGCAAATCGAACCGCACGACGGCGTCGCGGAACTTTGCGATGCACAGCGCCGCATCGACACCATCCTGATCGACCTTGCGCGCGACGTGTGGGGCTACATTTCGCTCGGCTATTTCCGGCAGAAGCTGAAAGCCGGCGAGGTCGGTTCCTCGACCATGCCGCACAAGGTCAACCCGATCGACTTCGAGAATGCCGAGGGCAACCTAGGGGTCGCCAACGCGCTGTTCGGGCATTTCAGCGAAAAACTGCCGATCAGCCGCTGGCAGCGCGACCTTACCGACTCCACCACCTTGCGCGCGCTCGGCGAGGCCTTCGGGCACGCACTGATCGGTTTCGCTTCGCTGGAGAGAGGCCTAGGCAAACTGGAAGTGAACGCCGATCGGATCGCCGTCGATCTCGATCACGCATGGGAAGTGCTGGCCGAAGCCATCCAGACCGTAATGCGCCGTCATGGCCTGCCGGAACCCTACGAGCAATTGAAAGCATTGACACGCGGCAAGGGCATCGCCCGGGAGACACTGCAAACTTTCATTGCCTCGCTCGCCCTCCCCGATGCCGACAAGCAGCGCCTGCTGGCATTGACGCCAGACACTTACATCGGCCTGGCCGCCGATCTCGCACGCGACGTCTGACTGCACCGATGGCAACGACCGCACCCGCGCCGCGTCCCGCCGCAGCCGATATCCATCGCCGGGTGCTGATCTGGCAGATCGTGATCTTCGGCGGCGCCATCGCCGCCATCTGCACGATGAATGTCTTTACCACGCTGACCAACTATGCCCGCGAAGGCGCACCTCTGGCGTGGTGGAAACCGACCCTGTGGGAATTCTCCAGCGCACTGCTGCTGTGGGCGCTGATTCCGTTCGTGGCCCGGCTGTACCAGCGCGCACCGATCAGCGCGCGCACCTGGCGCTGGGCGTTGCCGTTGCACCTTGCGGTCACGCCGGTGTTTTCGTTGATCCACGTCGGCGGGATGGTGCTGCTGCGCAAACTCGGTTACGCCCTGATGCACACGCGTTACGACTTCGGTGCGTGGTGGCCGGACTGGATCTACGAATACCGCAAGGATCTGGTTGCCTATGTGCTGATCCTGGCCGGGCTGCAGGCATTCCGGATCTACCGGTTATGGCTTGAAAGCCAGGTCACGGCGGCGCTCGTTCCGGCCGAAGCTCCTCCCGCAACCAGCGAAGCGCCGATGCCGGAGCC
>DAIUEL010000245.1:0-3343 GCA_036845145.1 Rhodanobacteraceae bacterium | reverse complement strand
TGGTGGTCGCGTATCTGTGGATCGTCGGTTTTTCCAACGCGGTGAATCTCACCGACGGATTGGATGGGCTCGCGATCATGCCGGCGGTGCTGGTGACCGCGGCACTCGGCGCGTTCGCGTATCTCGCCGGCAATGCGGTGTTCTCGGCGTATCTCGGCATTCCATCGATTCCGGGCGCGGGCGAACTCGCGGTGTTCTGCGGCGCGCTGACCGGCGCCGGCCTGGGGTTCCTGTGGTTCAACACCTATCCCGCGCAGGTCTTCATGGGCGACGTGGGCGCGCTCGCGATCGGCTCGGCGATCGGTTGCGTGGCGGTGATCGTGCGCCAGGAAATCATCCTGCTGGTGATGGGCGGGTTGTTCGTGGTCGAGACGGCGTCGGTGATGCTGCAGGTCGGCAGCTTCAAGTTGCGCGGCAAGCGCGTGTTCCGGATGGCGCCGATCCATCACCACTTCGAATTGAAGGGCTGGCCCGAACCGCGCGTGATCGTGCGCTTCTGGATCATTTCCGTGGTGCTGGTGCTGGTGGGCCTGGCGACATTGAAGGTGCGTTGACGATGAATTGGTTCGGCCAATCGCAAGCCGTACGCAAGTTGGGTCCCAAGGGCCGCCACGACCCGTGGCTGTTGCTGGCGATCACCGGGCTGGTCACGTTCGGCGTCGTGATGGTGGCGTCCAGTTCCATCGCGGTAGCCGACGGGCAGCACATCGGCGAGTTCTACTACCTGAAGCGCCACCTGATCTTTCTCGCCGTGGGCGGGGCGATGGCGGTGTGGATTGCGCTGCACGTCGAATTGGACAAGCTCGAAAAATATTCGGGCTGGCTGATGCTGGGTACGTTCGCGTTGCTGCTGCTGGTGTTCATTCCGCACATCGGGATGCGCATCAACGGCGCGCGCCGCTGGATCAATCTCGGCTTCTCCGGGTTCCAGCCGGTCGAACTGGCCAAGCTGACGGTGGTGGTGTACGTCGCCAGCTACCTGGTGCGCCATCGCGACGCGGTCGAAACGAAGTTCCTGGGTGCGGTGAAGCCGGTGCTGGTCGCGGGGTTCACCGCGGTGCTGCTGCTCGCGCAACCTGATTTCGGCTCCGCCGCGCTGATCGGCGTGGTCACGATCGGGATGTTGTGGCTGGCCGGCGCGCGCATGCGCAACCTCGTGATCATGGGCCTGCCGCTGGTGCCGCTGGGCGCGTGGCTGGCGCTATCGACCGACTATCGCGTCAAGCGCCTGACGTCGTTCCTCGATCCATGGAAGGATCCGTTCGACAACGGTTTCCAGTTGACCCAGGCGCTGATCGCGGTCGGACGTGGCAAATGGTTCGGGGTCGGCCTCGGCGGCAGCGTGCAGAAGCTGTTCTATCTGCCGGAAGCACACACCGATTTCATCCTCGCCGTGATTGCCGAGGAACTCGGCTTCGTCGGCGTGTTGTTCGTGCTCGCGATGTTCGCGCTGCTTGTCGGCCGCGGATTGCAGCTCGGCCTGCGCGGCGTGGAAGTGGGCCAGCATCGTGCCGGCTATGTCGCGTTCGGCATTTCGCTGATGATCGGTTTGCAGGCACTGGTATCGGTGGGCGTGAACCTCGGCGTGCTGCCCACCAAGGGCTTGACGCTGCCGCTGATCAGTTCCGGCGGTTCCAGCACCTTGATGACCTGCGTGATGCTGGGCGTGCTTGTTCGCGCCGGCTACGAGATCCATCGCGCCGAAGATGCGCGCCGGATGGCGACACGCCGCAGCGCGAATCCCCAGACAAATCCCGTCGCCACCGATCGTGCTTCCGCCGAATTGCCGCTGGCGGCGCGCACCCGCATCGAGCCCCGTTTCGACGAGGTGCACGCATGAGCGACGTGCATGCGCCCGTGTTGATCATGGCCGGCGGAACCGGTGGCCATATCTTCCCCGGCCTCGCGGTCGCGGCGGCACTGCGCGCCCGCGACGTGCCGGTGCTGTGGCTGGGAGCCGAAGGCGGCATGGAAAACCGGATCGTGCCGGAGCATCACGTCGCGCTGCGGACGCTGCGCGTGAAGGGCCTGCGCGGCAAAGGCTTGCGTCAGCGCGTCGCTGCGCCATGGATGCTGGCGCGTGCGTTGCTCGGCGCGTGGCGGGTGTTGCGCGAAGCGAAACCGCGCAGCGTGCTGTCGATGGGCGGCTACGTGGCCGGTCCCGGTGGCATCGCCGCATGGCTGCAACGCCGCCCGCTGCTGGTGCACGAGCAGAATCGCATCGCGGGCTTCACCAATCGCGTGCTGGCGCGCTGCGCGCGCCGCGTGATGAGCGGCTTTTCCGATGCGTTTCCGGCCAAGGCGCACGCGGAATGGACCGGCAATCCGGTGCGCGCCGACATCGCCGCCTTGCCCGCACCTGCAGAACGTTTGTTGGATCGCACCGGCGCACCGCGCTTGCTGGTGCTAGGGGGCAGCCTCGGTGCCCGTACGTTGAACCTTGGCTTGCCGGACGCGTTGTCGCGGATTCTCGCCGAACGCCGCCCGGAGGTGCGACACCAGTGCGGTGCCGCGCACGTCGAAGCCACTCGCGCCGCCTACGCGCGCGCCGAGGTGCAAGCGACGGTCGAGCCGTTCATCGCCGACATGGCCGCAGCGTATGCCTGGGCGGACCTCGTGATCTGCCGTGCCGGCGCGCTGACGCTGGCGGAACTCGCTGCCGCCGGTCTCGGCGCGATCCTGATGCCGTTCCCCTACGCGGTCGACGACCACCAGACCAGGAATGCGGAAGGTTTCGTCGCGGTCGGCGCGGCCGAACTGGTGCAGGATCGCGATTTCGACGCGTCGCGTTTCGCCGGCATGCTCGAACGTTTGCTGCGCGATTCCGACAAGCGCCTCGCGATGGCGAACGCCGCGCGCGCGCTCGCGAAGCCCGACGCCGCCGACGTGATCGCGCAGCGTTGCATGGAGGTGGCCGCATGACGCCGCATCGCCTGCCGCCGCATGGCGACATCATGCAGGGCTTCCGCCGCGTGCATTTCATCGGCATCGGCGGCGCCGGCATGAGCGGCATCGCCGAGGTGTTGCACACGCTCGGCTACGACGTGTCGGGTTCCGATCGTGCCGCGTCGCCGGTCACCGAACGGCTGGCCGGCATGGGCGTGCATGTCGCCATTGGCCATGCCGCCGAACACGTCGCAAACGTGGACGCGGTCGTCGTATCGAGCGCGATCAAGGGGGACAATCCGGAACTCGTCGCCGCGCAGACGCGCCGCATCCCGGTGGTGCCGCGCGCCGAGATGCTGGGCGAACTGATGCGTTTCCGGCGCGGCATCGCGGTCGCCGGTTCGCACGGCAAGACCACCACCACCAGCCTCACCGCCAGCGTGCTGGCCGAGGCCGG
>DAIUEL010000244.1:0-3620 GCA_036845145.1 Rhodanobacteraceae bacterium | reverse complement strand
CCCTGGTAGCTGGACAGCGCGATGCCGTCGGCGTCTTCCTGCAGCGCGGCGCGCACGACGTCTTCGACGCTGCGGTTGTGGCCGAGGTGGATCACCTCCGCGCCCTGCGACTGGATGATGCGCCGCATGATGTTGATGGCGGCGTCGTGGCCGTCGAACAGGCTGGCGGCGGTGACGAAGCGCAGCGGCGTGGTGTCGGCGCTCGGCTCGTTGACGGGAATCCGGGAAGCAGGGGAACTCATGCGGTGTGCTCGGTCGTGATGGCCTTTCAACCGCCTGATTGTAACGCGCACCGTACCTCTTGCCGCCGCACGGCAGCCGGTCACCTGCTGCGTGCAGGCCCGCCCTCAATACACGTAGTTGACCGCAATGGCTGGCGTCACCGAACGCTGCACGTTGTGCCCGCCGGCGATCAGGCGCACGCCCAGCAGCACGCCGAGTCTGGACGTGAAGTTGTATTCGACCGCAGGCGCATAGCCGAATGCGTCGGAGGCGCCGATGCGCGTGCGCACCGGTGTCGTCGGCAACCCGTCCGGATCCTCGTGCCCCGCCAGGCGAATGGCATCGCTATGGCTGTGGAACACATCGAGCGCCAGTACCCAACGCCGCGTCAGGCTGTATTCGAACGCGGTGTCGATGGAATACCCCGCGCCGAGCGAGGCCCTGCCGCGGAAATTGGGGGCGGTGCCGAACACGCTGGCGCCGTCGACATCGGCGTGGCTTGCAAAAGTGCGGGCAAGGTTCAACCGCACGCGCAGGATGCGGCCGTTGGGCATCCAGAAATAACTCTGCGCGTTGACACCCAGCGTGGTCGTCCAGGCACCCTGGCCCATGCCGTCGCTGGCCCGCTGCAGCCGATCGTAACGGCCGGTGGGGACGGCTTCCTGCAGCAGCAGCGAGATCGTGGGCAACCAGCTGCCTTCGTGGAACCGGCTGAGCCGGAATTGCGCCTGCACGATCTGGTCGGCAAAGCCCACTCCCGAACTGTCCGGAGCGCCGCTGATGCGGTTGTAACCGATGATGGGAATCAGGCCGACCGTGAGGCGATCCGTGAGTCCGTACAACACGTAGGCGCGCGAGCCGAAACGGTCGGCGCCCTTCGATGTCACGTCATAAAGATAGGGTTCGATCAGGACGTGCCCGCGCGGCAACGTGTCGGCGGAGTTGGCCAGCATCGGGCCGGTCCACCAGGCGTCGTCGCGTGACTGGCGGTAGCTGCCGTCCGCCGGTTGTGCATGCGCCGCGACGGTCACGCCGAGCCACGCCGCAAGGAATCCGAGACACCGGAGCACGCGGGCAAGCGATCGCCGCTGCGCCGCGTCCAACGCCAAAGCCGACATCATTACGACCCTCGATCATTCACTTCGTGGGTGCGCACGTTAGTCGCGGCAGCGGTTTGGAGAAATAACCACTTTGCTATGATCTCGCATAGCCACTTTGCTTCCCGCCCACGCCGTGAAAAACGCGAAGCGCGTACCCGCCAGCCTGCTGCCGCCGATCGCGCTGGAAGCCGGCGGCGCGCCCATCTACATGCAGGTGTCGGACTGGTTTCGCCGCGCGATCGCCGATGGCCGGTTTCGATCCGGGCAACGCGTGCCCTCCACGCGTGCGCTGGCGGCCGGGCTCAAGGTATCGCGCCTGCCGATACTGAGCGCCTACGAGCAACTCCATGCCGAGGGTTACCTCGAAACCTTTACCGGCGCAGGCACGTGCGTCGCCGCGGCGATTCCGCAGGAGGCTGCCGCGGCGTTGCGCCACAAGCCCCGCCGGAGTACGCCGAACGCTCCCGTCGCCCGGCCCGCCGCGCGCCGCGTCGCCACCCGCGCCGCGGCGATGGCTGCACCGGAGCAGATCTGGCTTGAAAGCCAGGGTGCTTTCCGGGTCGGCGTGCCGGCGCTGGACCAGTTTCCCCTGGGCACCTGGTCGCGCCTGATCCAGCGACACACACGCCACGCGGATGTCGATGCGCTGGCCTATGGCGATCCGATGGGCTACCCACCGCTGCGCGAGGCCATTGCCGAATACCTCGCGGTGGCGCGCGCGGTGCGTGCCGATGCTTCGCAGGTCCTGATCACCGCCGGCATCCAGCACGGCCTGCAAATTTGCGCGCACGCCCTGCTCGACCCCGGCGACGAGGCGTGGGTCGAGGAGCCGTGTTATTCCGGCACCTACCAGGCATTGGCCGCGGTCGGCGCCGTGCCGGCGCCGGTACGGATCGATCGGGATGGCCTGGACGTCGCCGACGGGATCCGCCGCGCACCCTCGGCGCGGGCGGCCTTCATCACGCCATCGCATCAGTTTCCGCTCGGCGCCACCCTGAGTGCGGCCCGGCGGATCGAACTGTTGCAATGGGCGGCACGCGCGGGAAGCTGGATCGTCGAAGACGATTACGACAGCGAATACCGGTTCGACAGCAAGCCGGTCGCGTCGCTGCAAGGACTGGATGCGGACGCGCGGGTGGTCTACATGGGCACCTTCAGCAAGGTGATGTTCCCTGCCCTGAGGCTGGGCTACCTGGTGGTACCGAAAGACCTGCTGGCGGCTTTTTGCGCCTGCCGCGATGCATTGGATGGTTTCTCGCCCACGCTGCCGCAGCAGGCCCTCAACGACTTCATCCGCGAAGGGCATTTCGCGCGGCACATCCGCCGCATGCGCGGGCTGTACGCGGCGCGGCGTGCCGCGTTGCTCGCGGCGATCGCAAGGCATCTGCCGCACGTCCTGGAGCCAAGCGGCGCCGAGGCCGGCATGCAATTGTCGGCCCTGCTGCCGGACGGCACCGACGACATGGCCTTGTCGCAGCGGGCCGCGCAAGTCGGCGTGTCGGTACGGCCGCTCTCGCAATGCTATCGACAACCGGACGCGCGCAGCGGGTTGATCTTCGGATACGGTTCGGTCGACGAGCGCGCGATCGACGCCGGCGTGCGCGACCTGAAGCGCATCGTCATGCATTCAGTACGCGGACGCTTGGCCGGCGTCCGGTGAGCGCGGTCGCACTGCCCATTGCACGCTGACGGCGTGCTGAACGGTAAACCCGACGTGATCTGAATGAATACTGGTTAAAACATTGCGGTCGTCGAATTCCTCGATACTCTCGCGCCAAGGCCAACATTCGGCCGATCACGACGGAGGTGTTTCGTGCAGACACGCAACCTTGCATTGCTAGCTGCGCTCGCAATTGCAGTGGGCGCAACCACGGCGTTCGCGCCGCCGGCATCCGCGCAGGTCAGTTTGAGCTTGAGCGTCGGTACGCCGCCGCCACCGCCGCGCTATGAAGTGGTGCCGGCGCCGCGCCCCGGTTACGTCTGGGCACCGGGCTATTGGAACTGGAATGGCGGCAGCTATGTATGGATCGGCGGCGTGTGGCATCCCGCGCGGCCGGGCTACGTCTATTACAGCCCGCGCTGGGTGCAGCACGACGGGAGATGGGACTATCGCCGCGCGTACTGGGGACGTGATCCGCATTGGCGCGGACACCACGACAACGGTCGCCATCGCGGATGGGATCGCCACGACCGCGGGCACGACCGCGGGCACGATCGTGGACATGGTGGCCATCATCACTGATTGACCTGTTTGTCGAAACGCAAGCCCGGCGCATCAGCGCCGGGCTTTTTCGTGCG
>DAIUEL010000243.1:0-3642 GCA_036845145.1 Rhodanobacteraceae bacterium | reverse complement strand
CCGATGGTGCACACATCACCAATGCACCGGGCGTGCGCGTCGACCGCTTCGGCTACGCGCTGGTGCCGTACCTGATGCCCTACCAACTCGACACCATCCAGGTCGATCCCAAGGGCTTGCCCCTGAACGTGCAACTCGACGCGACGAGCGCGCGGGTCGCGCCCTACGCGGGTGCGGTGGTGATGGTGGATTTCAAGAGCCAGCAAGGGCGCGCGCTGATCGTCCGCATCCACATGCCGGACGGCCGGCCCGCGCCGTTCGGGGCCGAAGTCATCGATGCGAAAGGCCAGCCTCTGGGTGTGGTCGGACAGGCCGGCTTGGCGCTGCTTCGAGGCGTCGACGAAAGCGGACGCTTGAGCGTTCAATGGCGGGACGCCAAAGGCGCCGCGCAGGCATGCGGGTTCTCCTACGTGTCGCCGAGGAGCGGCAAAGGCGCTTCCGCGTATCAGCAGATACAGGGTATCTGCGTCGCGACCGGCCGGATGCCGAAATCGTGGGGGGAGACAGGGAAATGATGGCTGCAACAAATCCATTCACGCGGCGCGGCGCGGTCAACTTTCCGGCGGTAGCGCAACCCGGGCTTGTGCGGCATGCAGGCGTCGCGCGAATCCTGGCGCTGGTGCTTGCATTGTTGCTGCTGGCGGTGGCCGGACGGGCTCGCGCGGACTGCGAGTACACAAACCGGCCGGGAACGGTGACCTTCACGCCACCCTCGACCATTACGTTGCCCGACACGCTGTCCGTCGGCGACGTCTTGTGGACCTCGGCACCCATCGTGCCCGCGGATTATCCGACCTTGACATGCAGCGGAAACACCAGCAGCGGTGTCATCAACCAGGCAGGCATGCCCACCGGCAGTGACAACACATTGTTCCCGACCGACGTGCCGGGTCTGGCCTACCGACTCCTGCACCCGGACATGTCCAATCCGCTACATGCTTATCCCGATGAAATCATTCCCGCCGGTACCTACAACTTCACCGTCGCCACGGCACTGCAACTCGTCGTCACCGGGGCTATCGCTCCCGGCAGCGTGTTCAACGGTGGACAGTTTGCGCAGTGGAATCTGGACATGTGCGACATGCCTTCCTTCTTTTGCAGAAAGTCGCGTGGCACGAATCCGGTAGAGATCTTCAACAGCTCCGGCATCCGCTTTACCGCGCCGGCGTGCACGATCGTGACCGATCCGACAGTCGTCACCCTGCCGGTGGTGATCACTTCGAGTTTCAATGCACCTGGAGCGGTGGCCGGTCAGACTCCCTTCAACGTGCAATTGAACTGCCCGTCGACAGCCGCCGGCGCCAACATCGCTATCACGTTGGCGACCAACTCGCCAATCGCGGGTGCGACCGGTGTCATTGCGAACACGACCGGCAGCGGTTTCGCCAAGAACGTGGGTGTGCAGGTGCTGGATGGCGATGGCAACCCTGTTTATTTCGGCACCGCAATCCCAGCCGGCACGGTGACCGCGGGCAATTTCAACGTGCAACTCAATGCCCGCTACTACCAGACGAGCGCCACGGTGACGGCGGGGCAAGTGAAAGCCACCGCAACGTACACGATCACTTACCAGTAACGGCTCACCGCGAGCCTGCGGGCGCCAACTTCGCAAGCGGCTTGCCGAAGACATCCAGCATCACGAGATTGTCGCCGTCGCGGCGCAGCCGTGCCGTTTTCTGCAGCGCATTGAAAACGCCTCGTTCCACTCGCATCGCGCCGGCTGGTTCCAGGCACGCCATCTTGGTGGACATCATCTCGCCGAACCGGGTGCCGCCGTCGGCTGTCATCTGCCACGATGCCCCGTATGAATTGCAACCCGCCTTGCCCGAGGCGCGATTCCCACGCAGGCGCAGTGTTGCGACGACATCGTCTGGCACCGCCGTCCCGCCGATTTCGATGAAACGCCACTCGATGCCCTGAAGATTGGCAGACGCCAGAGCGTCGGCCGTCGCCACGGGACTGCCCGCCGAATCTTGCGCTGCACCCTGCACTGGTTGCGCCGCACAACCCGCGACTCCGATCACCGCCAACAACACGAACACGACCTGGCGCATGACATGGCCTCTATTCGACGGGATGACCCACCGTACGGCCGGAATGCTGAATCAGGGTTGTGCACCTCGATCGAAAAGACCCGCGCGCGAAGCATGTCCGGCGCGCTCGACCTGCTTGCCGTCGACGACGTCGATGTATTTCTCGAACGCGGGATGCTTCACTTCAAAGCCCGGCAGCTTGAGCTCGCTCCGTGTGCCGATGCCGGTCACGACGAAGCCGTCGAGCGCCAGTGGCTTCCCCGTTGTCACGCGATTTTCCAGGAAGGCGTCCAGCGCGTCGCGGCCGCCGGCCCGTTCGATCTCACGCAATTTCTCCGGCACCACGATCCAGGCATGACCGTCCGGATGCCAGCTCAGGAAACGTGCATTGCCGTTCGCACTGACCAGCAACGCGCTGTCCTGGTCGACGCCCAGGCCTGTGATCGCGGCGGTGTGGTGATCCTTTGCCAACCGTGCGACGAACGCCAGCAGCCGCCCCAGACGATCGCGCTGGGCGAAATGCGTGTCGGTGATCGTGTGCGCAAGCCGCGGCAAGGCGATGAAGCCACCGACCAGCGTCACGGCCGAACCCGCCGGATCACGCAATGCTTCCGGGGAAGTGATGCTGCCGCCATCCATCGCGCCGTAGCCCCATTCGCCGAGGATCGCGAGGCCCGCACTGGTGCCGCCGAGCGGCTTCCCGGCGTGCACGTGTGCATTCAACAGATCATCGAGCGGCGTGCCCTTCCAGAACCGCACGTAATTGGCCTGGTCGCCGCCCGCGATGAAGATTCCGTCGGCGTGCTTCACGATCGCCAGCACGCGCGGATCGCTCGCCGGCGCGCGCGCATGGAAGATCAACGTCTGCACCGAGGCGACGCCGCCGATGTCGCGATAGATCCAGTTCTGCAGTTCGTCGTCGCCCGACGCGCGCAGGATCACGATGTGGCCGTGCCCGGCTTGCGCGGCGAACCATTTGAAAGCCGCGTCGATCTCGCGCCCGCCGCCCATCAGCAACAGACCGGGCGAAGTCTTGCCCGGTGTCCTGGCCGCAACGTCGCCGATTGCGAAGTATTCGTACGCGGACTGGTTCGTCGCGACGTTCGTTGGCGGCGGCGCAGCGGCGGACGCGCACGCCACGAAGCACGCCGCGAGCCAACAGGCGATCGAGCGATTCCGGCCAATTGCAGACACATCACCTCCTCGACGAAGCGAAGCGCACGCGTGCGGACCCTCAACGGGACGAAACCCGGCTCGCAATCCCCCATCCGCAGACGCACTCGACAAGGCATCACGTACGCCGCATGATCGGCCGAATGGGAGAGTCGGTGGACACGTGGTTCGCGCGCGAAGTGCTGGCGCACGAACAAGCCCTGATGCGTTTCCTGCACCGCAACTGGCGCGACCACGACGAGGTCGGCGACTTGCGGCAGGAAATCTACGTGCGCGTGTACGAGGCCGCGATGCGGCAGCCGCCGGATTCGCCGAAATCGTTCCTGTTCGCGACCGCGCGCAACCTTCTGGCCGACCGGGTGCGCCGCCAGCGCATCGTTTCCATCACGGCGGTGGGTGATCTGGAGCAGTTGAACGTCTTGCAGGATGAGCTGGA
>DAIUEL010000242.1:0-3684 GCA_036845145.1 Rhodanobacteraceae bacterium | reverse complement strand
TGGACGTTCCGCTATCTGTCGGACAAGGATCTCACCGACATGTACGCGTACATCCATTCGCTGGGCCCCATGGGCAAACCCGCGCATGATTGGGTCGCGCCCGGACAGGATGCGCCTGCGCCGTATCTGAAACTGGTGCTGCCCGCACCGCCGGCGATTGCACACGAAGGGCATTGATGCCGCACCGGCCATGGATCGACGCCCTTGGTCGCCGACCAGACGTTGAGCGCCGGGCCTCTCCCCACTCAAGGAAGGGGCGGGGAAGGAAATGGGTGGGAAAAAGATGCAAGCCCTGGTTTTTAAGAACCTGACAGTGCTCAACCCGTCCCCACCCGGCCCTCCCCTTGAAGGGGAGGGCTGAACAGGCGAGCCGATCGCGCATTCGCGCCGGTTGTCTCATCCACGCTCACCGCCGATACTTGCAATCTTTCGCGCGAAGGGGCAAGCCATGATCGGTGAATGGTATGCGGGTGTGCGCGTGCTGCACATCCTGTTCGCAGCATTCTGGGTAGGCTCGGCGGTGTTCTTCACCTTGTACGTGACCCCGGCCATCCGGGCGACCGGACCGCACGGCGCGCCGGTGATGGCGGAATTGATGCGACGGCGGATGGGCGGGTTCATCGCCGCGGCGGCCACGCTTACGGTGCTGTCGGGCATGTGGATGTACTGGATATTCACCAACGGCTTCGATGCCGCCATCTTAGGGCACGGAGCCGGACTGGCGCTGGGCATCGGCGGCTTGTGCGGAATCACCGCGGCGGTGATCGGCGGCGCCGTGATCAGCCGCGCGGTGGAGCGTGCCGGCGCGTTGTCGCGGCAGGTGGCGCAACTGCCGGAAGGCGGAGAACGCGAGGCGACCATGCAATCGGTCGAAGCGTTGCAGCGCCGCGTCGCGAAGTTCAGCCGCCTCGCCGTGGTGCTGCTGGTGGCGGCGCTGGTGGCGATGGCGAGCGCGCACGCACTGTAGAGGCGGGGCGCGTCAAATCCCCACAAGACCGGCAAGTTCGGCTTCGCCGAACCCCGCCGCGCGGCGCGCATCGAGGTTGAACGGCCCGCGCAAACCGGTCGGCACGTAGTCGCGCAGCAGTCCGGCGAAGACCGCATCGGGATCGCGGCCCTCGCGTTCGCAGCAATACCGGAACCAGCGCGTACCCGCCGCGACATGCGGCACTTCTTCGCGCAGGATCATTTCGAGAATGTCGGCGGTGGCGCCGTCGCCGGCCGTGCGCAGCCGCGCGATCATGCCGGGCGTCACATCCAGTCCGCGCGCTTCCAGCACGCGCGGCACCAGCGCCATTCGCGCGAGACATGAATGCGCGGTCTTCAGCGCCATTTCCCACAAGCCGTTGTGGGCGTCGAAGTCGCCATAGGCGCGGCCGAGTTGCGCGAGGCGCGCCGACAGCATCGTGAAATGGCGGGACTCGTCATGCGCAACGGATACCCAATCGCGGTAATAGCCGTCGGGCATGCCGCGGAAGCGATACACCGCATCCCAGGCGAGATTGATCGCGTTGAACTCGATGTGCGCGACCGCATGCACCAGTGCCGCGCGGCCTTCCTCGCTGCCGAGTCCGCGTTGCGGCACGTCGCGTGGCATCACGAGGCGCGGCTTCGCCGGACGTCCCGGCGCGCCGATCGGTGCGGGCGGCACGCCATCATCGCGCAGCGTCAAACGGCCTTCACGCAGCGCGTCGAAGGTTCCGCGCGTCAACGCGACTTTGGTTTCGGGTTCCGCGCAATCGATGCAGCGTCTGGCAGCTTCGAACAATCCGGTCATGCGATTTGCGTCGACCCCAGTTCGATGCGATCGGCGAGCATCGCCGTTTCGACAGACTGCGGGCGGTATTCGGATTGCGCGTACCACTTCAGCCACACCGACGAATCGACGGTTTCGTTGATGCCGCCGCCGATCACGCGCTGGAACGGCTGCTTGAAGACCCTGTAGATGCCGCCCATGAACCCACCATAGGAATCGTTGGGAACGTCGAGCTCGGCGCCTGCGGAGGGCACGTAATCCTGGCTAAAGGCGAGCCCCGCACCTTTCGCCTTGGCCTGCATCCAGGCCAGCGTGATCTCCGGCAGCGTATCCGGCTTGTGTCCCGCGCCATCGGTTTGTTCGCCACCACCGATGTCGGAGTGCGCGCCCACGAACCAGCGTTGCTCCACTTCGATCTGCTCCGGCTTCCAGGCAGAGGCCGATTCGCCGGGCTGCCGAGTCGCATCGGGTCGCGTCCACTTGGTGGGTTCGAAATCGGAGCGATGCTCGTCCAGCGCCAGTGCCTGGTAGGCGTATTGCACGATCTTGCTCAAGTCCGTGTCGTGGAATGCATAGCGGCTGCGCGCAAACGGGAACCACGACGCGACGCCCGGAATACCGAGCGCGCCAACGGTATCCCACACGCCGATGAAGCGGATCTGCACTTCGCGCGAATGCGCGGCGCGGAACGCCTGCATCGCCGGATCGTCCGGGTGCAGATCGTTGCGATAAAGCTTGTAGGCCGCGTCGACCTCGTCGGAAGTGACCTCGCCCTTTTCGTCGGGCCTCAACAGTCCGCATTTGCGGATCAGGCCACCGAGGCTGCGCGCGGTGTAGGCGCCGCGACTGAAACCCAGCAACCAGATTTCGTCACCCTCGCGCCACGTCTTCGACAGCCACTGGAAGCCCTCCTCGACGTTGCCGGAAAGCCCCAGTCCGAATGCGCCACCCAGCAGGTGCTCGATGCCGGGTTTCACGCCAACGCCGGCGACGTATTTGCAGATCTGTTCGTTGCCGGCGGCATCGGCGGGTGCGATCAGCCGCCAGAAGCGTTCCACGTTGGTGCGGGTCTGCACCTTGTTCCAGGTGCCGTCGAACAATGCGATGAGGCGGCGCGGCATACAGACTCCCCAATCGTGGGGCGGGAGCAACGCTGAATCCCGCCGATCAATGCCGAAACGGAATCAACCCTTCTGCAATATTGGACGACCGTGATGGCGGGATGCGCTTCGCTGCTCCCGCCCTACGCTATTTTCTTACGCGCTTCTTCGCTGCGCCTTGGCCTCGTCCGAACGCATGAACTCCAGTTGGCGCAGGTACTCGGTGTCCACGCCCGTGACGTAGCGGCCGGAGAAGCATGAATCGTCGAAGTGCTTCAGGTTGTCGTTGCCCTCGGCGACGGCATCGATGAGGTCGTCGAGATCCTGATACACCAGCCAGTCGGCGCCGATGGTCTCGCGGATTTCCTCGACGGTGCGGCCGTGCGCGACCAGTTCCGCCGGCGCCGGCATGTCGATGCCGTACACGTTCGGATAGCGGACCGGCGGCGCGGCCGAGGCGAAGTACACCTTCCTGGCACCGGCTTCGCGCGCCATCTGCACGATCTGGCGCGAGGTGGTGCCGCGCACGATGGAATCGTCCACCAGCAGCACGTTCTTGTTGCGGAATTCCAGCGGAATCGGATTGAGCTTGCGGCGCACCGAACGCACGCGCTGGCCCTGCCCCGGCATGATGAAGGTGCGTCCGATGTAGCGGTTCTTGACGAAGCCCTCGCGGAACGGCACGCCGAGTGCCGCGGCCAGCGTGGACCCCGAGGTGCGCGAGGTGTCGGGAATCGGAATCACCGCATCGATGTCGTGGTCGGGCCGCTCGCGCAGGATTTTCGCGGCGAGTTTCTCGCCCATGCGCAGGCGCGCCTTGTACACCGA
>DAIUEL010000241.1:0-3695 GCA_036845145.1 Rhodanobacteraceae bacterium | reverse complement strand
GCCAACATGAAAACCGTCGCGAAGAAGGACGGCGGCGACTGGGTGATCAACGGCGCCAAGATGTGGATCACCAACGGCAACCTCGCGCACGTGGCGCTGGTGTGGGCCAGGACCGACGATGGCGTCCGCGGTTTCCTGGTGCCGGCTTCGACGAAAGGCTTCACCGCACAGGAAGTGCACAAGAAGATGAGCCTGCGCGCGTCGGTGACCAGCGCGCTGTTTCTCGATGGCGTGCGCGTGCCGGACAGCGCGATGTTGCCGAACGTGAAGGGCTTGCGCGGTCCGCTGAGTTGCCTCGACTCCGCGCGCTTCGGCATCAGTTGGGGCCCGATCGGCGCGGCGCAGGCATGCCTGAAAGAGGTGCTGGAGTACACGCAGGAACGGGTGTTGTTCAACCGGCCGCTTGCAGCCAACCAGGCGATCCAGTTGCGGCTGGCCGACATTGCGCGCCGCATCACCACTGCGCAGTTACTGGCGCTGCGCCTTGGGCGGCTGAAGGATGCGGGGCAACTGCATCCCACCCAGATTTCGCTGGCGAAGTGGAACAACGTGCGGATGGCGTTGGACATCGCGCGCGAATGCCGCGACATCCTGGGTGGCGCGGGCATCACCACCGAGCACGTCGCGATCCGTCACGCGCTGAATCTGGAATCGGTGGTGACGTACGAAGGCACGCAGACCGTGCACCAGTTGGTGGTGGGGCGCGAACTCACCGGCATCAATGCGTTCTAGTGTGATCGCCCATGATCACTGCGCCGCCGAGTGTTCGAGGATGACACGGACCCATCGGGTTCACCAGCACCAGAACGGGCGTCCTGCCCTGACTTTTCACAACAGCCGCTTCGATCGTGGCGCTGCGGTGGGAGATTGACATGAAACTTCGCAACAAATGGTTGGCCGGTCTTGCGATGGGCGCCATGCTTGCTTCGGGTGGGGCGATGGCGGCGGTTGACGCCAATGCAATGCATGTCGCGCTGACCTCGTTGAAGCTGGCGCTGGTCAAGATCGGGGTGGCCAACGCGATGCTTGCCAATCCCGCGCCGCCGGCCAGCAATACAGAGGCGCGCGTCGCGGCGCCGAATCAGTTGGGCAGCCAGGAAATCGGTTCGATCCTCGTCAGCAAAGGCGGGGTGATCAACGTGTACCTGACGGCCGCCGTCGGGGTCACCGGCGGCATCGTGCAACTGGTCCCGAAAATCGTGACCGGGAAGGACGGCAAGAAGAGCGTGCAGTACACCTGCTACAGCCCCAACATTCCGGACATCGCGAACGCCGAGCCGGGATGCGTCTACCGCCCGGCAGGGACGTGATCCACCGGTGACGGATGCCATGCCGAAGCCGGAACCCGCGCTCGAAACGGAGCGGCTGATCCTGCGTCCGCCGTGCGGCGATGATTTCGAGGCATGGGCCGCGATCGCAAGGGACGAGGAAGTCATGCGTCATCTTGGCGGCACCAAAAGCCGCTTCGATGCGTGGAACCATTTCACGTCGGCGGTCGGCTCGTGGCACGTGCTCGGCTTCCACGCGTTTTCGGTGATCGAGAAGCGCACCGGCCGTTGGGTCGGCCGCGTCGGTCCCTTGCATCCGGATGGCTGGCCGGGCGATGAAATCGGCTGGACGCTCGCGCGCGAAGCGTGGGGCAAGGGTTATGCGACCGAAGCCGCGACGGCCGCGATCGACTGGACCTTCGCCCACCTCGGCTGGGTCCGTATCATCCATTGCATCGCGCCCGCCAACAAGGCCTCGCAGGCGGTCGCGAAAAGGTTGGGTTCCACCCTGCAAGGCCCCGGCCACATGCCGGCCCCGCGTGATCAGGACCCGATCGAAATCTGGGGCCAGTCGCGCGAAGCATGGTTTGCGCGCCGCACCCCACGCACCGCCTGAACCATCGAGATGAACGCCAACAAGACTCCCATTCCCGCGCGCCACAAGGGTTTCAATCGCGCCGAAATCGTCGACCAGAACTTCACCGAATTCGTGCAGGCGTGGCAGGGCGAAGCCGCGGCCACGCCGCGCGACGACGCGCCGGTGTTGCCGGGCAGCGCGTGCAGCGCGCGCGATTTTCGCGAACTGCTCGAGTCGCAGCTGATTTCGCGCCATCTGGACTTGATGGCGCGCGTGCTGCGCGTGCAGAACAAGGTGTTCTACACCATCGGTTCGTCGGGCCACGAAGGCAACGCGATGGTGGCGCGGCTGACGCGGCACACCGATCCCGCGTTCCTGCACTACCGCTCCGGCGCGTTCATGGCCGAGCGTTTCCGCAAGTTGCCGGGGATGGACCCGGTGATGGATTCGGCGTTGTCGTTCGCGGCCAGCAGCGAGGATCCGGCCTCGGGTGGCCGCCACAAGGTGTGGGGTTCGAAACCGTTGTGGGTGTTGCCGCAGACGTCCACCATCGCTTCGCACCTGCCCAAGGCGCTCGGCACCGCCGTCGCGATCGAGCAGGCGCAGCGCATCGGCCATGCGCTGCCGATTCCGAACGATTCGATCGTGATCTGTTCGTTCGGCGATGCCTCCAGCAACCACGCGACCGCGCAGACCGCGTTCAACGCCGCGGGCTGGACGGCGTACCAGCGCTTGCCGGCGCCGGTGCTGTTCGTGTGCGAGGACAACGGCATCGGCATTTCGGTGAAGACGCCGAGCGGATGGATCGCCAACAATTTCCGCGACCGCAAGGACCTCGACTACTTCTTCGCCGACGGCCTCGACCTTGCCGAAGGCTGCGCGCAGGTGCAGCGTGCGGTCGAACATTGCCGTGGTACGCGCCGCCCGACCTTCCTGCACCTCAAGACCACGCGGTTGGCCGGGCATGCGGGCACCGATTTCGAGATCGAGTGGCGCAGCTTCGAGGAACTGATGGCGCTTGAAGCGACCGATCCGCTGCTGCGTTCGGCCGCGATCGCACTGGAATCGGGCGTGTACACGAAGCAGTCGTTGCTCGACCTATACGAATCCACCCGCAAGCACTGCTTCGCCGCGGCCGAGGAAGCCTACGACCGTCCGAAACTGAAATCGCTCGAAGCGGTGATGAAGCCGCTGGCGCCCTACACGCCGAGGGCGGTCACCGCCGAAGCCGTGCGCGCGAATTACGCGGAAAAACGCGTGGCGATATTCGGTGGCGACGACAAGCTGCCTGAAAAGCTCCCGCCGCGTCATCTTGCATTGGTGATCAATTCGGCGCTGCACGACCTGCTGGCGAAATATCCGGAATCGCTGCTGTTCGGCGAAGACGTGGCGCAGAAGGGTGGCGTGTACACCGTGACGCGCGGCTTGCAGAAAGCCTTCAAGGGCGCGCGCGTGTTCAACACATTGCTCGATGAAACCATGATCCTCGGTTTGGCGCAGGGCTACGCCAACATGGGCATGCTGCCGGTTCCGGAAATCCAGTACCTCGCCTATTTCCACAACGCCTGCGACCAGCTCCGTGGCGAGGCGGCGTCGCTGCAGTTCTTCTCGAACGATCAATACCGCAATCCACTGTTGGTGCGGATCGCGTCGCTGGGTTATCAGAAAGGTTTCGGCGGACACTTCCACAACGACAACTCGATCGCTGCGCTGCGCGACATCCCCGGCCTGGTCGTCGGTTGCCCGTCGCGTGGTGACGATGCCGCCATGATGTTGCGTACACTGGCCGCGCTGTGCAAGGTCGATGGCCGCGTGTGCGCGTTCCTCGAACCGATCGCGCTGTACATGAC
>DAIUEL010000240.1:0-3723 GCA_036845145.1 Rhodanobacteraceae bacterium | reverse complement strand
ATTCGATTTCGCGCGAGGAATACGACTACAGCAAGGCCGTCGGTTACCAGCTCGGGCTGCGCGGCATGGACATCTGCACCGGCTGCGGGCCGGGCGCGATGAAGGGTCCGATGAAGGGCGCGACCATTGCCCACGCCAAGCAGCGCCACGACGAGAACCGCTACATCGGCCTCACTGAGCCCAGCATCATCGCGGCCGAATCGCCGAACCCCATCGTCAACAGCCTGGTGATCCTGCCCGACATCGAGAAGCGGCTGGAAGCGTTCGTGCGCGTCGGCCACGGCTTCATCGTGTTTCCGGGCGGCGTCGGCACGGCCGAAGAGATCCTGTACCTGCTCGGCATCCTCCTGGATCCCGCCAATGCCAGCGTGCCGTTCCCGCTGGTGTTCACGGGGCCCGAATCGGCGGCGCCGTATTTCCAGCAGATCGACAAATTCCTGAGACTGGTGCTTGGCGACGCCGCCGCGCAGCGCTACCAGATCATCATCGAGGACCCGGTGGCGGTGGCGCATGCGATGCAGCAGGGCATCGAGGTCGTGCGCAACCATCGCGTGGAAACCCACGACGCATTCTTCTTCAACTGGGAAATCAACATCGACCTGCCGTTCCAGCAGCCGTTCCGGCCTACGCATGCGGCCATGGCCGCGCTGGACCTGCATCGCGACAGATTGCCGCATGCGCTTGCCGCCGACATGCGGCGTGCGTTTTCGGGCATCGTGGCGGGCAACGTCAAGGAAGAGGGCATGGGCGAAATCGACCGGAACGGCCCCTACGAAATCCATGGTGACCCGGAGTTCATGCGCGCGCTCGACACGCTGCTGCAGAGCTTCGTCGCACAGCAGCGCATGAAACTTCCGGGCAGCAGGTACGTGCCGTGCTACCGGATCGTGGAAAATGGCGCCACGCCCATTGCGAAGCGTGTGTGAGCGCATGAAGAACGATCCGGATCTGCTGGTGGTGGGAGGTGGCTCGGGAGGGCTGGCCACTGCGATTCGCGCGGCGCGGCATGGCGCGAAGGTGGCGCTGTTCGAGCCGCATGAATTGGGCGGAACCTGCGTCAACCGCGGCTGCGTGCCCAAAAAGGCGATGTGGCTGGCCGCCGAACTGGCCGATGCGCAGCGCATGGCCGAGGCCGTCGGTTTCGACGTGCAGCCGGGCTTGCTGGATTGGGCCACGTTCATCGGCCACCGCGAAGCGTACGTACTGCGCGCGCGAACGTCGTACGCGAATCGACTGCGCGAACTGGGCATCGCGCATATACCCGCGCCGGCGCATTTCATCGACGCGCACGCGCTGCGTGCGGGCGATGCGGATTATCGTGCGCCGCACATCGTGATCGCGACTGGTTCCCGTCCTCGCGGATTGGAATTGCCTGGCGGCGATCTCGCGATCGACTCGGACGGATTCTTCAGGCTGGACCATTGCCCCACGCGCGTCGGCATCATCGGCGGCGGCTACATCGGCGTGGAGTTGGCAGGCGTGCTGCGCGCGTTGGGCTCGCGTGTGGAACTGATCACGCGCGGCGGACTGCTGTCACGCTTCGATGCCGATCTCGGGGATTCGTTGGGCCGCATGATGAAGGCGGAAGGGATCGGCCATCACGAAGGTTGCGCGGTGCGTGGCGTGCATCGGGATGCGCAAGGACTGTGGTTGGATTGTACGGACCACGAGCCACATGGACCCTACGACCAGGTGATCAGCGCGATCGGCCGACTGCCGAATGTCGAATCGCTGCAATTGCGGGCCGTGGGCGTGAAGCTCGGCAAGATCAACGAGATCGCCACCGACGATTTCGAAAATACCTCGGCCGATGGCGTGTACGCGCTGGGCGACGTCAACGGCAAACCCGCGCTGACGCCGGTGGCCATCGCCGCGGGTCGGCAACTCGCCGATCGGCTGTTCGGCGGCAAGCCCGATGCGCACCTCGATTATTCCTGCATTCCCAGCGTGGTCTTTTCGCATCCGCCTGTCGGCACCGTCGGCCTGTCCGAAGCCGAGGCACGCGAGCAGTACGGCGACGCAGTGAACGTTCGCAGGGCGCGCTTCACGCCGATGCTGTGGTCGCTGGCCGGCCGCGAAGGCCAGACGATGATGAAGCTGGTGTGCGTCGGCGATGACGAGCGCGTCGTGGGCCTGCATGGCGTCGGGCCGGGCATGGACGAAATGCTGCAGGGCTTCGCGGTGGCCGTGCGGATGGGTGCGTGCTACGCGGATTTCCTGAAGACCGTCGCGATCCATCCGACGTCCGCGGAAGAATTCGTGACGATGACCTGACGGTCGGCGGGCTTGCGCATGGCGGCGACATCAGTGCTCGCGTTGCACCTCGCCATCATCGCGTTCAATGTCGCGGGCTGTGTACTGGTCCCGATCGGCGCCTGGCGCGGATGGCGCTGGGTGCGGGGATTCTGGTGGCGACTGGCGCATCTTCTCAGCCTTGCCGTGGTCGCGGTCCAGGCTCTGTCGGGGCGGGCCTGTTTCCTGACGATCTGGCAGGGTGGGGTTTCGGATGCGTCGCACGTGCAGCCGCTGATTGCGTCCTGGATCGAGCGGATGATCTACTGGCCACTGCCGCTGTGGGTGTTCGCGATCGCCTACGCCGTGGTGTTCGTGTACGTCATCGCGCTCTGGGCCATCGTCAGGCCACGCATACCGTGGCGTCGGCGAGGGGCGACCTGAATGCCGTTGCGAAACGTGACGGCCATCTTTCCCGCACGCTACATTGCCGCATGGATTTCGAAGCCGGAATGGGTGTCACGGACGGCGAACGCCTCGCGGCGTGGCTGGCGGCGCGCTCGCGCGTGACCGTGATCACGGGCGCCGGCGTCAGTACCGAGTCCGGCATTCCCGATTACCGCGATGGCAACGGCAACTGGAAGCGCTCGCCGCCGGTGCAGTACCGCGATTTCGTGGAGAGCGAAGCGGTGCGCAAGCGTTACTGGGCGCGCAGCTTCGCGGGCTGGCCGATGTTCGCGGCAGCAGGACCGAGTGCGGCGCACGCTGCCTTGGCGGAAATGGGGCGACTGGGGCGAGTTGCGCAAATCGTCACCCAGAACGTCGATCGCCTGCACCAGCGCGCGGGCAGCCGCAATGTGATCGACCTGCACGGGCGACTCGACGTGGTGCGCTGCCTTGCCCTCGGTCACCGTTTCGATCGCGACGCTTTCCAGATGCGCCTGCGCGGCGCGAACCCCAATTGGGATGCAACGGCCGCGCGCATCGCACCGGATGGCGACGCCGATCTCGAAGGCATCGACTTCAGCGCGTTCAACGTGCCTGCATGCGAAATTTGCGGCGGCATGCTGAAGCCGGACGTGGTGTTCTACGGCGAATCGGTGCCGCGCGAAACCACGGCAGCCGCATTGGCCGCGGTGGAATCCGCCGACGGCGTTCTGGTGGCCGGCTCGTCGCTGATGGTGTGGTCGAGCTTCCGCCTGGTGCGTGCGGCCGCCGCGCGCGGCATCGAAGTCGTCGCGGTCAATCGCGGACGCACACGCGGCGATGAACTGTTCGCGTTCAAGCTGGAAGGCGAGTGCGGTGCCGTGCTGCGGCGGGCGATTGACGGGCCGCGGGTGACCGACGGCGCGAGCGCGCGGTGAGGGCGCCGGCTTTGCGGTAGATTCAGGGTGAACTCCCTGCGCAAGGATGGATCATGGACGCGCTTCATTTCAGCAATTTCCTGAACTTCAGCATGTCGCCGCTGGAAATCCTCATCCGCGGCACGAT
>DAIUEL010000239.1:0-3743 GCA_036845145.1 Rhodanobacteraceae bacterium | reverse complement strand
TGGCCTTGTCGTTGTCCTGCAAGGTGGCCTCGTTGAATGCGAAATGCGCGACGGTGTCGACGCGGATGCGCCCCTGCATCGCCGTGATCTGGGTGTCGTACTTCGCGAAGTGGCTTTGCATGTCCTGTTGCAGCGAATTGATCTGCTGCTGCAGGCTCTGGTCGGTACTCTGGAGTTTGGTGATGGCAGCGTCGAAATCGCTGCGCTTGACGTAGTTGGTGCAGCCGGCGAACGCGACCGTGGCCGTCAGGCCGACGGCAAGGCACAGCGTGCGATAGACCTTGCTGGACATGCAGTCTTCTCCTCTCGGATCGGTCGCACCGCAGGACAGCGCGCGGAACGACGCAGGGAAAATGTCGCGCTGCGTACCGGACCCTAACGGATGAAAGCAGGCTCGAAGATGAACACGAGCGTGTCCATTGCAGTGGCGTTCATGTGCAGGATGTCGCCGTGAGGTGCCTCATGCGCGAGCCGAGCTTGAACATGCCGGATCGATCGATGTTCGCGCAGCATGGTCAGCCTTGTTTCGAATTGCCCGATCTGCATGTTGGCGGGACCATAAACCCCGTCGACGTGCGACCAGTCTGGATACTGCTTGCGCCACAAGCCGAGTTCGGCGTCTGAAATCACGCAGTACTGGCCGCCGGTGTCGAGCAGGAAACTGTACGGTTTCCCGGCCACGGAAGCCCGGATTACCGGCATGCGAAAGCGATCTGGTGACGAGGTTGCATCACGTTCTCCCAGCGCGTTGACAAGCCATCGAATGCCGCCGCGCACTTGGTGGCGCGGCGGCATTCCGTGCATCGCTACCAGATCTTCACCCGCTGGTCCGGCTTCAGGTACAGCTTCGCATCGGGTTGGACGTTGAACGTCTGGTACCACGGGTCGAGGTTGCGCACGGTTTCGGCGCGGAACTGTCCGGGGGCGTGCACGTTGGTGACCACTTGCTGGCGCAACGCGGCATCGCGTGTCTTGCTGCGCCATGCCTGCCCGAACGCGATGAAGAAGCGCTGGTCGCCGGAAAGCCCGTCGATTTCCGGTGCGGGTTTGCCCTCCAGCGACAGGTGATACGCGCGATAGGCGGCGGTCAGGCCCGACACGTCGGCGATGTTCTCGCCGAGCGTCTGCCTGCCGTTCACGTGCAGGCCCGGCAACGCTTCGTACGCGTCGTACTGCTTTGCGAGCGTGTCGGTCGCGGCTTCGAAGTGTTTCAGGTCCGCCGGCGTCCACCAGTTCTTCAGCCGGCCCTGCGCATCGAAATCCGCGCCGGTGTTGTCGAAGCTGTGGCTGATTTCGTGACCGATGACTGCGCCAATCGCGCCGTAGTTGGCGGCGGTATCGGCCTTCGGATCGAAGAACGGCGGCTGCAGGATCGCGGCCGGGAAGTTCAGCGCATTCTGCAGCGGCAGGTTGACCGCGTTCACCGTCTGCGGCGTCATCCACCATTCGTTGTCGTCGATGGCTTTTCCGATCTTGGCCTTGGCGAGTTCGTACTCGAACTTCACCGCGCGCAGGTGGTTGCCGAGCGCGTCATCTGGCTTGATGTCGAGCGACGAATAGTCGCGCCAGTGATCGGGATAGCCGACACTCACCTTCAGCGTGTCGAGTTTCGCTTCGGCCTTCTGTTTGGTCTCGGGCGACATCCACGCGAGTTTCTGGATGCCGGTGCGGAATGCGGCGATCAGGTTTGTCACCATCGCTTCGGCCGCGACCTTCGACGAGGCCGGGAAGTATTCCTTGACGTACAACTCGCCGACCGCATCGCCAAGGGCGGCGCTGGTCGCGCTGACCGCGCGCTTCCAGCGCTCGCGCTGCGCGGGCGTGCCCTGCAGGGTCTTGCCGAAGAAATCGAAGCTCAATTTCTCGTAAGGCTTCGGCAGCAGCGACGCCGCGGCGTTCAAGGTGTGGAACGTCAGCAAGGCCTTCCACGCGTCGACCGGCTGGCTGCCGACCAGTTTCGATTCGCCGGTGATCGCGGACGGTTGCCACAGGTCGATCCGTTTCACGCCATCCAGGCCGGCCGCCTTGAAGTACGCGTTCCAGTCGAGGCCGGGTGCCTTTTTCGGGAATTCGGCGGTACTCCACACTGTATTCGCCTTGTGAATGTCCTCACTGTCGACCAGGCTTTCCTGCGTTTCGGCGATCTTCGTTTCCAGCGCGATCACGGCAGCGGCCTTGGTGTCCGCATTGGCGATGCCGGCTTGCTTCAGCAGCGCGGCGACGTAAGTCTTGTACTTGTCGCGCGCCTCGGCCATGTGCGCGTCTTTCGAGAGGTAGTAATCGCGGCTGGGCATCGCGAGGCCGCCCTGCAGCAAATACGGAATCTGGATGGAGGTTTCTTCCAGCCCCTTGGTCACGAACAGACCGAACAGGTTCGAGGTGTGGAAATTCGTGGCATTGATGGGGTCGACATCGGCGCGAAGGCGGCTGCCGAGCACGCGTGCGAGGTCTTCGCGGGTCTTGATCGCATCGATCGCGTCGAGTTCCGGCCTGATCGGCGTCAGGCCCGCCTTGTCGATCGCGGCGGTGTCCATGTAGGCGGCGTAGTAATCGGCGATCTTGCGCGCATTGCTGCCGGCGGCCGGGTTGCCGGCGCCCGCATTCCTGATCAAGTCCGCGGTGTGCTTTTCGGTGATCTCGAAGATGTCGTAGAACGCACCCGTACTGGAACGGTCGGACGGGATCTCGGCGGTCTTCAGCCATGCGCCATTGGCGTAATCGAAAAAGTTGTCGCCGGGTTCCACCGATCGGTCGATGTATGCCAGGTTGATGCCGATGTCGGGCGCGGTGCTGGCCGGTGCGGGCGACGCGGCGGTCGTGGCCTTGGCTGCGGTGCCGGCCGGTGCGGGCGCGGAGGCATTGGGCGATTGCTGCGAGCAGGCCGTGCAGGCGCAGGCGACGGCGGCGGCGAGGATCAGCGTGGTGCGGGGCATGGGTATTTCCGGTGGGCAAAGCCCGAATGATGCACCAAACAGGGCCCAGTTTCAGGTGCCGGAAGTGCCGGGCGTTGGCTTTCCGGACCGACCCCGCAGGCCGCGAGCGTCGAAGTCGAAGGACGATGGCGCTTCGAATTCGCGGCCTGACGGCCACCACATTCAGCGCAAACGGTTTCCCGGACGGTTTCCGCGCTTTGTTGAAGGAGATGACTGGCCGCGTCGAATAACATGTCGCGATGGAATCGAAGCCCGACCCGCGCGGCAACTATGTACCGACGCCGCGCGAACTGGAACGCCTGCTGGATCGCGCCCTGACGCGTGATGCCGGTCGGCTGCGCGCGCGCCTGCGCGGGATGGAGCGAAAGCGGCCATCGTCGCCCGACGTGTTGCGCAAACTGGCGCAGGAAACTGCGACCTCCGTCGCGCAGCGTGAAGCGCGGGCCGCGCTGGTGCCGCCGATCACGCTGGACGAAGCCTTGCCGATCACGCGACGCGCGGACGAAATCACGCGCCTGATCCGCGAGCACCCAGTGCTGGTAATCGCGGGCGAGACCGGTTCCGGCAAGACCACGCAATTGCCCAAGCTGTGCCTCGCGGCCGGGCGCGGTGTCGCCGGCATGATCGGCTGCACCCAGCCGCGGCGACTCGCCGCGCGCGCGATGGCGCGTCGCGTTGCCAGCGAACTCGGCAGTGAGACGGGTGGCGTGGTCGGTTACGAGGTGCGCTTCGCGAAACAGCTCGGCGAAAACACCCTGGTCAAGTTCATGACCGACGGCATCCTGCTGGCCGAGATGGCGCACGACCGCT
>DAIUEL010000238.1:0-3749 GCA_036845145.1 Rhodanobacteraceae bacterium | reverse complement strand
GCGTGGTGCGGCGTTACGCGTCGGCGGACAAGCCGGAGAAGATCGGCAACGATCTCGCCGCGCTTTTGTAGGAGCGCACCTCGGGAACCGTGACGATCGGGCGGTCGATCGAAGTAGCCCCGATTTGGCAGGTGCCGTTTCCGCGATGCGCCGGTTGCGTACGGGCACACGTTCAGAAGCGGTGGATGAAGCCCACCTGGAAACCGCCGGGCAACCAGCCGAGGATCAAGGGCGAATCGCGATGGCCGGCCCAGATGCCGACTGCGGTGCCGATGGCCCAGCCGGCCAGCACGTCGCTTTGCCAGTGGCCGCGCGTCTTGACCCGGCCGATGGCGTCATATAGCGGCAAAAGCTCCAACGCATACACGGCTGGATGATCGTGACCGTAGGCCACGACGAACGGCGTGACGGCGCCCGCGATTGCGGTGACTTCGCCGCTGGGAAAACTCTCGTATTTGAAACCCTGAAAGAACTTGTCCGGATTGCTGGTTTGCGAAGGGCGTTCGCGTTGGAAGGTCCATTTCGCGCCCTGCGTGATGAGCGACGACACCGCCATCGAATCCAGCGAGCGCCAGAACGTATCGCCCAGCTTGTCCTGATCGCCAAGCGCAAGCGAGCCGCCCACCACGGTCAGGATCGTGGCGCCCACCAGCGCCTTCTGGTTGCTGCGCGCCCAGATGCCGCTGTTGTCGTAGGCGACGCGATGATCGATGCCGAACGGCCCGCTCGCGGCAACGGCTTTCCCCAGCGGCGCCACGGCGGCCATGCCGATGAGCAGCCACATCGCGAATCGCCGCAGCAAGGTGCCTGGTTGCATCCGGGATCGTTGGTTTGCCGTGTGCTGTCTGTCACTTTGGCGACACATGCTTAGCAGCCGCTTCGCCGTGGCTTTCGGGAACCTTGCACCGGTTTGCGCGTGCCTTGTGGTGGGCGGTCGACCGCGGTGGTAGCTTTCGCGGCATGCACCGGGAACGCCATTCATGAAGCTGTTGCTGGTCGAGGATTCCGAACGGTTGCGGACGACGCTCTCGCGCGGTTTGCACGCCGCGGGATTCACGGTGGATGTCGCCGGCGATGGCGTCGAAGCCACCGGGTATCTCGCGGCCTATGGCTACGACTTCGTGGTGCTCGACCTCGGGCTTCCGCGACTGGATGGGTTCGGCGTGCTGCGCGCCCTTCCCGCGGGTGGCGAACGTCCCCGCGTGCTGGTGCTGTCGGCGCGCGACCAGGTCGAGGATCGCGTGGACGCGCTGAATGCCGGTGCCGATGACTACCTGGTCAAGCCGTTCGCGTTCGAGGAATTGGTCGCGCGCCTGCACGCGCTGGCTCGGCGCCCTGCCGAAACGCACGCGGACGTGCTGGAACATGCGGGGGTGCGGGTCGATCCGCAGGCGCGCCGCGCCAGCGCGAATGGCAGCGTGCTGCAGCTCACGCCGCGCGAGTTCGCGCTGCTGGAACTGTTGCTGCGTCACCGTGGTCGGGTGTTCCCGCGCACGGATATCCTGGAGCGCATTGCCGGCGGCGAAAGCGAAGCCTCGGATCGAAGCATCGAGGTGGTCGTGTTCGGCCTGCGGCGCAAGCTTGCGGACGCCGGATGCGATGGCTTGATCGAGAACCGTCGCGGCGCCGGATACTTGATTCCATGAGGATGGTCCCATCCTTGGACCCGGGTCCCCGCGTTTCCCCCGGCCGGGATGACGATGGAACTCGTGCTGCAATGAGAAAGAAGTTTTCGTTGCGTGCGCGCCTGACACTGCTGCTCGCGCTCGCCGTGCTGGTGGTTTTCGGCGCGGCGGCCAAGATCGTGGACTGGCGCGCCGACGCGGAGATGCAGCAGCGCTTCGATGCGTCGCTGCTGGCGCGTGCGCAATCATTGGCGGCGCTGACCCGGATCGAGAATGGCCGTGTCGCCGTGGACGCCGGAAACGCGGCGGTGGCCGCGTTTCCCGGCAACGCGGAATCGAGTTGGTACGATTTGCGCTGCGAGGGTGCGGTGATCGCGCGCAGCGCGGAAGCCCCGCCGACCGTTGTTGCGGACAGCGAACCGACGTTCGCCGATGCGCGCTCGCGCGAGGGCCGTTCGCTGCGCGTCGTCGCGTTCCACTTCACGCCCATGCACGTCGGCCAGTCCGTTGCATCCCCGGCGCCAGCCTGCGCGCTCACGTATGCGCAGGACAGCGGTCCGCTGGATGAGCTTCTGGACACACTCGACATCATACTTCTGGGTTCCCTGCTGGGCGCGTGCGCGCTGGTGATGCTGCTGACACCGTGGCTGGTACGCCGCGGGCTGCGTCCGCTCTCCGTGCTGGATCGCGCGATGGCCGGCATCGGCCCGGATGCGCCGGGCGGCCGGTTGCCGGCGAGTGACACGACCGAACTGGCCCCGCTGGTCGCGCGCTTCAACGAAGTGCTGGCGCGGATGGACGAGGGACTGGCCCGCGAACGGCAGTTCGCCTCCGGCCTCGCGCATGAATTCCGCACGCGGCTCGCCGAGTTGCGCACGCTGGTGGATGTCGAACGGCGTTATCCGAGCGGGCGCGATGCGCATGGCCTGCTCGGCGAGGTCGGCAGCATCGGCGCGGAGCTGGAGGCGACCGTCACCGCCCTGTTGCAACTGACACGCCTCCAGTCGGGGCTGGAGCAGTCGCACCCCGAACGCGTGCCGATCGGGCCGCAACTTGCGCGAGCATGCGAGAGGCACCACGAGGCTGCGCGGGCACGCAATGTGCGGATCGAAATCGTGGAATCGCACGGGTCGGATCCGGCTATCGAAACCGACCCGGCCCTCCTCGAAATCGTACTCGACAACCTGGTCGGCAACGCGGTGGCATACGTGCCGGCTGGCGGCACGGTCAGCGTGCGGGCGTGGCAGGATGGCATCGAAGTGCGCAACGCCGCACCCGCCTTGCACGCTGATGATCTTGCCATGTTCGGGCAACGCTTCTGGCGCAAGGAAGCGCACGGCGCGGGCCACGCGGGACTTGGCCTCGCGCTGGCTGGCGCCGCGGCGCGCGCGCTCGGGATGGCGCTGTCCTTCGAATTGAGCGAAGGCGTGCTGCATGCGCGCATGCGCTGGCGCGCGGGCGATTGATCGCGCCAGGCTATTCGGACCGCCTGGGACGCATCGCCAGCGCGTACAGCGCCGGCATCACCAGCAATACCAGGGGTACGGCTGCAAACATGCCAAAAATGATCGCGATCGCGAGCGGCTGCTGCATTCGGGAGCCCCGGCCGAACGCGAGCGCCAACGGCGACAGGGTGAGGATTGCGGCAATGGCGGACATCAGGATGGCGCGGGCGCGCCGCTTGCCCGCGTCGATCAGCATTTCGCGGAGCGAGGGATTTTCGTCGCCCGCCGCACGGGCGCGGATGTCCGCAAGTTCGGAAAAATAGAATATGGCGAGTTCGGTGACGATGCCGACGATCATCGTCATGCCCATCATGGCCGAAATGTTGAGTTCGACGCCTGTGATCCAAAGTCCGATGAAGACGGCGCAGATGGCCAGGAGCGGCTGGATCATAACCACGATCGCGGTGCGGAAGCTTTCGTACAGGAACAGCAGCAACGTGAAAACCAGCGCGATCGCCGTCAGCAACACGATCGTCAGGTCGTGGAAGGCGATCTGCTGTTGCAGGTACAGTCCGCCCAGTTCGTAGTACATGCTGGGCGGCAATTCCCCGGGTACGTCGAGCGCCTTTTTCACGTCGCGCATCGTGGAGCCGAGATCGCGTCCGCTGATGCGCGCGGT
>DAIUEL010000237.1:0-3756 GCA_036845145.1 Rhodanobacteraceae bacterium | reverse complement strand
GCGGTCTTGATGATGTTGGCCTTGTGCACCGCGGTGACTTTCTTGCGGCCCTTGCGCACCGCCAGCTCGAAGGCGTGGCGCACGATCCGCGACGCGCCCTTGCGGGTATTGCGGACGATCGATTGCGCGGTCTCGCCGTCTGCCGACATCGTCTGGCCTTCGGAAAGGTAGGCGCCTTCGGTGTTCTCGCGCACCGTGATGATGTCGATGTTCTCGTAGCGCGCCTTCGTCCCCGGAAAGCTGATCGCCGGGCGCACGTTCGCATACAGGTCGAAGTGCCGGCGCAACGCCACGTTGAGCGAAGAAAAGCCCTTCCCGATCGGCGTGGTCAGCGGGCCTTTCAGCGCGACACCGTGTTTCGCGATCGTGTCGAGCGTCGCCTGCGGCAACAGCTCGCCGTGCTTTTCCAGCGCCACCATGCCGGCGTCGACGAAGTCGTACTCGAGGCCGCACTCCAACGCATCCAGCACCTTCAGGGTGGCGGCCATGATTTCCGGGCCGATGCCGTCGCCGCGGATTACTGCAATCGTCTTGCCCACACACAGCTCCTTCATTTTGTGGTCTTCGAGAACGCCGGAAACTCGACAGTTTCGTCGGCATTGGCGCGGACCGGTGACTGGCTACCCGTCATTCCGGACAAACCGCAAGCTTGTTGCTTGTCATGCCGGAGCGGGCCGCCGGCCCGAACCCGGAACCGGTTTGGCCAGATCGCCAGGCGCAACCGATTCCGGGTTCCGACGCGATGGAGCCGCGTCGGCCCTGGAATGACGAGATTTCGAAACGGGCTTGACAGTCCAGAACGGCCGTCTGCAGCCTGACTTTCACAACAGCCGCTTCGTCAGGCGCAATGGGCGCGACGGTTTGGAAAGGCAAAAGCGGAATTATCGGGTGTTACGGCGCGGCTTGCAAAAGTTCCTGCAACTTGCCGCTGCGCTCGGCCGCAGCAAGCTGGTCGAAGCCGCCCACGTGGGTGCCATTGATGAAGATCTGCGGCACGGTGCGCGCGCCCGGCGCGCGGTTCAGCATCTCGGCGCGCGCCGCGGGATCGATGTCGATCCGCCGCTCGCGCCATTCGAGTCCCTTGGCCTTCAAAAGGTTCTTGGCGGCTACACAGTAACCGCAGACCGCGGTGGAATAGATTTCGATATTGGCCATGATGCACAAAGGTATCGGCAGTCGCGTTATTTTACTCCCCTTGAACATGCTGGAACCGAGAATGGCTGCCGGTTTCCGCCTGATCTGCCATTTCCGTTCACACGCGAACCAAACGCCATCCGGCAGGTCCAATCCAGACACGTTGATCCGATGTCCATGTCGAAGCGCTTCCGCCCCCTGCTGACCCTGGCCGCGACGCTTGCCTTGTCGCTGCCGGCGCTTGCGCAACAGGCCGACGTGCGACTGCCCAGCCTCGGCAGCTCCGCCGACGCCGTGATGTCGCCGCAGGAAGCCCAGGCCTACGGCGCGGAATTCATGCGTGAACTGCGGGCCGCGCACCTGGTGATGGACGATCCGCAGGTCGACCAGTACCTGCGTACGCTCGGCTACCGGCTGGCCTCCGCCAGCAGCGATCCGGCGCAGCAGTACACGTTCACCGCCCTGAACGTGCCGGAGATCAATGCATTCGCGACGTTCGGCGGCTACGTCTTCATCTTCTCGGGCATGTTCACCCTCACGCAAAACCAGGACCAGCTCGCCGCGGTGATGGCGCACGAACTGGCGCACGTCAGCCAGCGCCACCTGCAGCGCGCAATCGAGGACCAGAAGAAAACCGCGCCGCTGTACGTGCTGGGCGCGTTCGCGGCGGCACTGGCGGCGTCGCAGGTCGACTCGACCGATCGCCGTGTCCAGACCCAGCCCTACGGCTACGGTTACGGCAACGCGCCCTACTCGCAGGGCATGGACCCCAGCGTCGGCGCGTTTTATTCCGTGTTGGCGATGATGCAACAGCACCAGATCGACTTCACCCGCAAGGACGAAGCCGAAGCCGACCACGTCGGCATCGACACGCTGGCCAAGGCCGGTTTCGATCCGATCGGCATGGCCACGGTGTTCGCCCACATGCAGTCGGTCCTGCGCCCCGGCGGCGATGGCGGCATGGCCGCCGGCAACATCCCCGACTTCCTGCAGAACCACCCCGTCTCCAGCGTGCGCATCGCCGACGCACGGGCACGCGCGCGCGTGCTGGAAAAAGAGATGCATTTGCGCATCGCCAAAGTCGACGGCGAGAAGCAATACGGACTACTGGTCAACACCCCTGATCCGCCGACGGCCGGGCTGCTGCCGCTGCCGTTCGTCAAAAGCGGCACGGCGCTGCTGGACCATTCCGCGCGCGGGCCCAGCGAAATGCAATACGAATTGATGCGCGAACGGGTGCGTGTGCTGTCGTCCAACGACCCGCGCTCGGTGCTCGACTACTACACGCGCAACATGGCCAGCAGCGCCAAGTTCGCCGAGGCGCCCGCCAACCGCTACGGCTACGCGCTGACCCTGCTGCAACTGAACCAGGCTTCCAAGGCCGTGCCGATCATGGCCAAGCTTTCGAAGGAGCAGCCCGACAACCTCAGCCTTGCGCTGGGCCTGGCCGATGCCGAACGCCACGCCGGCCAGCGCAGTGACGCGCTGCAGCGCTATGCCTCGCTCAACGCGATGTGGCCCAACGATCCGGCCATCGTGCTGGACTACAGCCGCACGCTGCTGGACGACGGCAGCAAGCCGAGCGCCAGGACCGCGCAGGCGCTGTTGAAGCCCCTGCTCAATGACGATTCCGAGCCTTCGCTGTATTCCGCCTACGGCCATGCCTGCCACGTCGCGGGCGACGACGTGCACGCCGGCATCGCGTATGCGGACGCCACCTTCCTGTCCGGCCACGCCGCCGACGCGCTGGACCAGTTGCATCGCCTGCTGAAACGCACCGACCTCGACTATTACAGCCGCGCCCAGATCGACGCGCGCATCGCGCAGGTCACGCCGATCGTGCTGGAAATCCGCCGGCGGCATCTCGACCAGGACCAGGACGGCAACGACAACAGCTCGCTGCAGAACGAGGCCTCGCCGAACCGGCCAACCGGATTCCGGTTCGGCGCCTGCGCGGGCGCCGCCTGTACGCAGCCGTGAACCGGCGCGCCGCGCTGTCCACGGCGGCGCGTTCGCTTATCATGCCGCTTTGGGCTTTTCGACGCGCGCCATGATCCCGATCCGTCATTCGCTCCGCCGGCTGCTGCCGGTCCTGCTCGTGCCGCTCGCATTCGCATTCGCCGATGCGCACGCCGCACCGCCGGCTTCGGCCTCATCGTCGCCGCCGCCGGCCGCGCCCGCGCATCCGCAGGTCGAGGTCAAGACCTCGCAGGGCGACTTCGTGATCGAACTGTTCCCCGACAAGGCGCCCAAGAGCGTTGCCAATTTCCTGCAGTACGTGAAGGACGGCTTCTATGACGGCACCGTGTTCCACCGCGTGATTCCGGGTTACCTGGTCCAAGGCGGGCTGTACACGCGCCAATTGCGGCCCAAGCGGACGCAGCCGTCGATTCCCGATGAAGCCAACAACGGCTTGTCGAACCTGCGCGGCACCGTCGCCGCCGCGCGCGGACCCGATCCCGATTCGGCCACCGCGCAGTTCTTCGTCAACGTGGTCGACAATCCGCGCCTCGATTACGTCGGCAACCAGAGCGGCATGACCTGGGGCTACGCGGTGTTCGGCAAGATCGTCAAGGGCATGGACGTGGTGGACAAGATCGACAACCTGCCGACCGGCCCGCA